>CAYMKW010000053.1:0-18027 GCA_964391365.1 uncultured Microthrixaceae bacterium | reverse complement strand
GTCGTCCCTGTGTTCCCGCCCGGCCCTTCCCTCCGGCGTATCCACCTGACCCCTCTCCCTCGTTCCGCCCCATCGGGGCGGCCGAGTCGTGTTCCTCAGGGGAGTGTCGACCAATCGGGCGACCTCTTGAGGAATTGTTGAGGCATCCTACCGAGGGCTCGGCGCCGCGGGATGAAGTCGGTCAGCCCGTCGCGGGTGCGGCGGGCCCGTAGCGGGCGGGTTCACCCCGGATGGCCGCCCACCTGCGGGTTCCCCACTCGAAGTGCCACCACTCCAGGTCGAGCACGACGAACCCCTGGGAGCGCATCGCAGCGGTCAGGAGTCGCCGCAGGTCACGGATCGGTCCCGGCCGGGTCTCCTCGGCGAGCGCGTGGGCGGCCGGGGTGAAGTCGTCGAACCCCGTCCCGAGCGCGAGCGGAGCCCCCCGCCAGGTGAGCGTCAGGTCGACCGCTCCCCCGGTGAGGTGGGCCGGTGGGCGCGTGGGCTCGGTGACCGGCTCGGCGATGAACCCGGGTGGCAGCCGGTCGTCGCCGTAGGCGGCGGCGTGGAGTTCGGCCTGGAGTTCGAGGGGTCGCCAGGCATCGAAGACCGCGAGCCCGAACCCTTCGGGGAGCGAGTCGGTGACGGCGTCGAGCCGGTCGACGACACCGGACCGGGCCAGCGTCGATGGCCGGGCGTGGTCCCAACCCGCGTGGAAGTAGCACTCGAGCGTCCGGACACCCCGGAGTTCGATCGGGACGAGGGGCTCGTCGTCCGCTGTCGGCAGCGGGGCGAGCGGCTGCCCTGCCGGCTCGACGAGCTCGCCGATGGGCGGGCAGGCGACCGGGTCGATCATCGGGTCCGCATCGGCCGGCGCGACCGTGAACCCCGAGTAGTCGACCTCGGCCAAGGACCTGGACACGGCGGGAACGCTACCCGTGCGTCGCCGGTCGGCTCAGCGTGACGGGGCCGCCGCAGGCGATGGGGCGGGCCGTCCCTCGGCCAGGAGCTCCCGGAGCCGACCGAGCGCGTCGGAACGCAACTGGGAGACCCTGGACCTGCTGACGCCGAGCAGCGCCGCAACGTCCTCGGTGGTGCGGCCGTCGAGGTACAGCGCCGTGACCACGAGACGGTGCCGTTCGCTCAGCGCCGCAACGGCGGAGCGCAGTTCCTGCCTGGACTCCCGGTCGACCAGCATCTGCTCGGCATCGACCGCGAACGGGTCGTCGAGCACCTCGGCGGTGGGCCGACCGGAACCGGGGGTCGCGTCGAGTCGTGCGACCCGGCCCTGGGCGAGCTGATCCCGCAGCCGTCGCAGGGCCCCGGCAGGCAGTTCCAGTTGCTCGGCGACGGCATCGTCGCTCGGGTGGCCGCCCTCGCTCGACTGGAGGTCCCGGCGCGTCTGTTCGACCCGACGGGCCAGGGCGCGTGTCCGACGTGGGGTCCAGTCGGCGCCGCGGACGGCGTCCAGCGCTGCGCCCCGGACCCGGGGCGCAGCGAACGCGGCGAAGGGAACCGGTTGATCGAAGTCGTAGCGCTCGGCGGCCTCGACCAGCCCCAGACGTCCGGCGGCCAGCAGCTCGGACCGGTCCACGTGCGACGGCAGGCCCAGGGCGACGAGCGAGACGACGTGGTCGACGAGACCCACGTGGTCCTCGATCAACTCGGCCCGTCTCGACTCCATCGCTGCACCTGCTCCGGTTGTCCTGACTGGCCCCTCGGAGCGTCTGGAGGAGATCTTGAACATTCTCTCGTCCGGTCGACGCCCCGACCGGCTGACCGCACACCCGCCGATGAGGGGCCGGGCGGTAGCGTCGGCCCGGTGAGCGGTGAGGACCCGGACGAGGACGTCGTCGCCGCCGAACGCCCGCCGCCGTCGAACCCGATCGAGTGGATCGGCCGGACGATCGACCGGATCACCGACCGGATCGACGGGCTCCAGCGCCGGGTACCTCCGCTCGCCGTCGTCCACGGGGTCCTCAAGAAGTTCGGCGAGGACCGGGGTGGCCAGCTGGCGATGCTCCTGACCTACCGGGGGTTCTTCGCGCTCTTCCCGCTCCTGCTCGTCTTCGTCAACGTGGTGGGGCTGGTGCTCTCGGGGAACCCGGACCTGCAACGGCGGCTGATCGACTCGACCCTGGCCTCGATCCCGGTCGTGGGTGAGCAGATCCGCAGCGGGGCCGAGGAACTCGGCGGCAGCTGGACCGTGATCGTCGTGTCCAGCCTCGTGTCGCTCTGGGCCGGTCTGGGCCTGCTCGAGATGCTCCAGGAGTCGTTGAACACGGTGTGGGGCGTGCCCATGTTCGACCGGCCCAACTGGTTCATCCGGCGCCTCCGGTCGTTGCCCGGAGCCCTCGTGATCGTCGCGTGCCTGGTCCTGACCGGTGCACCGGCCTGGACGTTCTGGTGGGCGCCCGACGGTGTCGTCCGGGTCGCCGCGGTCGTCGCACCGTTCCTGGCCGGATCCCTGTGCACGCTCGGACTCCACCTCGTCCTGTGCCACCGCCGGGTCGCCGTGCGGTGGCTGCTCCCGGGCAGCGCCCTGGTGGGCGTCTCCTGGCTGGCGCTGCAACTGCTCGGCACCTGGTACGTGGACCGGTTCATCGTCCGCAGTTCCCAGACCTACGGGGTCTTCGTGGTCTTCCTCGGTCTCCTCTCGTGGACCTACCTGGTGAGCGCCACCTACCTCTACGGGATCGAACTGTCCTCGGTGCTGACCGATCGGCGTTGGCCCAGGAGCCTCACCGGTCGCAACCTCACCGATCAGGACCAGGCGGCGTTCCGCTCGGCCTCGGAGCGGGAGGTCCGGGTCCGGGGCACCGACATCTCGGTTGCGGTGCCCCGCCAGCCCGCTGCGCCCTGACCCCGGACGCGGAACGGGACGGACCCGTGGGCCCGTCCCGTTCCCGGAGTGTCCCGCGAGTGTCGGATCAGGCGTTCAGTCCGACTCCGGGGGCGACCATGGACCGATCGGCCTGCGAGCCGCCGAACCCGAGGATCAGGTGGGAGAGGCCCGGGAAGATGAACAGGAAGATCTTCCAGCCGAGCCCCTTGCCGAAGAGCTCGGCGGTGTCGTTCGCCAGGAACCACAGGCCGATGATCTGGATGCAGGGGATCAGGCAGAGGATCAGCCACACGATCGGCTCGCGCTGTCCGCGGGCCTTGAACAGCATGTAGATGTTCACGAACGGCACGATGCCCATCCAGCCGGGCAGGCCGATCTTGGTGAAGACCTTCCAGTAGCCGATGAGGGTCAGGACCAGCAGGGCCAGCGACAGGAACCCGAAGCCGGCGAGGAAGCCGGCCGATGCGGCGGTGTCGTTGGTGGTGGTGAGGTCGGTCTGGCCGACGAGTTGGATGAGTGTGTTCACGGCGCCTCCCGGGGCTCGAGGCCGGACGGACCGGCCATCCTGACGCTAGCGGTGTTCCGTTGCGTCCCGGCGGACCGGTGCAACCGCAGGCGTTCAGTCGGCGAAGCGTCGCCGGGCGTCGTCGATGCTCTCGATGGCCGTGTCCACGCCGGTCCAGTCGCCGATCTCGGAACCCTTGCCGGGCTCCAGGTCCTTGTAGACGGTGAAGAAGTGCTTGATCTCGGCGAGCAGGAACTCGGGCACGTCGGTCACGTCCGACATGTGGTCCCAGCGCACGTCTCCCGCCGGGACGCAGAGCACCTTGACGTCCCGACCGGCCTCGTCGGTCATCTCGAGCTGTGCCACCGGTCGGGCCCGCAGGTGGCAGCCGGGGAAGGTCGGCTCGCCGAGGAGGACGAGGGCGTCGAGCGGATCCCCGTCCTCGGCGAGCGTGTCGAGGAAGAACCCGTACTCGGCGGGGTACACCGTGGCGTTGAACAGGTGCCGGTCGAGCCAGATCTGACCGGAGTCGTGGTCGATCTCGTACTTGTTGCGGGTGCCCTGGGGGATCTCGACGACCACCTCGTACCAGCCGTCTTCGACGGGTCGACTCACGGAGTGCTCCCTCGGTCCAGGCCGCGCATCCCCGACCAGGCCAGTCGGGCGAGCTGCGCTGCGAGCGTGTCCACGTCGGGGGTCCGGTCGTGGGCGAGCCAGTACCGGGACGCCGCCTCGGTCATGCCGACGATGCCGTGGGCGAGCAGGTCCCGCTGCTCGACGGGTTCCCCGTCGACGAGGATGAGCTCGGCGATCACTGCGGCGACGGAGTCCTCGACCGCCCGGGAGAACGAGGCGAACTCCGGGTCGCGTCGGGCACCCGAACCGAACAGGACCCGGTAGGCGTCGGTGTGGTCGCCGACGTAGCGGAAGTACGCGCGGAAGCCGTTCTCGATCTGTTGACGCGGCCCGGCGGCATCTGCGGTGGCCTTGGCGACCGTGTCCCGCAGCTCGGCGCCGATCTCGGTGAGGAGCTCGACGAAGAGGTCCCGTTTGGAGCCAAAGTGCTGGTAGAGCACCGGCTTGGTCACGCCGGCGGCCTCGGCCACGTCGGTCATCGACGTGGCGTGGAAGCCGTCACGGGCGAACACCCGGACGGCCACCTCGAGGAGCTGCGACCGGCGCTCGGCCGCCGGGAGTCGGCCACCGCGACGCTGCGACGGTGCGTCGGCCGGCGTCAGGTCGATGTCCACGGTCCGTCACGCTAGCGGACCGGCCGGGGCCGCCCGCAGGCCGTCGCGGTGCGCCGTAGGGTGCGGAGGTGGAGCTGCGACCTGCGGACGATCCGTTGTCGAGCCCGTCGCGCTGCGCCGTCCGTCGCCGGGCGACCGGTGCCGACCCGGTGGGTTCGGCGGGCTGCTACGACGCCTTCGTCGTCGTCGAGTGCCCGCTGCCGTGGGAGCGCGATGCCACCGGGTGCTGGCCGTTCGTCGACCTGGGTTGGTCCGGTGCGGCGACGGCCGGGCCCGACGGCAGGACGTGGCGAGCCGTCGTGGTGGTCCCCACCGGGGCGTCGCCGGCGGGGCGGGTCGCCGTCACGGCGTGGGAGCGTCCGGCCGGATCCGTGGCGCCGTTCACCGGGCGACGGTTCGACCTGCCGGCCGCAGAGGTCCCCGGTCTGGTCGAGGGGCTGGTCGAGGGGCTGGTCGGCGGCGCATCGGGTCCCGGGGTCACGGCCGGTCGGGCCGCACCGCCCGCAGTGCTCGTGTGCACCCACGGTCGCCGGGACGTGTGCTGCGGGTCGGTCGGGACCCAGCTCGCCAACGGCATGGTGCCGGGGCCGGGCGGCCCCGAGGTGCACCGGTGCTCACACACCGGCGGCCATCGGTTCGCCCCCACGGCGTTGACCTTCCCCGACGGACTCGCCTGGGCCCACCTCGACCCGGCGCGAGCCGGTGAGCTCCTCCGGCGGAGCGCACCGCCGTCGCCGGAACTGGTGGCTGCGTGTCGGGGTGCCGCCCAGCTGCCCCCCGGACCGGCCCAGGTCGCGGACCGGGAGGGACTGGCTGCGCTCGGATGGGCCTGGGTCGACTCGGAGCGGACCGTCGAGGTGCTCGGCGGGGTCCCCCTCCGACCGGGCGATCCTCCGGTCGAGGTCCGGCTCGAGGGTGCGGTGGCCTCCGGAACCGTCGTGGTCGAGGTGGACGAGGTGCTGCCGGCACCGCCGTGCGGTGCCCCCGAGGACGGTGGGCCCGGCGTCGAGACCGAGACGACCTGGCGGGTCGTCGAGGCCCGGATCCGTCCGGCCTGACTCCCGGCTGTCCGGCGGTCAGTAACCGAACGGCTCGCCACGGTCCTCGGCGTCGGCGGCCTTCACGCCGTAGCCGAAGATGATGGCGGGCAGCAGCACCGTCGACCCGGCGACCAGGACGACGATGATCGTGGCGACCAGCCATCCGGGGAACTGCAGCAGGAACGCGACGACGAACAGGGCGACTCCGGCGGCGAAGCAGAGGTAGCCGGTCCGTTGCCCCAGTTCCGCCCATCGGCGGATCGACTCGCGGCGTCGGACGACGGGATCGTCGAGGTCGGCGTTGCTCTCGGGTTCGCGGTCGTCCACCGCACCAGCCTGCCGCACGGGCGCACGCGTCGGCACACGCCGACGGGTCGCGGTGCCCGTGTCCGGACCCGACCGACCTCTGGGATCCTGCCGGCCTGGCTCCCGGAGATGCCGGGCGCCGCCACCGGCGCCGGGCGCGACCGGTCGGCGCCGAGGAGGTGTGCAGGTGGACGATCAGGATCGTGGGCGATCGGTGGGCGGCCGGGCCGGAGCGTTGGTGGTGGAGTTCTGTGGCGAGGAACACCGTGTCCTGGACCGTCTGACGGTGGGCCGCAGCGGGGAGCTCGAGATCGACGAGAACCCGTACCTGCACCGGGTGGTGTTCGAACTCGTCCACGACGACGAACGGTGGTGGCTCCGCAACGTCGGCAGTCGCCTGGTGCTCCGGGTCCGGACCGAGCCGGACGGATCGACGGCGGTGGTGGCCCCCGGATCCGCGTTGGCCCTCGTGGCGCCGCGCTTCACGGTCCGATTCGCCGCCGGACCCTCCACCTACGAGGTGGAGGGTGTGGTCGAACTGCTCGAACGCGACCACGACCTGCGGGGGTCGAGCGCAGCCGGCTCGGGGCCGCGGACGCTGGAGTGGGGGTGGATCGAGTTGAACCCGGAGCAGCGACTGCTCGTGCTCGCGCTCTGCGAACCGTTGCTCCTCGACCCCGACGAGGGGCGGGTGCCCGCCCAACGGGCCGTGGCCCGCCGCCTGGGATGGACGTTCACGAAGTACCACCGCAAGCTCGACAACCTGTGCCTCAAGCTCGCCCGTGCCGGCGTGCAGGGCCTGCACGGTGACCTGGCGGAGTTCGCCACCGAACGTCGTCAGCGGCTGGCGGCGCACGCGATCACCTGCGGGTGGGTGACCGTGACCGACCTGGCGGAGCTGGATGCCGGGCCGGCCACTCCGCCCCCGGCGTTCGGCTGACCTCACCGCTCACGACGGGTCGACACCCCGGACCGGAACGCACCGGCCTCCGTCGACCAACCAGAGCGACCCGGGCCCCCGGGGTAGCTCGTCGTGCGGCGGCAGGACGGCGTGCACGAGCGCGGCGTGGACGTCGGCGTCGGGGTCGACGAGCAGCGCCCGGCGGTTGGATCGGAGCAGCCGCGGGGACTCGGCGTAGCTGCGACCCACGCCGTCGGCGTCGACCACGGCGACCACGCAGCAGAGGTCCGGCCGACGGAGCGCTGCACACAGTCGGTCGTCGAACGCCGTCGTGCTCGGGATCGGTGGCCCACCGTCGTCGGCGTCGTCGGCGGCATCCGGTCCGAGTCCCGATTCGAGCAGGTCGTCGAGGTCGTCGATGACGACGAGCGTCCGGGGCGGTGGGTCCCGGCGATCCCGGTCGAGCAGCAGGCCCAGGTGTGCGTGCAGGTCCGCCGCCCGCAACGGAGCGTCCGCCCGTCGCCCGCTCACCCGCAGGAACGGTCGCCCGGGAGCGGCGGCACCCAGGGCCAATGTCAGGTGCTCGAGCACGGTCGTCCGGCCGGATCGACGTGGCCCGACCACCAGGAGATGTGAGTCCGACAGGTCCACGTGGGCCGGGTCGAGGTCCGCCGTCCGGACTCCGACGGGCACCCGCCAGCCGTCCGCTGTGGGCAGGTCCCCCGGGGGCACCGACCGCGGGAGCGCCGGCGTCGGAGTCGTCGTGCCCGCCGGCCAGTGATGGGGTGGGGGCGGGACGGCCACCTGCACGAGGTGGCCGTCCAGGACACCTCGCCCCGGAGGTGTCCCGGGGCCGGCGGAACCGGATGGAACAGCACCGTGGAACGCCTCGTCCGGCGATGTCGGGCGGAGCCGCAGGTGGTGCGGATTCGCGGCGGTGAGCTCGAGGGGGAGGTCCGATGGCCTGAGGGATGACACGGCGAGCCGCAGTCCGTCGCGTCGACCCGTTGTGGCCAGCGCCGACACGATCCCCAGTGCCTCACCCCGGTTGACCCGCTCGTGTCGGTCCCGGAGGGCGTGCCAGTCGTCGACGAGGAGCAGGACCGGGCCGCGACCGGGTGTCGGCTCCGCGAGCCGCCGGAGCATCCTGAGTGTGCGGTCCGGATCGTCGCCGTCCACCACGTCCACCCCGGGGCCGAGCAGACCCAGGAGCGACCGGCTCGTGTCGACGGCGTGGACTGCCGTGCCGATCGCTGCGGCCGCCGCCGCGGCGGCCGCCAGGGTGGTGCTGCGACCGGATCCGGATGCTCCCGTCACGACGAGCCCACCGTCCCGCCACAGATCGATCACCAGTTCCTCGACGCGCTGCAGGTCGGGCCGGTCGACCAACCCGATGCCGATCGGGGCGGGGGTGGATCCCGTCACCGGACGCGGCTCGCCGTCGGGATGTGGCAGGACGAGCGCCACGTGGTCGCTCAGCGGCGGACACCAGGGTCGCCGGGCTGCCGGGAGCCCCAGGTCGTCGGCGGCCGTGACGGCGGCCGCCACGGCCGCCCGGAGCTGGGTGGCGCCGAGCGCGTCGTTCTCGGACGGACCCGGGTCGTGTCCCGTTCCCTCGTCGCCGTCGTGGAGTGGCCGCACGCTGACCGGACCTCGCTCGCCGGCGGGCCGACCCCCGCTGTGGGCGACCCGGAACCGTCGGGGGTCGCCGGTCCCGATCCGCACGACAGCGGTCCCGGGGAGGGACCGGTCCAGTTCGGCGGCAGCGGAACTTCCGACCACGTCCCGGCTGTCGTCCGGATCGGCGACGCGGAGTGCGATCCGGAGCGACGTGTTGGCCCGGATCGCATCGGTCACGACGCCGGCGGGTCGTTGGGTCGCCAGGACGAGGTGCAGTCCGAGGCTGCGGCCCCGCTGGGCGACGTCCACGACCTCGTCCACGAACGACGGGAGCTCCCGGGACAGCGTGGCGAACTCGTCGACCACGACGAGGAGCGCGGGCACGGGCCGACCCGCTCGTTGGGCCCGCTCCCGTCGCCGGAGCTCGGCCCGGAGCGAGACCACCACGCGTAAGCCGAGCGCCTCGTCGAGGTCGGTGACGAGTCCGACGGTGTGGGGGAGGTCCACGAGGTCGCCGAACGCGGTCCCGCCCTTGTAGTCGACGAGCAGGAACTGGACCGCGGTCGGCGGGTGGTGGAGCGCGGCCGAGACCAGCACGGTGCGCAGGAGCTCGCTCTTTCCCGACCCCGTCGTCCCTGCGACGAGCGTGTGCGGGCCGTCCCGGCGGAGGTCGACGACGAGCACGCCTCCGTCGCTCGTGCCGATGGGGACCGCGAGCGAGCCGTCGCTCCGCCTCCACCGTTCGGCGCAGGCGGCGGCATCGTCGAACGATCCGGAGGTCGTGACCACGTCGGTCAGGGTCGGGCCCGGGCCCAGACGATCGATGGCCGTGCTCGGTGCGAAGCCGGCCCAGTGCCGGGCGATCGCCTCCGCGTCGTCGTGATCGAGCGACGGAGGGGCGAAGTCGACCGGTGGCCGTCGAGGTCGGCGCAGGGTGGCGGTGACCAGTCCCGGCCGATCGCCGGGCTCCACGGTGACGACCGCGCCGACGTCGGCGGGAACGCCGAGCGGGCCGGGAGACAGCCAGAGGCGGACGTCCCGGGGTCGGGCGCCGCTCCGGCCGGTCGCGTCCTGTCGTGTGGAGTCGTCGCGGCCGTCGATGATGACGAGCCGCCGGGCCGTGCGGTCCCCCGATCCGCCTCCACGAGCGTGCGGGAGCCAGTCGATCCACCGCCAGGCGTGCCGGCGCTCCGGTCCGAGGATCGCGGTGACCTCGAGGTCGTCGGGCGGGACCAGGCCGGCAAGTTGGACGACGATGCTGCGGGCCAGTCCGTCGACGATCTCATCCGGGCCCGTCAGGGCGACGGTTCCCTCGGCGTCCAGGTCGACCGTCACGTCGAGCGCACCCTCCAGAGCGGCTCGGACGGCACGCGCGACGTGGTCGTCCGCTGCGGTCCCGGTGTCGTCGGCGAGTCGGACGGGCACGGGTGCCCGATCGACTCGGGTGCCCACCCGCACCGTGAGGTCCAGTCGCGGCCCCGCACGGGTCCAGGCGGGGGGTGGGTCGAGTCGGATCAGGTCCTCACCGTCGGGACACGCCCTCCGACTCCGGTCGCGCCACGCCTCGGCCCGGTCGGAGAGTTCTCCCGCTGCAGCACGGAGCCGCTCCTCGAACGCAGTCGCGTTCGCCCTGCGGTCGCGGCGGGCCTCCCGGCGGGCCTCGAGTGCCGAGGCGATCACGTAGATCACGCTCGCCGCCATGAATCCGGCGAGCGTCCAGCTGCCCGTGATCCACCATGCGACCAGCCCCAGGAGGAGTGGGACGGCGGTGCTGAGGAGCTGGAACCCGGGTGGCCGACGATCCGACGGTGGCGCCGGAACCACGACGGGCTCGTTCCGGTCGTCGATGTCACCGGGTGACGGCCAGACGAGCCGCTGGCCGTCGTGGACGATCACGGGCGGGCTGTCGGGAGGTCGGAGATCGCCCAGGACCCGCACGGCCCAGAGGTGGCCGCCAATGCGCAGCAGGGTGCCGGTTCGGGCGGTGGCGGAGCCGAGCACGGGGATGCCGTCGAGTTCCAAGCGGTGTGTCGAGCCGGCACTCACGACCCGGATCTCCCGGCCGACCTCGATCGACGCGGCCACATCGGTGGATCGGGCGCAGCCGACGCCGTCGTCACCGGGCCCGACCGGGTTGCTTCCGTAGCAGAGGACGATCGGCGGGCCGGGCCGCAGGCGACGCAACGGCTCGAGGGTGGCTGGCGCACGGAGTGGGGGCGGCGTGGGTGAGTCGTCGGCCTCGACGACCGTCACGCTCGATCCGGAGCGTGGTGCGCAGGTCGCTGCGGCGAGCCCGGGTGCGAGCGTCACCCCGTTGGCACCGATCGTCCGGATCGTGGGTTGGCGCAGCGGGGGAGTGTGGTCGGCGACCCGACCGAGGACCGTGGTGAGGGCCTCGGCCAGGTCGCCGACCGTGGCACCGGGCCCGAGGTCGACGGAGGCGTCGACGCCCGGACCCGGTTCCGGCCCGGGGAGGGAGGGGAGGACCCGGTACCGGAGTTCCACGTGGCTCAGCCGGAGGATGCCTGCTGCTGCTGGGCCACGTTGGTCGCCACGTTCTTGGCGGCGGTGTCGAGCTCGGCGGAGATCCGGGCCAGCTGACTCTTGTGGACCCCGTCCCAGTCGCTGCGGAAGCGAGTGGCGTCGGGGCCCTCCCACCAGGCGGCCTTCAGCAGGCCGTCGAGCTTGGCGGTGAGCGACTTGATGGCGTCGGAGTCCGCCTTGAACTGGCGCTGGAGCGCCGAGAGCGCCTCGGGGTCGAGGCCGAGCTTGGGCACGGGCCACCTCCTGGTGGGGTGGGGTCGGGGAGCGGGGCCGGGTCGGTCCCGCAGGCCGGCTGACGGCCGGCGATCGACTGGTCCGGGGGGTCCGGAGCTCGCTCCGGCGGACCTGGTCGGGTTGCGTCTCCGACGGCTGACGTCGGCGAGGTCCATCCAAGCGCAGCCGGTCTCGGTTGTCACCGGGGAGGGGTGCCCGGTTCCTCGCCGGGCGCCGGCCCGGTTCCTCGCCGGGCGCCGGCCCGGTTCCTCGCCGGGCGCCGGCCCGGTTCCTCGCCGGGCGCCGGCCCGGTGGATCAGGAACGCGAGCTGCGGGGAGGGCGACGCCGGTTGGACCGCTCGTCGAGACGTGACGGGTGCAGACCGGGTCCGCGGCGTGGAGCCGGCCCCCGGCCGAGCGCGTCGAGTGCGTCGCGGTAGTCGCGGGGTCCACCGAAGCCGGTTGCGCTCCGTCGTCGGTAGCCGGGTCCCGGCCCCGGGGAGAAGCCACCGCCGACCTCGTAGCGGCGCATGATGCTGGCGACGACCAGCGCGGCACCGGCGAGCACGGCCAGGTCGCCGAGCGAGACGACCTGCCCCCACGGGAGGGGGATGACGCCACCCAGGACGACCGGGAACCCGCCCAGGCGTCGACCGCCCGTGAGCACGATCCCCTCGATCGAGCCGTCCTCGATCGCACCCGAGGTCTGCAGGGCCCAGGCCGACACGGGCATGCCCCAGTTCACGACGGTGACGAGCAGGTTCAGGGCGAGGCCTCCCGCCACCAGCACCATCCCGCCGACCCGCAGGTTCACCACGGCGAAGGCCAACAGCGATCCGGTCGCGACGATGGCGACCAGCGACACGAACCATCCGGACCACGGCACGACGAAGAGGAGCATCGTCAGGACCACGCCGACGAGGAGCGCCTCCCACAGGGGTGGTCGCCAGTCCGCCAGGTTGGCGATGCTGCCGCCCCACTTGAGGCCGAGCGCCACACCGACCCCGATCGCGAGGAGGGTGGGGATCAGTGCCACCTCTGGAAACTAGCGTGCCGGTCGTGTCCGACGGTGCCGACGAAGTTGTCCGCTACGAGTTCTCCGATGGCGTGGCGACGATCACGATCGACCGCCCCCAACGCCGCAATGCGCTCAGCTGGCCGGTGGTGGGCGAGCTGCGGGCGTGCCTCGCCCGGGTCCGGGCCGACGACTCGGTCCGGGTCGTCGTCCTCACCGGCGCCGGGGACCAGGCGTTCTGCGCCGGTGCGGACCTCGAGGGGATGGTCGGCGGGGAGACGCTGGAACTGCACCGGTCCCGCGGTGAGCTGGCGGCGCTGTTCCAGGACCTCTGGTCGCTCGGACGTCCGACGATCGCCCGGGTCCGTGGCTGGTGCCTGGCGGGCGGGATGGGACTGGCGCTGAGCTGCGATCTGGTCGTGGCCGCCGAGGACGCCGTGTTCGGCACCCCGGAGGTCGACGTGGGGCTGTGGCCCTACATGATCACCGTGCCCCTGTGTCGCTCGATGCCCCCGAAGCGGGCTTTGGAGCTGATGATGACGGGCCGGCGGGTCGGTGCGGCCGAGGCCGATCGGATCGGGTTCGTCCACTCGGTCGTCCCCGTCGACGGGCTCGACGACGCGGTCGCGGAGCTGGCTGCGACGCTGGCGTCCAAGAGTCCGGCGGTGCTCGGCCTGGGACGGGACAGCTTCTACCGGGTCTGGGACCTGGCCGCTGCCGATGCGCTCCACCTGCTGCACCCGGCGCTGGGTGTGGCGGCCGAACTCGACGACGCGTCCGAAGGGGTAGCGGCCTTCCTGGAACGGCGGCCGCCGAACTGGACGGGCCGCTGAGATCGGCGGCACCGCGATCGACGTTCCGTTCCCCACGAGACAGGAGGCCCCGGTGGCCACGATCTCCTACACCCACGACCACGAGACCGCGACCGGATTGATCACCATCGACCGACCCGAGCGTCGCGGTGCGTTGAACCATGCCGCCCTCGAGGAACTCGACGAGGCCATCGATCTGCTCGAGGGTGACGAGCCGCGGGCGGTCGTGGTGTGGGGGACGGCCGACCACTTCTGCTCGGGTGCGGACCTGAGTGAGCTCGAGGACCTGTCGTTCACCCGGACGCTCCGTGGTGTGCTCGACCGACTGGCCGGCATCGAGGTCCCGACGATCGCGGCGATCGCCGGATCGTGCATGGGTCTCGGGGTGCAACTGGCGCTCGCCTGTGACCTCCGGCTCGCCACTCCGGATGCTCGGTTCGCCGTCCCGGTCGCCCGCCTCGGACTGATGGTCGACCACTGGACCGTGGCCAGGCTGGCGGCGGTGTTCGGCCCGTCGACCGCCCGCTACATGGTGCTGACCGCCGATCCGCTGGACGCCGACCGGGCGTTCGGCCTGGGGGCAGTCCACCGTCTGGTGGAGGTCGACCCCGAGTTCGGTCCCGGCGGCACCGTCCTGGCGGCGGCTCGCCTGCTCGCCGGTCAGGTCGCCGAACTCGCTCCCCTGTCGTTGGCCGGGTCCAAGCTGGGCTGCGACCTGCTCGAGTTCGACGGCGGAACACTCGACCCCGACGGCCGGTACCTGGCGGCGTTCGAGCGGGCCTGGGCCTCGGACGACCTCGTCGAGGGTCGCCGGGCGTTCGCCGACCGACGGCCGCCGGTCTTCCGGGGGGCGTGACCTCCGAGGTCGACCGGCCCCGGCCCGTCAGCGCCTCCGGTCCCGGAAGCTCCCCGTCGTGTACTCACCCGTCGGGTCGAACACGGCGCACACCACCTCACGGTCGGCCCGCTCCCAGGACGCCGCCGACGGCCACCACATCATCAGGTCGAGTTCGGACCGGCTCCACGGCAGTCCGACGAACGGTTCGAACCGTTCGACGCAGCGTTCGTCCGCCCACTCCTGGATGAACGCACTCCCCGGGTACCGGCCCTCGTCGCCGACCGGCCCGTCGTAGACGAGCACGTCGAGCACCTCGTGGCGGTGCGGCGTGGAGCAGTCGACGATCCAGACCGCGGCGTCCTCGGCCCCGGGGTCGTCCCGTGGCGGCCAGAAGCACTGGCCGGCCCGCACCGAGCGGAGCCCCTCGGCCACGGCCTCCACCGGCGGTCCGCTCAGCGCCGTCGTGGGGGGCGCGGTCGTCGGCGCGTCGCCCGCAGTGGTGGTCGTGGCGGACTCGTCGCCGGAGCAGGAGGCGGCCGTGACGAGCACCAACAGCAGGCCGACCCGGACCGCGGCGGATCTCAGCACGGTCGGTCGGTCACGGATCCGGGAGCAGCCGGCATCGGTGTCACAGGGCCGGCAGGTACCGGTCGAGGTACGTGTAACACATCCACACCATCCCGAGTACGACGGGGGTGAGCAGCAGGTAGGCGGGGACCGGCCGCCACACCCGGCCCAGGAGCCACGCCCCGATCGCCACCAGGAGCGCGGCCCCGCCCCACGCGACCGCGGGCAGCAGGGCATCGGGATCCCCGCCCAGATCGGCATCGCTCGCAGCCCCCGCCTGTTCGCCCACGCCGGTCGGCACGGTCGGTGCCGGTGCGGCCGCTGCGACCGGGGTCTCGAGCACCGCGTGGACGATGATCCGGAGCTCGGCGGAGTACTTGGGGTGACAGGCCGTCAGCGTCACGCGGTCGTCGCCGACGTCGGCGAGGACCGACACATCCGACGGGTCGACGGTGTACCAGGCCTGCCCGTTCCCGGCGGGCCCGGGGACCACCCGGTAGACGAACCGCCCCTGCGGGGTGGTGAGGACGACCGAGTCGCCGGGAACGAGCTCGTCGATCCGGTTGAACGGCGCGCCGTAGGTGGTCCGGTGGCCCGCAATGCCCGAGTTGCCGGGCTGCCCGGGGAGCGGCGTGCCGGGGTAGTGGCCGGGTCCCTGCTTCAGCTCGGCCTTCGAGACGCCCTCCACCACCACGCGTGTCAACTCGATGGCCGGGATCTCGATGAAGCCGACGGGCTGGCCGACCGGCGGTGGCGGGAGCGGTGGGGCGGTGACCGGGTCGACGGCGCCGAGCTGGGCCGCGACCGCCGCCGGATCGACCGTCGACGGATCGGAGTCGCCCGCCGGGACCAGTCCGGCGACGAGCGAGTCCTGGGCGTTCGACTCCTGGATCCCGGTACCCCACAGCTGGAAGGCGACGAAGCCGAGCAGGAACAGCCCGGCGGCGACCATGAGCCGACCGACGGCGCCGAGGACCTTGGAGACCACGACGCCACCGTATTCGCTGGGGCGGCGCCGTTTCCGGCGCCACCGTGTTCGCTGGGGCGGCGCCGTTTTCGGCGCCGGGTGCGGCCCCGGCGGTGTCGTCGCCCCGGCGTGGTCCCCGGACGGGGGCAGCCGGTAGGTTGGGTCCGCTCGGCACGGGCGGTGCCGCCCCGACGGCCGAGCGCTCGCACCATGGCCCCCGAACCCGTCGTCCACCTCCGAGGCGCCGTCGCCCTCGTGGACCGGTTCCCGGCGCTGGCGGGTGTCGACCTGGACGTCGACGCCGGTGAGGTGGTGCTGGTCCGCGGCGCCAACGGTGCGGGCAAGACGACCCTGCTGCGCACCTGCGCCGGACTGCTCCCCGTGACCTCCGGGACGGCCCGGGTGCTCGGCGTCGATCTGGTCGCGACCCCGGCGGCGGTGCGCCGCCGCGTCGGGCTCCTCGGCCATGCGACCCATCTGTACGGTGAGCTGACCGTTCGTGAGAACGTCCGGTTCTGGGCCCGGGCCGCCGGCGCGTCGACCGCCGACGGGAACGCGGCGCTCGAGCGGCTGGGCGTTCCCGATCGGCTGCACGAGGTCGCCGTGCGTTCGCTCTCCACCGGGCAGCGGCGGCGGGTCAGCTTCGCGGCCATGGTGGCCCGACGCCCCGAGTTGTGGCTCCTCGACGAGCCGCACGCAGGTCTGGACGCCGCCGGCCGTGACGTCGTCGACGACCTGATCGCCGAGGCGTCGACGTCCGGCGCCACGGTGCTGTTCGCATCACACGAGTTGGAGCGGGCGGAGTCCGTGGCCGGCCGGGTCGTGACGATCGCCGGTGGCGCGGTCGTGGTCGCCGGTGGTGGGTCGTCGTGATCCGCGACGCCGCGCTCGTGGCGGGCAAGGACCTGCGGCTCGAGTGGCGCAGCCGGGTCGGACTGGGCCAGGTGCTCCCGTTCGCCCTCCTCTGCGTGCTCCTGTTCGCCTTCGCGCTCGACCCCGACCGCGGGGTCCTGCAGCGGGCGACCGGCGGGTTGTTCTGGATGATCGTGTTGTTCGCCGGCGTGCTCGTGGTGCAGCGCAGCTTCTCGGTCGAGGGCGAGGACGGCGTGCTGGACGCCCTGCGGCTGTCCGGGCTGTCGCCGGCGTCGGTCTACCTGGGCAAGGTGGCGGCGATCACGGCGCAGTTGGTCGCACTCGAGGCGGTCCTCCTGGTCGCCGTCGCGGTCCTCTACGACACGACGCTGCGCGGGTGGGTGCTCCTGGTGGGCACGGTCGTGCTCGCCACGCTCGGGATCGCCGGGGCGGGGGCCACCTACGGCATCGTCGGCCTCCGGTTGCGGGGTGCCGAGACGCTCCTGCCCCTGCTCCTGCTCCCCCTGCTGGCGCCCGTGCTGATCGGCGCCACGGGGGCGTTCGACGCCGCACTGGGGCGCTCGGCTGGCCCCGGCTGGCCGTGGGCAGCAATGTTGGGCATCTTTGCTGTCGTGTACCTGAGTCTCGGAGCGCTCCTGTTCCGCCCGCTGATGGAGGACATGTGACGATCGACGGAACGCTCAGCCCGTCGGGGGCCTCCGCCCCCGGCCGTCCGCCGGCGCCGGCGACCACGTCCTCGCGGGCCACCCGGGTGCTGGGCTGGACCGCACTCGTGGGCATCGCCGCCCTCGTCGTGTTCGGTCTCTGGATCACCCCGCCCGACGCCCAGCTGGGCGAGACGATCCGCATCCTCTACATGCACGTACCGACGGTGTCGGCGGCGTACGTCGCCTTCATCGTGACGGCGGTCGGCTCGGTCGCCTATCTCTGGAAGCGCAGCGAGTTCTGGGACCTCCTCGCCGCCAGCTCCGCCGAGATCGGCGTGTTGTTCTTCGCCCTCACCATCTTCAACGGGATGCTGTGGGGGCGGATCACCTGGGGGGTGTTCTGGCGCTGGGAGCCCCGGCTCACGACGACGACGGTCCTGTTCCTCACGTACCTGGGGTACCTGGCCGTCCGGCGCATCCCGACCTCGGTCCGCACCCGGGGCACGGTGAGCGCCGTGATCGGCATCCTGGCGGTGGTCAACATCCCGATCACGCACAAGGCCGTCGACTGGTGGCGCGGCCTGCACCAGGAGAAGACGATCTTCGGGACGGTCGACCCGGAGATGCAGGGCACGCAGTTGTTCACCGCCTACCTGGGTCTGACGGTGTTCCTGGTGCTGTTCGCCTGGCTGTTGATCCACCGGTTCCGTCTGGCGTGGCTGACCGAACGAGCCGAGGAACGGAGTCTGGACGAGGCCATCGCCGAGCGCCGGGCCGAGGGGAGCGTGTCGTGAACGAGACCGCGTACATCGTGGCGGCCTGGCTCGGTACGTTCGCGTCCGTGGCCGCCTACGCAGCGTGGATCATCCGTCGGGGCCGGCGGGCCTCGGAGGTCGTTGACGAACAGGACCGCCGGTGGCTGTGAACCCGCCGCCCGTCTCGGACGATCCCGAGTCCCCGGACGCCGAGGAACTGGGCGGTGCGCCGTCGCTCGACCTGTCGCCGCGGACCGCACGGCACGCCGAGGGCGCCCGGACCGGTCGGTCCCCGCGGGCCGTGCCCGCGGTGGGTGCGGTGGTGGCCGTCGCGATCGCCCTCGGGGCAG
>CAYMKW010000052.1:0-18484 GCA_964391365.1 uncultured Microthrixaceae bacterium | reverse complement strand
CCTGGGCCGCTCGGTCCGGTTCGCCACCCGTGACCAGCGGCGGGCCCTGGCCGCCCGCGACGGCGGCTGCGTGTTCCCCGGCTGCGGGGCGCCTGCATCGTGGACCGACGCCCACCACGTCGTCCGCTTCGCCGACGGCGGTGGCACCGACCTGTCGAACCTTGCTTCATTGTGTCGACACCACCACGGCGTGGTGCACCGGCGGGGGTGGACCATGTCGGCCGCCGAAGGTCAGCGGTTCACCTTCACGACGCCCAGGGGGCTCGTCCTCCGCTCGCAACGACACGGGCGCCGGGGCCAGGACTCGTCCTGAGGTGGTCGGTCAGCCGTGCAGCAGATCCTCGGTGATGTGGTCGACCGTCGGGCACCCCGCCAGCGCCATCGAACGGTCCAGGTCGCCCACGAGCAGCTCGAGCACTCGTTGCACTCCATCCTGTCCCGCGACCGCGAGTCCCCACAGCACGGGGCGGCCGATCTGAACCGCCGTGGCGCCCAGGGCCAGCGCCCGCAGCACGTCAGTGCCCGTCCGGATGCCCCCATCCACCAGCACGGCGGCTGCGGGGTCCGCCGCTGCGACCGCCCGCGCGACCGGACCGAGCGCCACCGCCGTCGCCGGCGCGCCATCGAGCTGCCGGCCGCCGTGATTGGACACGACGACCCCGGCGGCCCCGGCGTCCAGGGCCCGGCGGGCATCGTCGGCCCGGCAGACACCCTTGGTCATCACCGGGAGCCGGGTGAGTTCGCAGAGCCATCGCAGGTCGTCCCAGGTGATCGACGGCGACACCGTCCAGCCGAGCACCTCGCCGATGCCTCCGGACGCGCCCGCTGCCGCCTCGGGAGCGTGCCGCCGCAGGTTGACCACGTCGATCCCGTCGGGCAGGTGGAAGCCGGTACGCGCCTCGCGGTGTCGTTCGCCCCACACCGGGGTGTCGACCGTGAGCTGGATGCCGACACAGCCCGCATCCTCGGCCCGGGCGACCAGGGCCTCGGCCACCGACCGGTGCTCGCCGATGTAGAGCTGCATCATCACGGGCGCCCGGGTGGCCCCGCAGATGTCCTCGAGCAGCGTCGACGACAGGCTCGAGACCACCATCGGTGTGCCCGTCGCCGAACAGGCCCGGGCCGTCGCCAGTTCACCCTCCGGATGCGCGAGCCGGTGGAGGGCCGTCGGTGCCACCAGGACCGGCGCCGGCAGGTCGACGCCGAGCAGGGTCGTCGTCGTCGACCGGCCGCCGACGTCGACGAGCACCCGGTGCCAGACGTCGAGCTCAGCCCAGGCGCCCAGGTTGCGACGCAGCGTGTGCTCATCCCCCGAACCACCCGCGTAGTAGGCGAGCGCCATCGCATCGAGCCGTCCGGCTGCCGCCGACTCGAACTCCGCGAGCTGCGTCGGCAGGGAGTCGTTCACCATCCGCCCGCGTAGGACAGGAACTGACCCGTGGTGAACCGACTGGTGCCGTCCAGGAACACGCCGCACATGGCTGCGAACTCCTCCATGGTGCCCAGCCGGCGCATGGGGACGGCGGCCTCGATGCGGGCCCGGACCTCGGGGTCGTCGGCTCCCGTGGCCGCCCGGAACTCGGGGAAGTCCATGAAGTTCGTCCCGATGGCGTTCACCTGCACGTCCCGGGCCGCGACCTCGGCGGCCACGTTGCGAACCAGGTGGGTCGCGCCGGCCCGCGCCATCGAGTACAGCGGAGCACCCTTTGTCGCCCGGCCCGCGGTGGCGCTCGTGATCACCAGCACCTGTCCGCCGCCGTGCTCGACGAGGGCCGGCACCACCGACTTGAGAAACCGGAACGGGGCCTCCATGCAACCCTGCACGACCTGATCGAAGTCCTCGATCGTCGCGTCCTCGACGAACCGGCCCACGACGATCCGCCCCGACGCGGCGCACGCTGCGTCCAGACGACCGAACTGTTCGCGGGCCGCAGCGACCAGGGCGTCGGTCGCACCCGGCCGGGACGGGTTCGACGCCCCGTCGACGACGGCGACCTCGGCACCGACGCCCCGCAGCTCGTCGACCAGTCCGTCGGCCGGATCGGCCACGACCAGGTCGTGGTCGTGAGCGGCCAGCCACCGGCAGAGCGCCGGGCCGACGTACGCCGAGGCGTCGTGGACCAGCGCCACCCGGCGGGCTCCGGGAGCGGCGCTCACGACGTCATCCCGTGCAGGCCGACGAAACCGCGGGCCAGTTCGATCTCACCCATGTGGCGCAGGCCGTGCTGGTAGAGCCAGCACTCGATCCCGTCCAGGCGTCGGATCCCCTCGGGGCCCGCCACCCGGGCCGAGTAGGTGTTCGCCACGACAGGCGGCAGCGGCCGGGGCACCAGCACCTCGTCGAGTTCCGGCCCCTCCAGCGTCTCGAGCCACGCCTCGGTCCGGTCGAAGACCGTCCGCTGGTACTCGCGGAACGCCTCGTAGTCGCCGACGCGCTGGTGCACCATCTCCTCGACGGTGCGCTCCTTGCCGTGGTCGTCGATCGCCATGCGGACCCGTTCCTGCCACGCCCCGTTCCACACGGGCGGCACTCCCGACAGGACCATGAACGCAGCGTCCTCCATGTTCGTGTAGTGGAACAGCGAGAACGCGATGGGCAGCACCCCCTCGCGTTCGACGTGGTTGACGTGCTCGAGCGTCATCGACGCCGTGGCGTCGTGGTACAGCGAGTGCATGGCCCGCATGCGGCGTCGCAGCGAGTCGAGGACGAGGTCGTACATGTCAGCTCCGGGGTCAGTCGGGTCGGGTCCGGCGGTCGTCGAGCGCAGGGAACTCGCCTCGCCAGGTCGTGGCGAGATCGATGTCGACGTCGGCCAACAGGACCTCCTCGTCCGTGCCGGCCTCCGCCAGCACCGTTCCAAGGGGGTCGATGACCGCCGACCTGCCGCCCAGGGTGACACCCGCATGGGTGCCCACCCCGTTGCACGCCACGACCCAGGACTGGTCCTCGATGGCCCGGGCCTGCAGCAGCACCCGCCAGTGCTCGATGCGTCGGTCCGGCCAGCCGGAGGCGATCAGGAAGGTCGTCGCCCCCAGGTCGACGAGGTCCCGGAAGTGCTCGGGGAACCGCAGGTCGTAGCAGGTGGCCAGGCCGGTGCGACCCAGCGGCGTGTCGAGCACGACCAGGTCGTCGCCGGCGGTCATCAGGGTGGTCTCGCCGCCGTCGAAGCCGAACAGGTGACGTTTGCGGTAGACGGCGGCGACGCTCCCGTCGGGTGCCACCACCACGGAGCTGTTGTACGTGCGGTCGCCGACGCGCTCCGGCACAGCGCCCAGGTGGATCCAGGTCGAGTGTTCCCCCGCCAGGTGGCGGAACCGTCCGACCAGCCGGCCGTCGATCGGCTCGGCCAGTCGACCGGCGGCGGTCACGTCGAAGGCGCCGCTGACCCACAGCTCGGGGAGCACGACCAGGTCGGCCCGGTCGGTGGCGTCCCGGGTGAGCCGCAGGGCCCGGTCGATCCGCCCGTCGGCGGGTTCGTCGTCGTCGGATCGCAACTGCACCAGGGCGACCGTCGTGCTCACGGCGTGGACCCTATCGGCGGTTCGTCGGTGCCGCCCCGGGGAGCACCGCCCGGCGACGCCACGCGCTGAACGACCGGACCGACCCGTCGTGGGGAACCACCAGCCAGGGCCAGGGGTGTGTCTCGGCCACGGCGTCGCCCAGTCGGGACCGGTGTCGACGGTTGCCCGGGACCGGCGCTGCGGTCGTGGCGACGTGACGGTCGCGCAGCACCTCGGACGGGTCGCCCAGGTGCACCTCGACCGGCCTGCGTGTGGCCAGATCGGCCAGGCACTCGGTCAGGAACACCAGTCGCGTGCCGGAGAGACGGAGTCGTGCGAGCAACGGCTCGTCGAACACGAACACGGCGGGCCGGTCGGGGTGCGCCACGAGCGCCGGGTCGTCGTCGCCGAGTGACTCCGCGGTCACCCAGACGGTGTCGGGTGGGTCGCCACCGCTGCGTTCTGCGGCCTGCGGGCCGGCGGTGATCCAGGGGGCGTCGTCGCGGCGCAGCAGTTGATCCGTGCCGCCGTCGACCGTCTCGTCGAGGTGGCCCGGTTGCGGGGCGGTCTCGACCGGGCAGTCGTCGCGTCGCGCGCACCCGGCGCAGCGGCCCGGTGCCCGCTGCTCGACCTGGTCGCGGGTCCACACATGGGGCTTGGCGCTTCCGGCGCCGCTCGTCCACTGCCAGCCGAGCCGGTTGGCGGCCCGCGAGCCGTCGAGCAACGAACGGAACATCAGGTCCTCGCCCGCCTGCCAGCGTCGCCGCCCCCGCACGCTCCACTGCGATGCCAGCCACAGGCGTGACTGGTTGGTGACCCAACCGTCCTGCTCGAGGGTCCTGAGCTCGGTGCCCACGCAGGCCATCTCCCGCTCGTCCTCGGACCACCGCTCGTCGGCCCCTGACTCCGGTTCGCCGCGCAGCGACCAGCGGGTCCGATCCCCGAGGCGGGCGTGGAGGTGGCGCGCGTACTCCTGCCAGAGCAGCTCGTCGCGGAACCGCTCCACGTCGCGGGCGGGGCCGCCCCCGACGTGGTCCCAGACCCGACGCAGCGGCAGCAGGCCGTGCCGGATCCACGGCGACAGGCCGGAGGCGCCCCGGTACGCCACCGGTTCGACCAGCGAGCGGGTCGCTGCGTACCCCGTCACGTCGAAGGCGGCCAGCGCTTCGTCGGCAGCCGACTGCCCGCCCCGGTGGCTGCCGCTCGCCCGCACCGGCATCGAGGTGAGTCGTCCGAGGTGGTGCTCCACCCACGCTGCTTCGGCACCCGGTTCCGGCGTCGGGAGAGGGGTCGCCGTCACGGCCTCCGGAACGACTCGTCGACCGTCGCTATTCCTCGGACGCCGATCGTCGCGCCGGTACGTGAAGGGTCCGGCCGGCCGAGGATGCCGTGGAGTAGACCCGTGGAATGGACGTCGCCATCGTCGGAGCGGCCGGGGCGTGTGGGCGACAGCTGGCGGCTCAGCTGCTGCAGCGCCACACGGTCCTTCCGTCCGACCGGTTGCAGCTGGTCGGCCACTCGGGGGGTGCGAGCGAGCACGAGCTCTGGGGGCTGCGTTCGGACCTCGAGGACGCCTTCGCCGACCGGGCCCCTCGGATCGAACTCGCCTTCGACCCCGCGGGTGTCGACGCCGATCTCGTCGTGATGCTCGCCGGTCGGACCGTCTCGATCGATCCCGGCGAGGTGGTGGATCGGGCCGGGCTGGCGGCCCACAACGCCGGGGTGTTCCGGGACTACGCCGTGCGTCTGGCCGACCGCAGCATTCCACCGATCGTCATCGTCCAGTCGAACCCGGTGGAGTTGGGCGTCCGCATCCTGGCCGAGCACCTCCCGCCCGAACGGGTCCTCGGCGCGGCGGCCTGGTCCGACACGCTGCGGCTGCGTCGTGAACTGGCGGCCGAGCTGGGGGTGAGCCGACGCGACGTGGGTGCGTTGGTGCTGGGGGAGCACGGCGACCACATGGTGCCGATCTGGTCGGCGGTCGACGTGCGGGGAGTCGATCCGGATGCGGTCCGGGGTGTGGTGGACGGATTGCGATCAGGCCGGACCCTCGCCGACCTGCCGGGTGAGATCGTCGCGGCCCGCACCACGCTGCTCGAGACCATCCGTTCCGGTGACGTCGAGGCCGCATGGGTCTTCGTCCAGTCGTTGCCGGCCGACCTCCGCGTGGCGATCAAGCCGTACTTCACCAACTTCACCTCCGGTCGCACGACCGAGGTGGTCACCGCACACGCCGTCGCCGATCTGGTGGATGCGTTCGTGTCGGGAACCTGGTGGGCCGTTCCGGCGCAGGTGTGGGTGCGGGGCGTCTGGCACGATCTGCAGGCCGCCTCGGCGGTGCCGGTGGTGGTGGCCCAGAACGGCTGGGTTCCGGCCGCCGACCTGCCGGTGGCGGAGGACGAGCTGGCAGCGCTGCAGGAGGCGGACCGGGCCCTCGCTGAGGCCCAGTCGGCCGCCTTGACAAACCTGCAATGAGTATGTAAGTCTCGGGTGTCCGTCAACGAACCGGAGCCTCCCACGTGCGTCGCACCGCAGCCGAAGCCGCCGAGACCCGCCGTTCGATCCTGGCCGCCGCCAGGGCCTCGTTCGCGGAGCACGGCTACGCCGCCACCGGCACCACTGAGCTCGTCACCCAGCTCGGCCTGACCCGTGGGGCGCTCTACCACCACTTCGCCGACAAGGCCGACCTGTTCGCCGCCGTCTTCACGGAGGTGGAGGAGGAACTGAACGCCGCCGTCAACGAGGCCGCCACCGCCGCGGCCGGAGACGGGACCCGGGCCGCCATCCTGGCGGGCGCCCGCGCCTGCATCGAGTACATGGGTCGCCCCGACTACCGCCAGATCGCCTCGGCCGACGGGCCGGCGGTGCTCGGCCTGGACCGCTGGCACGAGGTGGACCGATCCATCGGCCTCGAGAGCATGCGTGCCGGTCTGCAGGCGCTGGACGACGAGGGTTCGCTGGCGGTGGCGCTCACCCCGGCGCTCGTGGTCGCCCTGTTCGGGGCGCTCACCGAGCTCGGACTGTCCCACGCCCGGGGTGACCTGACGGTCGCCCAGGCGTCGGCCGGGTTCACCTCCCTCCTCGACCGGCTCGTCGCCGACCACTGAGACGCCGCCCCACGGGGCCTGCGCCGCACCGTCGGCCGAAACCTGTCATCGTGATGCGGTCAGTGGGTCTGGAGGGCATGCGAGGAACCCCGATGGCGCAGCGGCGGAACGAACGGGAGAACGAGCGAGGCCACGGGTTCGCCGGGGTGCTGGTCCTGGCCGGCGTGGTGGCCATCGTGCAGGTCGCCCTCGCCGGACTCGGGACCGCGACCGCGGCCGCCTACGGGACCTCCGGGTCCACCTACACGCCCATCCAGCCGTGCCGGGTGCTCGACACCCGGGCGACCCCCGGCGGACCGACGCCGCTCGGCCCGGGTGCGGTCCGGGACGTGCAGGTCGCCGGGAGCGGTGCCGCCTTCGCCGCCCAGGGTGGAACGGCCGGGGGCTGCTCGGTCCCCGACGGAGCATCGGCGGTCGAGGTCACCATCACGGCGGTCGAGCCGGCGACGGCCGGGTTCGTGCGGGCCTGGCCGGTCGGTGAGCCCGAGCCCAACGCGACGGTCCTCAACTACACCGGCGGCCGGAACATCTCGAACTCGGTCTCGGTCCCGCTCGCCCTCGCCGGGAACCTGGACCTGCGGCTGAAGAACGCCGGCGGGACCGCCCAGCTCATCGTGGACGTCCTCGGGTACCACGAGTCCGACGGGTCCGGCGCGCGGTTCGTCCCGATCGCCCCCTGCCGGATCGCCGACAGCCGCGTGAGCGACGGTCAGTCCGGTGTTCCCTACGCGCCCGGCGAGACGCGCGACCTGCAGGTGGCCGGAACCGGGGCTGCGTTCTCGACCCAGGGCGGTGTGCCCACGGGGTGTGCGATCCCCGTCGAGGCGACGGCGGTGGAGGTGTCGCTCACGGCGACGGCGACGACCGCTCCGGGTTTCGTGCGCTCCTGGCCGGTCGGCCAGACGGAGCCGAACGCGACGGTGCTCAACTACGTCGCCGGCCAGGGGGTCACCAACACGGCGTCGGTGCCGATCACCGCCGGGGTGGGAGCCGATCTGAGGCTCCGCAACCTGGGTGGGACGGCGCACCTGCTCGCTGACGTGCAGGGCTACTGGATCCCGTTCGAGGGCTCGCTCTACGTGCCCGTCACCCCGTGCCGACTGGTCGACACCCGTTCCGGCAGCCCCCTCGGCGCGGCGGGTGCCCGCCCGCTCCGCATCGGGGGCGCCGGTCCCGGGTTCACCCAGCAGGGCGGCTCCGCCGGCGGGTGCACGATCCCGGAGGATGCGACAGCGGTCGAGGTCTCGCTCACGGCGGTCGACGTCACGGGTGTCGGCTTCTCCCGCCTCTGGCCGGGTGACCGAACCGAGCCGGGTGCGGCCGCACTCAACTTCGGGCCGGGCCAGAACACCACCAACAGCGGCACCGTGGCCCTGTCGCGGTCGGGACTGGTCGACCTGGCGGTCCGCAACTACTCGCCGCAGTCGCACTACATCGTCGACGTGCTCGGCTACTACTCGCCGTCCCCGGAGTGGGTCCCCGATGCGGTGAGCGCCGGGAACTCCTTCGCCTGCGCCACGTTCACGGACACGGGCCCGCTCACCTTCGCCGACCTGCGGTGCTGGGGATCCAACCAGTTCGGTCAGCTCGGCGACGACACGACCACGACCCGCAGGTTCCCCGGGCCGGTGACCGGGATCACCGCCGTCGTCGACGTCGATGCCGGCGGATCCCACGCCTGCGCCGTGGTCGACCTGGCCCCCAACGACCAGCTGCGCTGCTGGGGCCGCAACGACCGCGGCCAGGTCGGCAAGGGCGACTTCCTCTCCCCGGTCGACCTGCCGGCCAACGTGACCCTGCCGTTCGTCCCGCTCGACGTCGAGGCCGGCGCCCTGCACACCTGCGTGCTCAGTGCCCTCCTGCCCCAGGACGGCTCGCAACTGGCCTGCTGGGGTGAGAACGGCTCGGGTCAGTTGGGCGTGGGGGACACGCTCGATCGGTTCACGCCCCAGGTCGTCGACCTCGCCGGCGCCGTTGCATTCGACGTCGCCACCGGCACCAACCACACCTGTGCGGTCGTGACCGGGGGTGCGGTCCGCTGCTGGGGCTCCAACCAGTTCGGACAGCTCGGTGTGTCGCTCGGCACCACCTCCTCGTCGACGCCGCTCACCGTGCCGGGTGTGGTCGCCGAACGGGTCGTCGTCGGCGATGCCCACACGTGCGTGATCGTCCAGTCGGACCAGTCGGTGCGGTGCTGGGGACTGGGCACGTCCGGTCAGCTGGGCAACGGGACGACCGTCGACTCGGCGGTCCCCGTCACCGTGGTGCGGGCCACGCTGGCCGGTGACGTCCCGGCGACCGGACTCCAGTCCCTCGACGCAGGCGGCTTCCACAACTGCGGTGTGACCCGTGAGGGGTCGGTCGACCTCGGCCTCTGCTGGGGGGCCAACCTCTCCGGCCAGCTCGGTGGAGGCGTCAGCCTGGCGCCGGGCTACCCGCAACTCGTCACGGTCGTCGACCGGGTGCGTCAGCTCAGCGGCGGTGGTGACTCCACCTGCGCCGTCGCCGAGGACGGCGGCGCTTGGTGCTTCGGCGACAACTCCTCCGGACAGCTCGGCCGGGGCACGACCAGCCCCTTCGGGACCGTGAACGCCGCACCGGTCGAGGTCACGGGACTCGGGCCGATCTGAGCGTGCGACGTCCGGCGGCTGCCGGAAAGTGTCAGGATTCGTGTAAGGGAACTCCCGGAGGTGACGGCCGGCGGTCAGCGGGTCGCGGGACGCGGAGGTGCGTGGTGGTTCGGACGTTGAGTGGAGCGGTGGTGGTGGCGTTGCTCGGGGCCCTGCTGGGGTTCGCCGCCGAGGTGGCCGAACCACCGACGCCGGCCGCCGCCGGTGATGGCGACGCCTCGTTCATCGCCGTGACGCCCTGCCGGGTGGTCGACACCCGCGCCGCGGTGCCGTCCCAGCTCCTGGGCCCCGACGCAGTGCGATCGTTCCAGGTGGGTGGGACCGGCGGTGCGTTCGCCGCCCAGGGTGGGGCCGACGGCGGTTGTGGTGTCCCCGACGATGCCGTGGCCGTGGAACTGTCGTTCACCGCCATCACGCCGAGCGGTGCGAACGGGTTCCTGCGCGCCGGGCCCGCCGGAGGAACGCCCACGGGCACGGTCCTCAACTACACCGTCGGCACCGGCATCACGAACACCGGCACCGTCCCGCTGGCGTCGACGGGCCTGTTGGACCTGTCGGTGAGGAACTTCGGCGGCACGATCCACCTGGCCGTCGACGTGCAGGGGTACTTCGTCGACCTGAGCGGCCCGCTGTACGTGCCGGTCACGCCCTGTCGGATGGTCGACACCCGGGCCGGGGTCCCGGCGACGCCGTTCGCGGTGGACGAGACCCGCACCCTCCGGGTCGCCGGATCCGGCGCCGAGGACTTCGCCTCGGCCGGTGTCGCCCCGCAGGGCGGCGTCGCCGGCGGTTGCGGCGTGCCCGCCAACGCCACCGCCGTCGAACTGACCGTCACGGCGGCGTCACCGGAGGGATCCGGGTTCCTTCGAGCCGGTCCGAACACCTCGGGTGATCCGACCGGGACGCTGTTGAACTTCACGGCGGCCCAGGGGATCACCAACACCGCCTCGGTGGCCTTCGTGGGGGACGGCCAGTTGAAGGTCAAGGTCTTCGGCGCCCGGACGCACGTGCTCATCGACGTGCAGGGGTACTACGTGTCGACCGGCGCCCGGTCGGAGTTCGTGCCCGTGGAACCCTGCCGGTTCGCCGACACCAGGAACTCCGGCGGCCGCACACCGCTCGCCGCCGGCGAGACACGGTCGTTCGCAGTGACCGGCTCGGCGCTGTCCGGCCAGGGTGGCCTGTCGGACTGTGAGGTCCCGGCCAACGCGGCGGCCGTCGAGGTGTCGATCACCGCCGCCGCGCCGACGGGGAGCGGCTTCCTCCGGGCGTGGCCGTCGAACAACCCGGAGCCCCCGGCGGCCGCGCTCAACTACGCCGGCGGACGTGGGATCACGAACACCGCCACCGTGGCGCTGTCCCGTGGAACGGCGAACCAGTTGTCGGTGCGCAACCTCGGCGGATCGACCCACGTCGTGCTCGACGTGCAGGGCTACTTCACCGCGCCGCGTTCGACGGCCAACGCCTCGGTCGGCAACGGGTTCGGGTGCGCCGTGGACAGCGGTGGCAACGTGTACTGCTGGGGAGACAACTCGCTCGGGCAGCTCGGCCGGGGCACGGAATCGTTCCTGCCGATCCTGCAGCCCGGTGCGACCAACCTGTTCGACGCCGCGAGCGAGGTGGCGGTCGGTCACGACCACGCGTGCGCCCGACTGACCACCGGTGGCGTCGCGTGCTGGGGAGCGAACTTCGCCGGTCAGATCGGCAACGGGGTCATCGGGGTGGGGGTGGCGTCGCCGACCGTGCTCACGAGTCCGTCGGTGACCAACACCATCGACGTGTCCGCCGGGTTCGAGCACTCCTGTGCGGTCGCCAGCGCCGGAACCGTCTGGTGCTGGGGGCGGAACTCCTCGGGGCAGCTGGGCAACGGGACGACCACGGACTCGACCACGCCCGTGCCGGGGACCGGCCTGACCGGCGTCACCCAGGTGTCCGCCGGGTACACCTCCACGTGTGCCCGTCGCAGCGACGGGACCGTCCGGTGCTGGGGGGCCAACTTCTCGGGGCAGCTCGGGAACAACACGACGACCGACTCCACCGTGCCCGTGACGGTGTCGGGCCTGAGCGGCACCCGGACGGTGGCGGTCGGCGCGTTCGGGGCCTGCGCCGACGACACCTCGGGTGCGGTCCGCTGCTGGGGCAACGACTCGGAGGGGCAGCTCGGCCGCGGCACGAGCGGCACGATCTCGACGACCCCGGTCGTGGCGTCCATCACGAACGTGGCCAACCGCAGCGGTGCACTCGCCGGCGGTCCCGACGGGTTCTGCGCCGTCGACACCGCCGACACGCTCCGTTGCTGGGGTGACGGCAAGTCGTTCCTGTTCGCCGACGGCGACGTCACCGCCCGGACCACGCCGACCGCGGTCGCCACCGGCATCTCCTCGGTGACGGTCGGAGGGGACTTCCTGACCGGCACCCTCTGCGCGGTGCGCATCGACGGCGGACTGCGCTGCTGGGGCACGACGTCGTCGTTCGGTGACTCGGCCGGCACCGGCAACGCCTACAGCGGTTCGGCGGCGACGCCGGTCGCTGGTCCGCCGCTGCCCGCAGGGTCCACGGTCTCGCTGAGCGAGTGGTTCCCGGCCGGGTTCGGCTGTGGAGTCGCCTCCGGGACGGTCCGCTGCTGGGGTGACAACACCTCGGGCCAGCTCGGCGACGGGACGACCACGTCCCGGATCGCCCCGGCCCCGGTCACCGGCCTGAGCGGAGCGACGCAGGTGTCGACGGGTGCAGAACACGCCTGCGCAGTGCTGGCCGACGGGTCCGTCCGATGCTGGGGTCGTGGCGGCACCGGTGCGACCGGTGACCCGGACGGGATCAACCGGTCGACGCCGATCACGGTGCCCTCGTTGGGCGGGACGGCAGTCGCCGTCGCAGCCTCCGCCAGTTCCACCTGCGCACTGCTGTCGGTCGGCACCGTCCGCTGCTGGGGTGCTGGTAGTTCCGGCCAGCTCGGGAACGGGACGAACACCGGCCTCCAGACGTCCCCCGTCACCGTGGACGAGCTGACCGGCGTCACGCAGTTGACCGCTGGTGTCGAGCACTTCTGCGCGGTGGCCGGCGGCCTGGTCCGGTGTTGGGGGTTCGGGCTGTTCGGCCAGCTCGGCCAGGGCGCCACGGCCTCCAGCTCGATCCCCGTCACGGCGACGGGGCTGTCGGGTGTCACGCGCGTGGCGGCGGGATTCACCCACACCTGCGCCCAGGTGGCAGGCGGGGCCGTCCGCTGCTGGGGCGACAACGCGTACGGCCAGATCGGTGACGGAACGTCGACGCTCCGAACGGCGCCCACCGCCGTGTCGGGGCTGAGTGGCGTGTCGTCGCTGTCCTCGAGCGGGTACCAGACCTGCGGCGTCGTGTCCGGAGGGGTCCGGTGCTGGGGATCGAACCAGAACTCGCAGCTCGGCGATGGCACGTCGGCCGACCGGTACGCGCCGGTCACGGTGTTCGGGCTCAGCGGCGCCACATCGGTCGAGGTCGGGTCCCGCTCGGCGTGCGCCCGTCGGACCGACGGGACGCTGCGCTGCTGGGGGGACCGCAGCAGCGGCGGGCTGGGCTCGGCGCCGATCGCCGCAACGCCCCGACCGGTCCAGACCTTCGGCTTCTGAACCGCGGTCGGCGCCGGCGCTCAGCAGCCGGCGGCTCTTGAACGGTTCCGAGCTCCTCACTACGGTTCGCCGATGGCGACACTGCTCCCGGACGTCCACGGCCGCATCAACGACCTCGACAGCCACCTCCAGGTGCCCATCTCCCGCTGGGCCGAGGTGTTCGGCGACGCGACGATGCGCTTCGGTGAGCAGTTCAGCGGTATCGCCCTGTTCGACGCCACCGACGAACCCGAGTTGAGCGTCGAGTCGGTGTGGACCACCAAGGGTACCGCTGCGCCCGGTGCCGCCACCCCGGAGGGTCGCCTGGCTGCGATGGACGTGATGGGCATCGACCGCCAGCTGATCTTTCCCCAGGTGGTGCTGGCGATGCCGGCCTGGTCCGCCCACCCGAAGGCGAGTGAGGTCCTGCGGGAGTACAACGACGCCGTCCTGCGCTGGACTGCCGCCGGAGGCGGCCGACTGCGGCCGACGGCCCTGCTGAACCTGACCACCATCGAGGGTGCGGTGGCCGAGGCCGAGCGGGTGGCCGCCGGCGGAGCGCGGGCCGTGTTCATCCAGGACGGCATCGCCCCGGGTGGCCGGTCGCCGGCGGCGCCGGAGGTCGACCCGCTGTGGGCCACGCTGGCCGAGGCCAACCTGCCGGTCACGCTGCACATCGGCGGCCAGCAGGGCTTCTTCGCCACCGACGTCTGGTCCGATGCCGACCTGCTGCGTCCCGGCAGCTTCTCCACCGGCGAGCCCGTCGGCCCCCACATGCTCGCGACCATGCATCTGGCCGCCCAGAACTACCTGGCCTGCATGGTCTTCGGCGGTGTGTTCGACCGCCACCCCGGGCTTCGGGTCGGCATCATCGAGCTCGGCGCCATGTGGGTCGGCCCCTTCGTCGACCTCCTGGAGGATCGCATGGCCCTCTCCCGACGCCTGCGCGACGCCCTCGAGCGACGCCCGAGCGAAGTGTTCACCGACCAGATCCGCGTCACACCGTTCTTCTGGGAGCGCACGGCCCGTCAGATCGAGCGCTACGGCCTGGCCGAGGTCTACGCCTTCTCCACTGACTTCCCGCACCCAGAGGGCGGTACGGACCCGATCGGTCGGATGGCGGCCGACATCGAGCCGCTCGGCGAGGCTGCAGTCGAGGCGTTCTTCGTCAGCAACGCCGAGCTCCTGCTTCCCGCCTGATCGCACTCGGCCCCGAGCTCAACCTGCCCGCAACCGTGGAGGCGCTCGACGCAGTGGGCGCGGAGGGCCTCGAACCCCCGACTTCTTCCTTGTAAGGGAAGCGCTCTGACCAGCTGAGCTACGCGCCCGGATCGGCGGAGGGTAGTCGGGGCCGCTGGCGCCCGGCCCGGCCCGGGGCGAGAATCGGGTGGTCCCGTCGCCGGACGGGCGGACAGACACCGGAGGAACACCGTGACGGTGACCGAACCCGCACCCCAGAGGACCTCGTCGTCGAACGGCCCGACGATGCCGTTCCCCGGTTCCATCGACACGGCCGAACGCGCCCGACTGGTCGCACTCGTGGCCGACACGCACCACGCGCCGCCCGTCACGACGAACGCCCCGTTCACCGGCGAGCCCTTCGTGGAGCTGCCGCAGTGCACCCCCGAGGATGTGGTCGCAGCCACCGAGCGGGCCCGGGCCGCCCAGGAACGCTGGGCCCGCGTGCCGGTGGCCGAGCGCTGCCGGGTCGTGCTCCGGATGCACGACCTGGTCCTCGACGAGCGGGAGCGGCTCATGGACCTGGTGCAGGCCGAGAACGGCAAGTCCCGCCGCGACGCCTACCTGGAGGTGGCGGACATCGCCATCACCTGCCGGTACTACGGGCGGACCGCACCGTCGACACTCGCCCCGACCCGCCGCAAGGGGCTCATTCCCGGCCTGACCGTCGCCGAGGAACTGCACCACCCGGTCGGGATCGTCAGCGTGATCTCGCCGTGGAACTACCCGCTGAGCCTGGGCGCCGGCGACACGATCCCGGCCCTGCTCGCCGGCAACGCGGTCGTCCAGAAGGCCGACAACCAGACGGCGCTGACGGCCCTGGCTGCGTTCGACCTGGCCCGCCGGGCGGGCCTGCCCGAGGACCTGTGGCAGATCGTGCTCGGACGCGGGTCGTCGATCGGCCCGGCCGTGCTCGACGCCGCCGACTTCGTGATGTTCACGGGTTCGACCGAGTCGGGCCGCCACATCGCCGCCGAGGCCGGCCGGCGCCTGGTCGACTGCTCGCTCGAACTGGGCGGCAAGAACGCGTTGGTGGTGCTCGACGACGCCGACCTGGACCGGGCGGTCGAGGGGGCGGTCCGGGCGTGCTTCTCCTCCAGCGGTCAGCTCTGCATCTCCATCGAGCGCCTCTACGTGGCCGAGTCGATCGCAGAGGAGTTCACCCGGCGCTTCGTCGACCGGGTCCGGTCGCTGCCCATCGGTGCGGCGTTCGACTTCTCGTACCAGATGGGCAGCCTCACGTCCGCCGAGCAGCTCGACGTCACGAGCGCCCATGTCGCCGACGCGGTGGAGCGCGGTGCCACCGTGCTCTCCGGCGGTCGGCCCCGGCCGGACCTGGGCCCGTTCTTCTTCGAGCCCACGGTGCTCGACGGGGTCGAGGACGGGATGGAGTGCCACCGCGAGGAGACCTTCGGCCCGGTCGTCGCCCTCTACCGCTTCGCCACCGAGTCCGAGGCGATCGAGCGGGCCAACGACAGTCGCTACGGCCTCAACGCGAGCGTCTGGGGCCGGGACACCCGGCGGGCCCGACGCGTCGCCGCTGAGCTCCGGGCCGGGACGGTCAACGTGAACGAGGCGTTCGCTGCGGCCTGGGGGAGCATCGACGCCCCGATGGGCGGCGTCGGCGACTCGGGCGTCGGTCGCCGGCACGGCGCGCACGGCCTGCTCAGGTACACCGAGCCCCAGACGGTCGCCACCCAACGCCTGGCGAACCTGGCACCGCCGTTCGATCGTCTCGGCGACGCCGGGTTCGCCGACGTCATGACCCGGTCGCTCCGGCTGCTCAAGACCATCGGCTGGCGCTGAGCGATGACGACCACCGGCACCTCCGACGGACTGGTCGACGACGGCGGGTACGAGGCCCGGATCCGCTTCACGACCCACGGCGTCGCCCACATCGACGCCGCCGACTGGGGCTCGCTCGGCTTCGGTCAGGGCTGGGCGTGCTCACGGGACCACCTGGGCACGATCCTCGACCAGATCGTCAAGGTGCGCGGCGAACGAGCGGCCCACTGGGGTCCCGGTCGGGACGGTGCACTCGTCGCCGCCGACCTGGGGTACCGGGTGCTCGACCTCACGGGTCGGGCCGAATCGTTCCGCGACGCCCAGTCCGACCGGGTGCGGGCGCTCGTCGCCGGCTACACGGCGGGGATCAACCGTGCGCTCGCCGAGGCCGACGCCGGCGAGTGGAGGCTGCCCGAGTGGTGCCGCGGGGCGACGTGGCTCCGCCCGGTCGACGAACTCGACGTGTACGCCTGGCTCGGCGACGTGGCCCTGATGGGGTCGGGCCGGAACCTGGTCCAGCTGATCGGCCGGGCCCGGGCCCCGGGTCCCGACGGTCCCCACCCGCCCGCACCGATCGAGGCCCTCGGCACTCCGTCGATCGCGAGCAACGGCTGGGCGCTGGGCGGCGACGTCACTGCGTCGGGGCACGGGATGATCCTGTCGAACCCGCACTTCCCGTGGGCGGGCGAGGCCCGGTTCTGGGAGTGCCACCTCCGGATCCCCGGCGAGCTCGACGTCTACGGCGTATCGCTGCTCGGGACACCGGGCGTGCAGATGGGATGCAACCGCCACGTCGCCTGGACCCACACGTTCTCGGCCGGTCACCGCTTCACCGTCTACCGACTGGACCTCCACCCGGACGATCCGACGGTCTACCGCCACGGTGACGAGCACCGGGCCATGCGCTCCGAGGAGCACCGCGTCGAGGTGCTCGGCGCCGATCCGGTCACCAGGACGCTCTGGTCGACCCACCACGGCCCGGTCCTCAACGTCCCCATGCTCGGCTGGGGCGAGCAGGTGGGCTTCGCCTACCGGGACGCCAACCTGGACAACGTCGGAGTGCTGGAGCAGTTCGTCGGCATGGACCGGGCCGGTTCGCTGGCGGAGTTCCGGTCCGTGTTCCACACCGTGGGCGCCCTGCCGTGGGTCAACACCCTCGCCACCGACGCCTCGGGCGACGTCTGGTACACCGATGCCTCGGCCACACCCCGGCTGAGCGTCGGTGCCCAGGAGCGGTTCCGCGCCCGACTGGACGCCGACCCCGTGGCGGCGCTCATGTTCGACTTCCGCATCGCGATGCTCGACGGGAGCGACCCCGACGACGACTGGCTCGACCACCCGGACGCCCGGTCGCCGGGGCTCGAGCCGCCATCGGCCCTACCCGAACTGTCCCGGCGGGACCTCGTGGTGAACGCCAACGATTCGCACTGGCTGACCCATCCGGATCAGCCGCTCGAGGGCTTCCCGGTCCTCTGCGGCCTGGAGCGGACGGGTCGATCCCCGAGGACCCGCCAGAACCTGGTGCAGGCCTGCGAGCTCGCCGAGCGGGGGGACGTCGTGCTCGACGACCTGCTCGACGCGGTCTACGACGGTGGTTCCGGCACCGCGGCACTGCTGCTCGATGCGGTCGTCGAACGTCTCCGTGGCGCCGAGCCGTACCGGGTCGAGGGCCACCCGGTGGATCCGTCGGCCGTCGCCGAGGTGCTGCTCGCCTGGGACCAACGGGTCGGACTCGCCTCCCGGGGTGCGGCGCTGTGGCGCGAGTTCGCCGACTCGTTCGCAGCCGCCGACCTGCGCCGCTCCGGGCCGCTCTTCGCCGAGGCGTTCGACGCCGACGACCCCGTGGCCACGCCGCGCGGCCTCGCCGGCCCCTCGAGCGACGACCCGTCCGCCGACCCGATCCTCCGGGCGGTCGGCCACGCGGTGCGGGTGCTCGCCGAGGCCGGCGTGGCGATCGACGCCCCGCTCGGCGACGTGCAGTGGGCTGCCCGGGGCGATTCCCGCGTGCCGGTCCCGGGCGGCGGCGAGGGTGAGGGTGTGATGAACGTGCTCGGTCCGGTCGGCGCCCTCCCGGCCTCGTCGCTCGAACCCGTTGCGCCGGCGCCGCCCCGGGTGGCCGGCCGGGACCGGACGGGGCTCGGTCGGGGCGGATACCAGGTCACCTACGGCACGAGCTTCCTGGCGGCCATCGAGGTCACCGCCGACGGGCCGGTCGGACGGGGGGTCCTGGCCTACGGCCAGTCGGGCGACCCGGAGTCGCCCCACCACGCCGACGGCGCTCGCGCCTACGCGGACCGGGAGCTGCGGCCGCTGCGGTTCACCGACGCCGACATCGACGCCGACCCAGAGTTGCGGGTCGTCGACCTGCGAGGTGCCCGGGCCTGAGTGCCGCTCGGTCCCTCAGGCGACGCCGAGTCGCTCGAGGGCGTGGTCGGTGAACTCGGCGGCGGGCATCGGCCTGCCGGTCAGGTAGCCCTGCACGTAGTCGACCCCGAGCCCGAGCAGCAGGTTGAGCTGGGCCTCGGTCTCGATGCCCTCGGCCACCGACCGGCAGCCGAGCGCCCTCGCCATCTCGAGCGAGGCCCGAAGGATCGCCTCGTGGGTGGTGCCGCGTTCGGCCACGACGAACGACCGGTCG
>CAYMKW010000051.1:6731-18671 GCA_964391365.1 uncultured Microthrixaceae bacterium | reverse complement strand
GCCGAGGGCGCCGCCGAGCAGGTCGCCGAGTCCGCCGCCCGGTGCTCCCTGGCCGCCGCGGCCGCCACCGAGGGCGCCGCCGAGCAGGTCCCCCAGTCCACCCCCGAGTCCGCCGCCTCCGCGGCCGCCCCCGGAGCCCCGGCGGTCGTCCACCTGACCGGCATCGAGTGGTGCATCCTCGTCGAACTCCACGGCGGCGACGCTAGCCCTCCGGCCGACCCGGCGTGGGTGTGCTCAGACCTTGCGGTACTTGGCCACGGCGAGCGCTCCGAAGACCGCCGTGAGCCCCACGATCCAGGCGACGACCGGGGCGACGGTGCCGGCGAGCGGACGGCCGATGAGCGTGAACTCGCGGAGCAGGTTCGACAGGAGCGTCACCGGGTTGTTGCGCGCGATCGGTTGCAGCCAACCCGGCATGGACGTCACCGGCACGAACACCGAGCTCACGAACGTGAGGGGGAACAGCCACACGAACCCGGCCGTGTTGGCGGTCTCCGCGTCGCGGACGCTGAGCCCGATGTACGCCATGATCCAGCTCATGGCGAAGCCGAACGCCACTGCCGTGAGGACCATCAGCAGCCCCCAGCCGATCCCGGCCTCGAACCGGAACCCGACGAGGAACCCGACGAGGACCAACACGATGGCGACGAGGAACAGTCGCACGGTGTCGGCCGTGATGCGGCCGACCAGCACGGCGCTCCGGGCGATCGGGAGCGATCGGAAGCGGTCGACGAGCCCCTTCTGGAGGTCGTCCGCGAGCCCGACGCTGGTGGCCGACGTCCCGAACACGATGGTCTGGACCATGATCCCGGGGATCAGGAACTGGGCGTAGCTCAACCCGGGCGGCAGCGACTGGCCGATCGAGCCGCCGAACACGTAGGTGAACAACAACACGAACATCACCGGCTTGATGAGCGTGAACAACAGGAGCTCGGGCGTCCGGGGGAGCTGGACCAGGTTGCGCCAGGTCAGGATCGATCCGTCGTGGACGACCGCTCGCAGCCCCCGCGGCCGCTGGTGGGTGGTGGTGGCGGTCACGGGCGCTCCCCGGCGGGTCGGTCGGCCCCGGTGTCGTGGGGGAGGAGTTCGTCGGCGCCCCCGGGGAGGGGGCCGCGGAACCGGCGCCCACCCGCCGCCGGCTCGGGCTCGGCGACCTCGCCGGTGGTGTGGCCGGTCAGCGCCAGGAAGACGTCGTCCAGGCTGGGTCGGGCGAGCCGGAAGTCCTCGACGGCGAGGTCGGCACTGCTCAGCGCGGCGATCACCTCGGCCGCGAGCGCCGTGTCGTCGTCGACCGTGACCGACAGCAGGCAGGCATCCGCATCGGTACGGACCGCAGCGGACGTCCGGATCGAGGCGACGATGGCGGCGGCCCGCTCGAGCGAACCGGGCTGGTCGAGCTCCACCTCGAGCGTCCGGGCCCCGGTGCGGTCCTTGAGTTCGTCGGCGGTGCCCTCGGCGATCACCCGTCCGGCGTCGATCACGACGATCCGGTCGGCCAGCTCGTCGGCCTCCTCGAGGTACTGGGTCGTCAGCAGCACGGTCGTCCCGTCCTGCACCAGCTCCCGGGTCACGTCCCACATCTCCATGCGGCTCACGGGATCCAGGCCGGTGGTCGGCTCGTCGAGGAACAGCACCCGTGGCCGTCCCACCAGACTCACGGCCAGGTCGACGCGTCGGCGCATGCCGCCGGAGTAGGTGCGGACCTCCCGCGCCCCGGCATCGCTCAGGCGGAACCGGGCGAGCAGCTCGTCCGCCCGCGCCGAGGCGGCCCGGCGGTCCATGCCCAGGAGGCGTCCGACCATCCAGAGGTTCTCGTGGCCGGTGAGCTTCTCGTCGACCGCGGCGTACTGTCCGGTGAGCCCGATCGCGGAGCGCACGGCATCGGCGTCCGCGACGACGTCGTGGCCGTCCACCGTGGCCCGGCCGCCGTCCGGGGCGAGCAGCGTGGCGAGCACCCGGACCGTGGTGGTCTTGCCGGCGCCGTTCGGACCGAGCAGTCCGAGGACGGTCCCGGCCTCGACCGTGAAGCTGACGCCGTCGAGCGCCCGGGTCTCCCCGAAGCTGCGGCTCAGGTCCTCGACCTCGACGATGTGAGCCACGGCGCTCAGGAGACGATCTTGTCGGCGCGGTGGCGGGCCTCGACCAGGCGCACCGTCCCCGAGCGGGACCGCATGACGAGGGACTGGGTCGTCGCCCCGGACCGGTCGTAGTGGACGCCCTGCAGGAGGTTGCCGTCGGTGATCCCGGTGGCCGAGAAGAAGCAGTTGTCGCCCGCCACCAGGTCGTCGGTGCCGAGCACCCGGTCCAGGTCGTAGCCGGCGGCCACGGCGGCCGCCCGCTCGGCGTCGTCGCGAGGCCAGAGCCGCCCGATGAGCTCACCGCCCATGCACTTCAGCGCTGCGGCGGCGATCACCCCCTCGGGGGTGCCGCCGATCCCGAAGAGGATGTCGACACCCGACTCCGGCCAGGCCGTGGCGATGGCGGCGGCCACGTCGCCGTCCCCGATCAGCCGGATCCGGGCCCCGGCATCTCGGATCTCGGCGACGAGGTCGTCGTGGCGGGGGCGGTCCAGGACCGTCGCCGTCACCTCGGTCACGTCGATCCCCTTGGCGGCCGCCACGGCCCGGAGGTTGTCGGTGACCGACGCCCGCAGGTCGACCGACCCGGCGGCGTCGGGGCCGACGGCGATCTTCTCCATGTAGACGCACGGGCCCGGGTCGAACATCGTCCCCTGCTCGGAGACCGCGATGACGGCCACGGCGCCGCCTCGACCCTTGGAGGTGAGGGTGGTGCCGTCGATCGGGTCGACGGCGATGTCGACCTGGGGTGGCGAACCGTCACCGACGACCTCACCGTTGTAGAGCATGGGCGCCTCGTCCTTCTCGCCCTCACCGATGATCACGGTGCCGGTCATGCGCACGGTGCCGAGGATGAGGCGCATGGCGTCGACGGCGGCACCGTCGGCGGACTCCTTGTCGCCCCGTCCGACCCAGTGGGCGGCGGCCAGGGCGGCGGCCTCGGTGGTGCGGACCAGCTCGAGCGCCAGGTTGCGGTCGGGAGTGGAATCAGGCATCCGGTGATCCTACCGGGCCGTCCGTGCCGGCCCCTCCACCCCGGTGCGCGAGACTCCCGTTGTGGTTGCGGACACCGGCGGCGAGGGACCCGACCACGACGAGCGGCTCCGGCGGCGTCTGGGGGACGACCGGGTGGACTACGACTGCGCCCCCTGGGCGGGGGAGTCCCGGGCGCTGTTGGCGTCGCTGCTCGACACCGCCGGGATCGAGCACGCGTGGCAGGGCACGACCCTGACCGTTCACGCCGAGGACGCCGACGACGTCGACATCCTGGTCGACGAGGTGGTCACCGTGGCGGCGCCGGCGCTGTCGGGCGGGGCCGCCCGGGTCGTCTACGCAGTGGGCGGCTGGCCCGTGGCGTTCCAGACCGAGCTGGCCGAGGCGCTGACCTCGGTCGAGGTGCCCTACGAGTGGAACGAGGACGGCGACCTCGTGGTCTACGAGGAGCATGAGGAGGAGGTCGAGGCGATCCTCGAGGCGCTGCCCGATCCCGAGGACTCCGACGAGGTGATCTCCTCCGACGACGGCATCGCCGTGCACCGGGTGCTCGACCGGCTCCACGCCGCCGCGAGGAGCCTGGCCCGGGACCCCCACGATGCCCGGGCGATCGTGTCCCTCGACGAGGCGGGGGCCGACGTCGCGAGGATGGCGCCACCGTTCGGGTTCTCCTCGGTCGACTGGCGGTCGTTCGTGGCGCTGGTGGACGAGCTGGTCGACGAGCTGCACGCCGAGGGCGCCGAGGCCGCCGACGACGACGGCATCGTGGAGCTCGCGACCGAGCTTCGGGACGTGCTGGCCGGCTACGTCTGAGCCTCGGCACCGGGTCGACCGGGAGCCCGGCGGGAGGCGACGGTACGCTGCGGCGTGCTGCTGGCTGCGATGGAGGCGTTCTACTCCCGGCCGGTCGCGCCCACCCGGAGGGTCGCACTGGGTTTCCTCGACCTGCCGACGGACCCGGCCCCGGGCTACGGCGGGATCCTCCTCGCCGGGATCGCTGCGGCCTTCGGCCCGGAGCTGGACGAGGACTTCGACGCCGAGGCCCGGCGCCTCCTGGCCGAACTCGAGCGAGGGCGGCGCATCTCCCAGCCCCGGTTGCGTCACCGATTGCAGGTGGACCGAGTCGGACTCCAGCCGTGCACGCACCGCCTGGTCGCCGACGACTCGGGGGCGCTCCGCTTCGATCTGGAGGAGGAACGGGGGACGCCGGCCCAGCACGTCCTGTGCGCGATCTACGCGGCCGGGCGTTCCGTCCCGTCCGTCCGGCGTTCGGTGCTCGATGCGGTGCGCGTCGGACTCGGCTGGGGCGCGGGGCCGGGCCCGGCGCTCGTCGCCCACTTGTCGGGACGATCGACCGGGCTCTCGGTCGAGGCCCTCCGGGATCCGATCGCCTGGGCGCTCGGCGTCCTCGACCTCCGGGGCGGAGGCCGGGTGCCGAGCCGTCGGGACGTGCAGCAGGCGTTCCGCAGTCGGCTCCGCGACGCCCATCCGGACCACGGCGCCCGCGACGACCGGGCAGCGGAGCGGATCTCCGAGCTCGCCGAGGCCCGCCGCATCCTGCTCGGCTCGACCTGACGGGCGGGCTCAGGGCTCGTTGAGCTCCTCCAGCGTCTGACCGCTCGTCTCCGGGATCCACAGGGCACAGGCGGCGGCCAGGAGCGGGCCGAGCGCCAGCAGGCTGAACGCCGGACCGAAACCCCATCGGTCGGTGAGTGCTCCCGCCAGCAGCAGACCGGAGACCGATCCGGCCACGGCGACCACGTTGAGCGCACCGCGGGCGCCCCCGCGACGCCCGGTCGGGAACAGCTCCGCACCGAGGACCCCGAGGGGTGCGATGGTCAGCGCACCGAGGACGGATGCGAGCAGGGCGCTGAGCCACATCGACGGTCCGGCGAGCCAGTAGAAGACCGAGCCGAACACGGCAGTGGCGAGGAGCCCCGGGACCACCGTCCACCGTCGGCTGCGGGTGTCCGCCAGGCGGCCGCCCGCCATGACCCCGATCGCCCCCGGAACGCTCGTCGCCAGGATCAGGATGGTGATGGTGAGGCCGCTGAACCCCCGTTCGGTGCGGAGGTAGTCGTTCTGCAGCTGCGAGGCCGGCGCCACGAACACGTTGACCAGCACGAACAGCGTGGCGAGGAGGGCGAAGCGGGAGCCGCGGATCCGTCGTCGAGGGGCGGCGTGCCGGACCTCCCGTTCGGCCCGGAACCGTGAACTCTCGGGGAGGTGCCGGGCGCCGCTGGCGATGAGCGGGAACGCGACGACACCGACGGCGAGGACCAGCCGCCAGCCACCCGGCCCGAGGTCGGCGAGCGGGAGCGACAGGACCGGGGCCCCGGCACCCAGGCCGTACGCGAGCGTGCCCAGGCCGACGGCCATGGCGCGGGATCCCGGGGGCAGCTCCTCGACGACGATCGTGTCGATCGCGATCAGGGCGGCGATCGAGACGTTGCGGGCGACGAGCTGCAGGACGGTGAAGACGGCGAGCGAGGGGGCCAGGGCGGTGAGGAGCGTGGCGGCGGCGGCGATCCAACAGCACCAGAGGGCGATCCGCCGTCGCCCGAGCCGGTCCGTCAGGGCCAGGGCCACGAACGTGAGCACCGTGCCGATCCGCACGATGGCGAAGATCGTGGTCTGCTGGCTCGCCGAGCCGTCGCCCAGGTCGGCGCTCACGAAGGTCGTGACCTGGGTGAGCATCCCGAAGATGATCCCGCCGACGACGTTGAACAGCGCCATGGCGGCGACGACGGTCGCCTGGTCGGGGGACAGCCGGTCCGGGAACAGCCACCACGTCCGGGCGCCGCGGGGCAGCGGCCGGAGCACGCTGCGCCGGATGAGCGGTTCGTAGAGTCGTCGCCAGTAGGGGAACGCCAGGTGCCAGGTGGCGGACTCCTCCACGCGGTGCCCGGCCTCGGCCGGGGCCCACGCGACTCGACGCTCGTAGCTGCGGAACGGGCCCTCGATGCCGGTGAACACCCGCTCGCCCCGCTCGCCGGGAGTCCCGGTTCCGCCGTCGGCCACCTCGAGGACGAGCTGGTCGTCACGGGGGCGCAGGCGGGCATCGAGCCCGGCGGTGTCGAGCGTCGTGACCTGTCGGCTGCGGCCCACGTTCCCTCCGTCGCTCGGCGGAGGAGCCTAGGTGGTGGCAGAGTGGTCGCCGTGTCACGGCTGATCGTGCGGCCGTCGGGTCCGCTGCAGGGCGAGGTGACCATCGGCGGCGCCAAGAACTCGGCGCTCAAGCTGATGGCGGCCACGCTCGTCGCGCCCGGCCGCCACCTCCTGCGCACCGTTCCCGACATCGCGGACGTGCACACCATGAGCGAGCTGCTCGAGGCCATCGGCTGCACCGTCCGCCGGCGCGAGGACGATGCGATCGAGATCACCCGGCCCGAGGACGTTGTCCCGGAGGCCCCGGCCGAGCTGGTGGCGCGGATGCGGGCCTCGACGGCGGTGCTGGGCCCCTTGCTCGCCTCCACGGGTCGGGTGCGACTTCCGCTGCCGGGCGGCGACGACTTCGGCGCCCGGCCGGTCGACATGCACCTCGCAGCGCTCGAGGAGCTGGGCGTGACCCACCAGGTGGTCGACGGGGTCATCGAGGCGCGGGTCGACCGGCTCCACGGCGGCGTGTGCCGACTGGACTACCCGAGCGTGGGCGCCACGGAGAACATCCTGATGGCCGCCGTGCTGTCGGACGGCGAGACGACGATCCTGAACGCGGCCCAGGAGCCCGAGATCTGGGACCTGGCGGCCTTCCTCAACCGGATGGGCGCCCACGTCCTGGGCGCGGGCAGCCGGACGATCACGGTCACCGGCGTCGGTGAGCTCCGGGCGGTGGAGCACTCGGTGATCCCCGACCGGATCGAGGCGGCGACCTACCTGGCGGCGCTGGGCGCGGCGGGCGGGACGATCACGCTCCGGGGGGCCGATGCCGGGCAGCTCGGTGTCCTCATCGAGCGACTCGGATCCATGGGGATCCGGGTGGCGCCGGAGCCGGGTGGGTTGTGGGCGACCTGCGAGGGCCGACCGAGGGCGACCGACCTGCAGACGCTGCCCTACCCGGGGTTGGCCACCGACCACCTCCCCATGCTCGTGGCCGTGCTGTCGTCGGCGGAGGGGACGAGCTTCGCCACGGAGAACGTGTTCACCGGTCGGTTCGGCTACGTCGCCGAGCTCGCCCGGATGGGTGCCGACATCAGCGTGGAGGGCCACCACCTCGTGGTCCGGGGCGTCGAGCGCCTGAGCGGGGCCGAGGTCCGAGCGCTCGACATCCGCGCCGGCGCCGCGATGGTCGTCGCCGGGCTGGGAGCGGCGGGCGAGACCGTGGTCACCGACGCCCACCACGTCGACCGTGGGTACGCCGGGTTGGTGGAACAGCTGTGCGGCCTCGGCGCCGACGTGCGCCGGGTCGTAGGCTGACGAAGTCGCAGACCGCGACGACGGGCGCCCGGCGCCGCGTCGAGTTCGAGGTGGAACGTTCGTGCACGCAGAGGTCGAGGCCGTCATCGAGATCATCCGTCCCGCCATCCAGGCCGACGGGGGCGACATCGAGCTGCTGTCGGTGGACGAGGAGTCCGGGGTGGTCACGGTCCAACTGAGCGGCGCCTGCGTGAGCTGCCCGGCGTCGACCGTCACGATGAAGGCCGGGGTCGAGCGCATCGTGAAGGATCGGGTCCCCGGCGTGACGTCGGTGGTCCAGCCCGACGAGGGTGCCGAGCTGGGCACGGCGGTGTCGCTCTGAGCACCGCTCCGGCGTCGGGGGGAGACCCGCCGGCGCTGTTGCAGCGGGCCGTCGATGGTGACCGCGCCGCCCTGGCTCGGCTGCTGTCGATGGTCGAACGCGGCGGACCGTCCGCCCGGGCGGTCGCCCGAGAGGTGCACCCCCGCTCCGGCTCGGCCGCCACGGTCGGGATCACCGGGGCGCCCGGCGCCGGCAAGTCGACCCTGACGAGCGCCCTCTGCGGCCGGATCCGTCAGGACGACGTGGGCGTGGCGGTGCTCGCGATCGACCCGTCGTCGCCGTTCACCGGCGGCGCCATCCTCGGCGACCGGATCCGCATGTCGGACCACGTGCTCGACCCGGGGGTGTACATCCGCTCCATGGCCACCCGCGGCCACCTCGGTGGACTCTCGGTCGCCACGCCCGAGGCGGTGCGCGTGCTCGACGCGGCCGGGTACGGGTGGGTCCTCGTCGAGACGGTCGGGGTCGGTCAGGTCGAGGTGGACGTGGCCGCGGCCGCCGACACGACCGTGGTCGTGGTCAACCCCGGATGGGGTGATGCGGTCCAGGCCGCCAAGGCCGGCCTGCTGGAGATCGCCGACGTGTTCGTGGTCAACAAGGCCGACCGTCCGGGTGCCGCCGATGCCGCCCGCGACCTGACCGCGATCCTGTCGCTGCGGGGTCCCACGGGCTGGGTCCCCCCGGTCGTCGAGACCGTCGCCACCACCGGGGCGGGTGTCGGGGCGCTGTGGGACGCGCTCCGGTCCCACCGGGAGCACCTGCTCGCCACGGGGGAGCTGCGGTCCCGACGGGAGCGCCGGGACCGGGACGAGCTGCGGGCGGTGATCGTCGCCCGACTCGTCGAACGCTCCGAGGAGCGGTGCCGGGGGCCTCAGTGGGATGCGGCGCTCGAACGGCTCGCCGAACGGTCGGCCGACCCGTGGCAGCTCGCCGACGAGCTGCTCGACGGGACCGACCCGGCGCCGGGTTGAGCTCGGCGCCGAGCCGCTCAGCGGCAGTCGGCGCAGGTTCCGAGCAGGTCGAGGCGATGGTCGGCGACGTCGTAGCCCGTGCCGTCGGCCACCTGCGTGAGCGTCCGGTGGAGCTCACGTTCGAGCGCCGGTGACGCGGTGAAGTCGTCGATCCGACCGCAGGTGGTGCACACCACGTGGTGGTGGTGGTGTCGGAGCCCCTCGGCGAGCTCGAAGTAGGCGAACCCGTCGTCGACGAGGATCCGGCTCACCACCCCGGCCAGGGTCAGCTCGCCCAGGTTCCGGTAGGCGCTCGACTGCGACAGCCCGGGGTCGGCCGCCAGGATCTGCGGCAGCGTCACGGGCCGATCGGCGACCGCCAGCACGTCCACGAGCGCTCGCCGGGCCGTGGTGTAGCGCAGATCGCGGGCGGCCAGTCGGGCGGCGGCGTCGTCGTGCAGGTCGCTCGTCGGGATCTCGCCAACGTCGCCGGTCGCCACGGGCCCAATCTAGGCGAGCCGGCCCGGCCCGGCACCCGGGTCCGGCTCCCCGGTGACGGCCGTGACCACCACGCCTAGGTTCGCATCGTGGACGATCCAGGAGCGGGACGCCCGGCCAACCTGCCGCCCCACCTGCGACTCGAACGGCCGCTGGGCCGGGGCGGGAGCGCGACGGTCTGGGTCGCCCGGGACCGCCGTCGAGGTCGCTGGGTCGCGGTGAAGGTCCTCGACCCGACGTCCGGTCCCGGTGATCGGAGCATCGAACGGCTCCGGCGGGCCGAGCGGGAGGCCCGGGCGCTCGCCCGGCTCGGGGCGCACCCGGGCGTGGCGACCGTGCGTGCACTCGGGGTCGACGAGACGGCCGCCGTGTGGGTGGTCACCGACCTGGTCGACGGTCCCACGCTGGCCGACCGGGTGGCCCTCGGTCGGCCCCTCGACGCCCGGGAGTGCACCCGTACCCTGCGCTCGTTGGCCGGGGCGCTCGCTGCGGCCCACGACGTGGGGGTGGTGCACGGCGACGTGAGCCCGGCCAACGTCGTGCTGGGGGCCGACGGTCCGGTCCTGGTCGACTTCGGCGTGGGCGGCGTGGACACCAGCCCGGGGGACCGGGCCCGGACCCCGCTCGTGGCCGCCCCCGAACGCCTGCGCGGCGGCCGTGCGACCGCATCGGCCGACGTGTGGTCGGCCTCCGCCACGGTCGAGTGGGCCACCGACCCGGCCGCTCCCGTCACCGAATCGACCCGAAGGGTCCTGGCGGACTGCCGCCACCCGCTGGCCGCCCGGCGTCCGACGGCGGTCGAGGTCGTCGAGCGGCTCGGTCCGCCCGGGTCGGATCCCGAGGGTTAGCGTCTCGGGCCATGAGCCCCAGCGACGCCCCCGACCCGACCGCCCCCGCCTCCGGCCGACTGGTCCTGCACGAGCGCCGCGACGACGGCGTCGAGGTGCTGACCCTGTCGCACCCGAAGGTCAACGCCCTGTGCGTGGAGCTCCTCGGCGAACTCGAGTCCGTTGCGAACGACATGGTCCGACGGGAGCCCGACGACCGGCCGCGGGCCGTCGTGATCACCGGCGGCCCCAAGCTGTTCGCTGCCGGCGCCGACATCACCGAGTTCGCCGAACGCGGGGGCGAGGCCCCCTTCGAGCTGTCCGACGCCGACTCCGTGGCCCGGATCGGTGGCGCGTTCCTGCGGGCGCTCGGTGCGGTGGCCGCGATCGAGTGTCCGACGATCGCCGCCGTGAACGGAGTGGCCTTCGGCGGTGGGTGCGAGCTCGCACTCGCCTGCGACCTCCGCGTCGCGTCCGGCACGGCCCGGTTCGCCCAGCCGGAGATCCTGCTCGGGATCATCCCGGGCGGCGGCGGCACCCAGCGGCTCGCCCGACTGGTCGGGCCGGCCCGGGCCAAGGACCTGGTGTTCACGGGACGGGTCGTCGACGCCGAGGAGGCCGAGCGCATCGGACTCGTCGACGTCGTCGTGGAGGGTGACGCCACCGAGGCGGCCCTGGAGCGGGCGGCGGCCCTGGCCGCCGGGCCGCGGCGGGCGCTGGCACTGGCCAAGCGCGCCGTGGACGGTGGCCTCGAACTGACCCTCGCGGACGGCCTCGACCTGGAGCAGCGGTGCTTCGTGGACTCCTTCGGGACCGAGGACGCCCGGGTGGGCGTGGCCTCGTTCCTGGAGCACGGTCCGGGTCGCGCCGAGTTCCCCTGAGCCGGGCGACGCCGCGGCCGGCTCAGTCGGCCCAGGCGACGTGGCCGAGCTCGAGCGGAGCGGCCACCGACGGGTGCGACGGTACGACCCGAACCGTGACCCCCATCCGGCCCGCCCGGTCGAGCGACGCCTCGGCGACGAACCGGTGGTGGGGCGGGTCGTCACCGGTGCGGCCCTCGTCGAGCATCCCGACGACCGTCGTGTCCTCGAGCTCGCCCGACTGGCCGACGCGACCGACCACGAGCTGGACCTCGACCTCGTCGGGACGCAGGTCGCCGAGCGCCACGACCGCGTCGACCCGTCGGACGTCGCCGAGGTCCGCGATGGCCTCGGAGACGTCGACCGCATCGATGTGGACCTGGTGCCAGCAGGAGTCGAGCCGGGCCCGGTAGGCGGCGAGCTCGCGGGCGCCCCGGTGGCCGTCGGCCCCGAGGACGGCCGCGTGCGCCGCCGCCGGCAGGTAGAGCTCCCGGACGTAGTCGCGCACCATGCGGTGGGCGCTCACGAACGGCCCGAGCGTCCGCAGCGAGGCCCGCTGGCGTTCGACCCAACCGGGCGATGACTGCCCGGGGGAGCGGTCGGCGGGGTGGTAGAGCGGCACGACCTGATGCTCGAGCAGCTCGAAGAGCCCGCCGGCCTCGACCTCGTCGCGACGGTCCTGGTCGTCGATCCCGTCGGCCGAGGTGATCGCGAACCCGTTCGCGCCACCCCCGTCGGCCCAGCCGTCGTCGAAGCACTCGGCCCACCAACCGTCCAGGATCGAGCAGTGCAGCGCCCCGTTGAGGACCGCCTTCATGCCGCTCGTCCCCGAGGCCTCCATGGGCTTGACCGGGGTGTTCAGCCAGACGTCGGCACCCTGCACCAGCGACCGGGCGATCGCCATGTCGTAGTCCTCGACGAAGACGAAGCGGTGGCGCAGTCCCAGGTCCTGGGCGAAGGCCACGACCTGACGGATGAGCTCCTTGCCCTCGGCGT
>CAYMKW010000051.1:0-6721 GCA_964391365.1 uncultured Microthrixaceae bacterium | reverse complement strand
GGCGAAGACGAACTGCACCGGCCGCTCGTCGTCGCCGATGAGCGCGGCCAGCCGCTCGGGCTGGCTGAGCAGGAGGGCGGCCCGCTTGTAGGTGGCGAAGCGTCGGGCGAAACAGATGGTCAGCGCGGCCGGGTCGAGCGCATCGTCGACCCATTCGAGCTCCGAGGGGGACCGTCCGACCGCCAGGCCGGAGGATCGCAGCCGCTCCCGGACGTGCTCCACCATGCGGACCTTGGCGGCGAGACGTGCCTGCCACAGCTCGTCGTCGCCGATGGTGTCGACCGCGGCCCAGGCGTCGGGGCCGCTCCACTGCCAGTCCGCCCCGACGTGCTGCTCGAACAACGCGCTCAGCTCGGGGCCGACCCAGGTGTCACCGTGGACACCGTTGGTGACGTGCCCGACAGGTGTCTCGTCGGTCGGGACCCCGGGCCACAGGTCGGCGAACATCTCGCGGCTCACCTCGCCGTGCAGCCGCGACACCCCGTTGCGGCGTTCGGCGAGGTGCATCCCCATGACCGCCATGTTGAAGCGGTCGCCCGGATCGCTGCCGGGTCGGTGGCCGAGCCGGACGAGGTCGTCGGCGGACACCCCGCAGGCGGCGCACCAGCTCGGGAAGTACTGCTCGATCAGCTCGCGTGGGAACTGGTCGATCCCGGCCGGGACGGGCGTGTGCGTCGTGAAGACCGCGCCGGCCCGGACCGCCTGGACGGCCTCGTCGACGCTGAGCCCGTCCCGCTGGACCAGGTTGCGGATCCGTTCCAGGCCCAGGAAGCCGGCGTGTCCCTCGTTGGTGTGGAACACCCGGGCGTCGACGCCGAGTGCCTCGAGGGCCCGCACGCCGCCGATGCCGAGCAGCATCTCCTGACGGAGTCGGTGCTCCACGTCCCCGCCGTAGAGACGGTCGGTGACGAGCTGCAGGTCCGGCGGGTTCTCGGGCAGGTCGGAGTCGAGCAGGTACAGCGGTGTCCGTCCGACCCGGGCGGCCCAGACCTGGGCCACGAGGGTCCGGCCGGCCAGGTCCAGCTCCACGCGGAGTCCGTCGCAGAGCTCGAGCGACATGGCGAACGGATCCAGGTCGGGGAACCGCTCCTGTTGCCAGCCGTCGAGGTTCAGCGACTGACGGAAGTAGCCGTGGCGGTAGAACAGGCCGATCGCGACCAGGGGGACCCCCAGGTCGGAGGCCGCCTTCAGGTGGTCGCCCGCCAGGACGCCGAGGCCCCCGGAGTACTGCGGGACCGCCTCGGCGATGCCGAACTCGGGTGAGAAGTAGGCGACGACGCCGCCGTCGAGGGCCCCGCGGTTCGACCCGTCCGTGTCGAACCAGCGCGGCGAGGTCAGGTAGGTGTCGAGCCCGGCCGCGAGCGAGTCCAGCTCGTCGCAGAAGGCGGCGTCGTCGGCGAGCTCGGCCAGGCGGGCCGGTTCCGTCCGGGCCAGCACGAGCCGCGGGTCGTGGCCTCCCTCGTCCCAGCCGTGCGGGTCGATCGCCCGGAAGAGGTCCCGGGTGCGCCGGTCCCAGGACCAACGGAGGTTCGCCGCCAGCGCATCGAGGGCCGCGAGACGCTCGGGGAGGTGCGGTCGGACGGTGAAGCTGCGGAGCGCCTTCATGGGCCGCAGGCTAGCGGCGCGCCGACACGACCCCGCCGTGGCGTTCCCGTTGGCCGACCTGAGCGCGCGCTCGGGTCCACCGGATCGACGGTCGTGCCCGCCGGTACCCTGAAGGGGTCATGGAACCCTCCCCGCGTCGAGTGCGCCGCGTCCCCACGATGGTGGTGCTGCTGCTCGCCGTCGTGATCGTGGCCGTCGTCGCCTCGACCGCCCCGATCGGCGTCGCCGACGGATCCGAGGGCGCTCGGAGTCAGGACACGACGACGACCACCCGGCCGACCGCACCCACGACGCCGTCGGGCAAGGTGGCCTATGCGACCGCGGATGGTCGGGTCTGGGTCGGTGTGGGCGCCGGACCACCCGTCGAGGTCGCGTCCGGCGCAGCCGTCGGCCGGGGCGAGCAGTCGGCGGTGGCGCTGGCACCGACGGGGGACGTCGTGGCCTTCGTCCGGGCGGACCGGAGTCTGGCGATCGTCCCTGTCGGCGGTGGCACCCCCACCGTGGTGGCCAACGACGTGGCCGTGGCCACGCTCGGCAGCGAGCAGCTGCTGGCCTGGAGTCCGCGCGGTGAGCGGATCGCCTACGTCGCAACGGGCACGCAGGCCATGGCCGACGCCGCCCCCCGTCGTGACGACCCGGTCCGCTCGGGTTCGTTCGCCAGTCCGCTGCCCATCGGGGTGCTGGGCAACGTCGTCCAGGTCGTGGATCGGACGGGTCGTCTGGCGGCCCGGATCGGCAACCCCGCCGAACGCAACTACGTCGGGGTGACGTCCTCGCCGGTCGACGAGATCCTCCTCCTGTCGTCCACGATCCCGGGCACCTCGCAGCGCTACACCCTCGTGACCGCCGGGTTCGCCTCGAACGCCGAGGTGCCCACCCTCTTCTCGCTCGACCAGCCGCAGTTCGGCCCCGACGGCACGTACTTCGTCGCGGTCGGTTCGGCCAAGGGGCAGCGGGAGCTGATCGCCGTCACCATCTCCACGTTCAGCCGCCTCCAGCTCGCCGTCGCCGAGCGGATCTGCGGGCCGGTGCCGTCGCCGGACGGGACCCGCGTCGCGTTCGGATCCGGCCCGACCTGCGCCCGGCTCCAGTTGGTGCCCGCCACCGGCGGGGTCGTGCTCGACGTGACCCCAACGGACGAGCCGGACACGGTGACCTACGACGCCGGAACGCTCGGCTGGACGACCGAGGGCCGGTTCGTCACCGCCCCGCGGTGTCGTCTGGACGCCGGGAGGATCGGTTGTGGCGGCCCGAGTCGGTTCCTCGACCCGGACACGGGGCGGGTCGTCGACGGACCGTCGGCCGCCACGGTCGTGCCCGAGCGGCTGCCGCTGGTTGGGGAGGCCTTCCTCGACGTCAGCGTTCGCGGGCGTCAGGAGTTCCGGGCGTCGTTCCGCATCGACGTCGACACCCAGGCCTCCCTGACCCAGGTGACCGAGGACGGCCGGATCAGCGGCAGCCTCACCGATGCCGGAGGCCAGCTGGACCTGGACCTGGCCACCCGGGAGGGCGGGCCGTTCGTGACGGGTCGGATCGCCGTCGTCGACGCCGAGACCGGGACGGAACGCACCCTCACGGTCCTGGGGCGGCTGAACGCCGTCGGGCTGCGCGTGTTCGGCATCTCGGGCATCTGGATGACCACCGACGAGGTCCCGTTCGCCTCCGGTAAGTTCGACCTCGCGGTGCGCCGTCGCTGAGCGCGACCCGCTGCCGACCGAGACCCGTGAGCACCGTCCCCGACCCGAACCGACTCGTCCCGCCCGCTGCGGCCGGCCGGGTGGCGATCCGCTCGGTCGCCCCGACCACCCCGTTGGGTGGTCCGGCCAAGGCGGTGGTCGGCGACCCCGTTCCGGTCTCCGCCGAACTCGTCCGTGACGGCCACGGCGTACTGGCGGCCCGGGTGCGTTGGCGGCGTCTCGGTACCTCCCGTTGGTCGACGGCGCCGATGGTCGAGCGTGACGGGCGGATGCACGGCGAGGTCGTCTGCGGCGAGCCGGGCTTCGTCGAGTTCGAGGTCCAGGCCTGGTTGGACCGGGCGGTGACGTGGCGCCGCGACCTGTCCCGACGGGCAGGAGCGGGCGCCGAGCTGTCGGTCGAGTTCCTGGTCGGGGCCGAGCTGCTCGAGGAGCGGGCGAGCGCGCTCCGCGGCCGGGCACGGCGGCGGGTGGAGGAGGCCGCGGCCACGCTGCGCTCCACCACGTGCAGCGACGCGGTCCGACTCGCCGCGGGCACCGACGACGCCGTGGCCGACCTGGTGGCGGGCGTCCCCGACGTCGTGGAGCTCACGACCTCGGCCCGGTTTCCGCTGCGGGTGGACCGGGAGCGGGCGGTGTCGGGTGCCTGGTACGAGTTCTTCCCGCGCTCCGAGGGCGGGTTCGTCCCGGGGGCCCGCACCTGGGAGCGGCTGGAGCGGATCGCCGCCGACGGTTTCGACGTCGTGTACCTGCCACCGGTCCACCCGATCGGTCGGACGAGCCGCAAGGGACCCAACAACACGCTCGTCGCCGGCCCCGACGACGTGGGCAGCCCCTGGGCGGTCGGTGGACCCGAGGGAGGCTTCGACGCCGTCCATCCCGACCTGGGCACCGTCGCCGACCTGGAGCGGTTCGTGGCCCGCGCCGCCGACCTGGGCGTCGAGGTGGCACTCGACGTGGCCTTCCAGTGCAGTCCGGACCACCCGTGGGTCGAGGCGCACCCGGCCTGGTTCGAACAGCTCCCCGACGGCTCCGTCCGCACCGCCGAGAACCCGCCCAAGCGGTACGAGGACATCTACCCGATCCGCTTCTGGCCGGACCGGGAGGAGGATCGCCTCGAGCTGTGGGCGGCCTGCCGGGAGGTGTTCGCCACCTGGGCCCGGCGTGGGGTCCGGATCTTCCGCGTCGACAACCCGCACACGAAGCCGCTGGCGTTCTGGGCGTGGGTCATCCCGTCGGTGCAGCTGGAGTGGCCCGACGTGGTGTTCCTGGCCGAGGCGTTCACGGACCCGGCCCGCATGCACGCCCTGGCAGAGGTCGGCTTCAGCCAGTCGTACACCTACTTCACGTGGCGGACCACGAAGGACGAGCTCGCCGCCTACGGCGACGAACTGGCCCGGGGGCCGGCGGCGGCCTACTTCCGTCCGAACCTCTGGCCCACGACCCCCGACATCCTCTCCGGGCCGTTGCGCCACGGGTCCCCCGATGCCTTCCGGCTCCGGGCCCTGCTCGCCGCCACGATGTCGCCGTCGTGGGGGATCTACTCGGGCTACGAGCTCTGCGAGAACGTTCCGGCGTCGGAGTCGAACGAGGAGTTCCTCGACTCCGAGAAGTATCAGCTCGTCGATCGTGACCACGACGACGAGGACTCGATCGCCGGGTTCCTGGCGGCACTCAACGGGATCCGGCGGGCGCATCCGAGTCTGCTGCGCATCGACTCGCTCCGGTTCCACACCACCGAGAGCGAGGCGGTGCTGGCGTACTCCCACCACCGCGTGCTGCCGGGTTCGGGGCCGGACTCGGTGCTGGTCGTGGCCAACCTCCGTCCGGACGAGGCGGTCGAGACGACGGTCCACGTCGATGGCGGGGCGCTGGGCGTCGACGGTCGGGCGTCGTTCGTCGTGCTCGACGAACTGACCGGCGAGCGCTGGACCTGGCGTCCCGGTCCGAACTACGTGCGCCTCGACCCCGCCGAGCGGGTCGGTCACGTCCTGGCGGTCGAGCACGGCTGAACCCGTCGAGTCGCCGCGGACCTGCGCCGTGGACCTGCGCGGCGGGCGAACGGTCGGGCAGGATGGGACGCATGGACGAACGCACCGTCGCACGATCGATCGCACTCGGCCGGATCCTCTTCGGGGCGATCATGTTGTTCATCCCGCACACGGTGCTGGCCCGGACGAGCGAGGTGCGTCCCGGTCCGCTGGTGTGGATGGCCCGGGCCTTCGGGATCCGGGACGTCGTGCTCGGTGTGGGTGCCGTGCTCGAACTCACCGAGGAGGAGCCGACCGGCCAGTGGGTGGCGCTGGGTGCGGCGGCCGACACGTGTGACGCCGTCGCCGCCGTGGTGTGGCGCGAGGAACTCGGGGCGGCGGGCGTGGCCTCGACCCTGGCGCTGGCGGTCCCGGCGGCCACCGGAGGCTGGTGGTCGGCGCTCCGTCTCCGGTCGCGTCGCTCCGCCTGACCGGACGCGACTGGCCGGCGCCGACTGACCGGACGCGGGGACGCATCCCCGTGGACCACCCGTCCGTCGGTCCGCACACTGCACCTGCCGCGACGTCCACGTCGGGGTCCGGATCACTAGCGTCCGGTGGTACGGCTGCGGGGCCGGGACGGGGGAGGTCGACGTGGTGATGGAACCGCTTCTGGTGCAGGACGGCGGGCACGACGGTGCCGGCAACGTGCTGGAGGTCGACTTCGTCGGCGAGGTCCACCGGCTGGGTCCCGACGAGTCGCTCACCTTCGGTCGGGCAGCGGACCTGGTCCTCGACGCCAACCCGTTCATGCACCGGGTGGTCGGGCGCTTCAGCTGTCGGCAGGGGGTCTGGTGGCTGGAGAACCTCGGTCGCACCGCTCGCATCGACCTGTGCGACGAACTGCACGGCGTCACGCACCAGGTGGTTCCCGGGTCGCAGGTCTCACTCACGCACCGGGTGTTCAGCGTGGCGTTCGGGGCGGGTCCGACCGGCTACCGGATCGACGGCCGCCTCAGCGAGCCGCCGGAGCCGGAGGCGTCGGCGGCGACATCGGGGACGGCCACCGTCGTGTTCGGCTCGGTCCCGTTCTCACCCGAGCAGTACGAGCTCGTGGTGGCACTGGTGGCATCGAGTCGGGCCAACGGCGGTCGACTCGAGCCGACGCCCGTGATCGCCCGCCGCCTCGGCTGGACGACGAAGAAGTTCCACCGGAAGCTGGACCTGGTCTGCGTGAAGCTCGACCGGGCGGGAGTGCGAGGGCTCAAGGGCGACCTCGGGGCGTCGGCCGACCTCCGTCGCGAGCGTCTCGTCGCCCACGTCCTCGGCGCCGGTCTGGTCCGGGAGGACGACCTGCGGCCTCCGGAGCGGATCGACGGGGTGGGCTGATCGACCCCGGCGTCAGGGGGTGGGGCGTCAGGGGGCGGGGCGCTCGATCGAGATCCAGTCGCG
>CAYMKW010000050.1:13208-18840 GCA_964391365.1 uncultured Microthrixaceae bacterium | reverse complement strand
GACGAGTCCTCGAGCCCGTCCACCACCGAGTCGGCGAGCACGGAGTCGACCACGACATCGGGCGACGCGCCTGAAACCACGGCTGCACCGACCGGAGGCGGCGACAGCGAGTTCTGTGCCGTGAGCGATCGCCTCGACGCCGTCTTCGCCGGCGAACTCGAGTCCGGGACCGAGTTCACCGAGGAGCAGATCGCGATCTTCGAGGAGGTCAAGGCAGCGGCACCCGACGAGATCTCCGGCGCCGTCACGACGGTGCTCGACGCCTACCAGGAACGCGGTTACGACGAGTCCCTCTTCACCGACCCCGAGTTCACCGGGGCCGCACAGGAGGTCGCCGTGTTCGTCGGCGCCAACTGCGGCGACCCGACCGACGACGCCGGCACCGGTGACGGCTCCGACACGCCGGTCTCCAACGAGCCCGGCTGATCTCACGCACGCGAACGTCACGGGCAGCCGCGCTCAGGACTGGTCGTCGACCTCGGTCCGAACCTCACCGCCCGCAGCGGGCTCGAGGCGATCGGCCGCCTGGACCCGTCGGCGCCTCAACTCGGCACCGTCGGTCGTCGGCGCCCAGTCGCCGGGATCCTCTGGATCCCTCGGAGGCCGGCGCAGCACGACCACGACACCAAGGACGGCCCCGAAGGTCGCCAGCGCCGCACCCCCGAAGAACAGGGCACGCTCCGTCCCGTCCCGTTCCGTGGCGCAACGTTCGGTGGTGCGGGCGGCATCGCTGAACGCCGCACCCTCGGTGACGCCCTGCCACGAGCGCACCTGACCGACGCTGATCGACTCGGGTGAGAACGGCAGCGACGCAGTGGTGCAGGCGAACGTGACCTCGGCCACCCAGGCACCCTCCTGGACCGGGACGGACAGCGGCACCACCGTCGAGAACCCCTCCGGACTGCCACCGACGACGAAGGCGTCGACGTTCGACGGCGACTGCCTGGTCACGACCCACTCACGGGAACCGGCGTTGCCGCCCTCCAGCAATCGGACCGACGACACGTCCGCAGCGGTCTCCGGTGGAACGAGGACGGCCACCTCGTCGCCGGCCGTGCGGGTGACGGCGATGTCCGGCACCTGGTCGGCGCACCCGGTCAGACCGCAGATCCCGTCACGCACGAGCGCCGGGACGATCAGCAGACCCAGACCGAACACCAGGGCCAGCACCGACACGAGCCCCAACGAGCGGTTCGACGACACGGATCGCGATGCTAGGTCAGCGTCCGGCACCGGCGGCATCCACGTCGAGCAGTTCCAGCACTGGCAACCGACCACGGTCCGCAGGCAGGGTCGCGCCCACGACCCCACCTCGATCCGCCCACTCCACATCCGTTCGGACTCCGGGCCCACGGACCAACCGCACGGTGGTCGTCGGCGTCGCACGCACCCCGGGAAGCCGGACCTCGAGCGGTCCGTCCGCACCGTCGCCCCCGACGAGCGCGGCGAACACGGACCGGTCGTGCACCCAGGTCCGCCAGTCCAGTCCACCGCCCGACAGCTCGGGCGTGACCCACGGACGTGAGCCCACGACGCTGCAACCGCCTGCACTCGTCCACTCACCCAACCAGGCCAAGCGCTCCGCCTGTTCATCGGGGATGGATGCGTCCTCCCCCTTGGGGCCCACGTTCAACAGCAGGTTCCCGCCCTTGGCGACGATGTCCGCGAACGTCCCCAGCAGCTCCTCGTGGCCGATGAAGTGCTCCTCCGTGGACGCCCGGTTGAACCCGAAGCTGTGGTCCATCCCGCGGACGCACTCCCACGGATCCCTCGGGACGTCCGGGAACACCGTGTACTCCGGGGTGCGGACGTCGAAGTGCGGCGGCCGCGGCGGCACGATCCCCCGGTCCCGCCGGGTCACCCGGGCGTTCAACGAGTCGGCCAGACGGCGGACGGCCGCCGACTGCATCGCCCCCATGGCCGGCGACCACGGCAACCACCGGTCGTTCACCACGCCGTCGGGCACCGCCCGGTAGTACTCGGCGAACAGGGGCCACAGCTCACCGCCCGCCGCCGGCCAGGCGATGTCGTTCCACAGCACCGACGGTCGGTAACGGTCGATCAGCTCCCGCACCTGCGCGGCCGCGTACGCGGGGTACGCCCCACGGGGCACCGCAGCGAGCAGGTCACCCAGGTTCCCGATCGGACGGTCGTCGAACGTCCAGTCCAGTCCACCCGAGTAGTAGACGCCGAAGCGCATCCCTGCGCCGAGCACCGCCTCACGCAGCTCCCCCACCACGTCCCGCTCCGTGTGCCACCGCCGAGCCGTCGGCTGTGCCACACCGGTCGGCCACAGACAGAACCCGTCGTGATGCTTGGCGACGAGCACCACGTACCGCGCCCCGGTGGCGGCGAATCGGCGGGCCCAGTCGTCGGGGTCCCACTCGGCCAGTCCTGCCTCGAAGGCATCGACGAAGACCTCGTAGTCGCATCCGCCGTGGACCCGTCGGTGGTGCTCGCTCGCCGGACTGCCCGGGAACCGAAGCGAGTTCTGGTACCACTCCGTGTAGGGCGTCGAGCCGAGCGCATCAGGTCGACCGGCGGCGATCAGGTCGCCGATCTGCACGTCCACGGGGGCCCACCCGACGACGCTCGCCGGCGTCCAGTGCACGAAGATCCCGAGCTTCGCGTCGGACCACCAGGCCGGAACCCGGCGGCGCCGGAGCCGGCGGAGCTCGGAGCGGGAACTCACCCGATCGGGGGCTGGGTTCCCCGGAGCAGCCGACCGGGCAGCTCGCCGGTGTGCTCGCCGTCGACGAACGTCACCGCGCCGGCCTTCACCGTCATCCGGTAGCCCTCGGCGGTCTGCATGAGACGCCGTCCGCCGGCGGGCAGGTCGTGGATGATCGTCGGCGGACGGCACGCCAGTGCATCCAGGTCGATCAGGTTCAGGTCGGCCAGGAAGCCCGGCGCCACCACACCCCGGTCCTCCCAGCCCAGATAGCGGGCGTTGCGGAGCGTGTGTCCGTGAACGATCCGCTCGACCGGCAGCCTCGGTCCGTCCCGCCGGTCCCGGGCCCAGACGGTCAACGACGAGGTCGTCATGGATCCGTCGCAGATGGCCCCGCAGTGCGCACCCGCATCGGACAGTCCGAACAGCGTGTTGGGGCTCGTGATCATCGACTCGATGTCGTCGAAGTTGCCGTGGGCGAAGTTGAACAGCGGCAGGTAGATCAGCTGCTCGCCGTCGCGCTCCAGCAGCAGGTCGTAGACGAAGTCGATCGGCTCGGCGCCCGCGGCCCGGGCCTCCGCGGCGATCGACCGGTCCGCGTGCAGCTCGTAGTCGACGGGATCCGACAACCGGAACAGGACGTCGAACCCGCACATGATCTGGGCGAAGATCCCCGGCTCCAGACCGGCGGCGATCTCCGCGTGCTCGGCGAGGATCCGGCGCTTGCGTTCCGGGTCCCGCAGCGCGGTCACCCGCTCAGCGAGCGGCAGACCGGCGACCTCGGCGTACGAGGCACAGAACAGGAACGGACTCGCCGTCGCCTGCAGTCCGAGCAGCACGCCGATCGGCCGGGACGCCACCTGGGCCCGCACGTCCAGACCCGATGCCACCATCCGATCCACCCAGTCCATCTGGAACCGCCAGCGTTCCGGCGAGTGGTACGCCTGTTGCATCGTGAAGCTGAGCGGACGCCCGCTCGTCCGGGCGAACCGCTCGAGCAGGTCGAGTTCCGACTGGGCGAACTCGTCGTCAGGGCTCTGGTAGCAGTCACTGATCAGCTGGGTCACCCCGGAACCCGCCTCCGCCATGGCCCGGGCGATGGTGAGCAGTTCCACGTCCGATGCGGTGAGCGTTCCGATGTTCTCGCCGGTGCTCGACCGGTGGATCTCGGTCCGTGAGGTGGTGAACCCGACCGCACCCGCCTGCAGGGCCTCGATGGTGGCACGGGCCATCCGCTCGAGTTCGCCCTCGGTCGGGGCCTCGGTGTGGTCGGCCCCCCGCTCGCCCATCACGTAGGTGCGCAGCGCCGCGTGCGGCAGGTGGGTGGCCAGGTCGAGCGTGTGCGGCTTCGCGTCGAGCGAGTCCAGGTACTCGGGGAAGGTCTCCCAGTCCCAGGTCAGCCCCTCGGCCAGCGCCGCCCCGGGGATGTCCTCCACCCCTTCCAGCAGGCTGATGAGCCAGGCGTGACGATCGGGGGCCGCCGGAGCGAAGCCCACACCGCAGTTCCCCATCACCACGGTCGTCACCCCGTGGATGGACGACGGCGCGACGATCGGGTCCCAGGTGACCTGACCGTCGAAGTGGGTGTGGATGTCGATGAACCCGGGCGTCAGCAGCAGCCCGTCGGCGTCGACCGAACGATCGCCCACCACACCGTCGGCAGCACCGGGTCCCACCGCCGTGATGACACCATGGTCGACCACCACGTCACCGGGACGGGGTTCGGCACCGGTCCCGTCGACGATCGTCGCATTTCGGATCACCAGGTCGGCCACGGCTGTCCCCCTCGGTCGGTACCGGTCGCTGCGTCAGGTTCCCCCACGCTGCCACGCACCGACCGGGTCCGCCACACCGGGGGCCATCCCCGCAGCGGCCCGTCGCTCGGCCCGACGGCGTTGCCACCTGCGGAACCACACCACGGCGAACACGACCAACCCGATCACGCTGAGGAACGCCAGAACCGGGACGACGATCGCCAGCAGGGTCAGCACCGCCGAGATGACGTCCTCGACGATCGACACCACCGGGTTGCCGATCCCGCCAGTTCCCGCGGTGACCACGGGCCGGAAGGCGCTCCGACCGGCGTGGATCGTGCCGCCCAGCACCAGGCCGAGCACACCGGCGACCGCCGGGTGCGTCTGGGTGAGCAGGTGCTCCTGGGCCATCACCACCACCGCACCGGACGCCGGAGCCACCAGCGCACCCACGGCGTGCAGCACGTGGTCGATCGCCGGGATCTTGTCGCCGATCAGGTCGAGCAGGAACACGACCCCCAGGACGACCAGCACCGGTGTGGACGAGAGCGCGTCGAACGGCGACGACAGCTCGACCAGACCGGTCCGACCGGCCAGCCCCAACGCGAACAGCGGGATCCACGCGTTCAGGCCCGAGGCCGCCCCCAGTCCCACCGCCCCCAGGAGGTTGGTGAGCATCGTGATCTCCACCGCGACAGTCTGGCCGCTCCGCCGGTCGCACCGTCGACGTCACCGGCCCTCGTGCCGCCGACGCGGAGCATGCGCTCAGGAACGGCCGGACCCCGCGCGGGCCGACCTCGGATCCACCCGCCCTCAGATGAGGTCGGCGAAGAAGTCGTTCCCCTTGTCGTCGGTGACGATGAACGCCGGGAAGTTCTCGACCTCGATCCGCCAGATGGCCTCCATGCCGAGCTCGGGATACTCGAGCACCTCCACGGACCGGATCGAGTCCTGGGCCAGGATCGCCGCGGGCCCACCGATCGAACCCAGGTAGAACCCGCCGTGCTCGGCACAGGCCCGACGCACCTGCGGCGAGCGGTTGCCCTTGGCCAGCGTCACCAGGCTGCCGCCGTGCTGCATCAGCAGGTCGACGTAGGAGTCCATGCGTCCGGCCGTGGTCGGGCCGAAACTCCCCGACGCCATCCCGTCGGGCGTCTTGGCCGGACCGGCGTAGTAGATCTGGTGGTCCTTCACGTACTGCGGCAGG
>CAYMKW010000050.1:0-13198 GCA_964391365.1 uncultured Microthrixaceae bacterium | reverse complement strand
CGATCCGCTCCTTCAGCTTGGCGTGAGCGATGTCGCGGGCCACGACCATGGGCCCGCTCAACGACAACCGGGTCCGGATCGGGTACTGCGAGAGCTGGTTGCGGATCTCGTCCATGGGTCGGTTCAGGTCGACCTGCACCACCTCTGCGTGCAGATCGCCGTCGGTGACATCGGGCAGGTACTGGGCCGGATCCGTCTCCAACTGCTCCACGAACACGCCCTCGGCGGTGATCCGCCCCAGGCTCTGTCGGTCGGCAGAGCAGCTCACGCCGATCCCCACCGGACACGACGCCCCGTGACGCGGCAGTCGGATCACCCGGACGTCGTGGACGAAGTACTTGCCGCCGAACTGCGCGCCGATGCCGGTGGCGGCGGCCAGTTCCGTGAACTCGGCCTCGAGCTCCGGCACCCGGATGGCGTGACCGCGGGCGCTGCCCTCGGTCGGCAGGCCGTCCAGGTAGCGGGTGGACGCCAGCTTCACCGTCTTCAGGTTCATCTCGGCCGACGTTCCGCCGATCACGATCGCCAGGTGGTACGGCGGGCACGCGGACGTGCCGAGCGTCTTCAGCTTCTCGGCCACGAACGCCCGCAACGAGTCCGGGTTCAACAGGGCCTTGGTCTCCTGGTACAGGAAGGTCTTGTTGGCGCTGCCACCGCCCTTGGTGATCGTCAGGAATCGGTACTCGTCGCCGTCGACGGCGCTCAGGTCGATCTGGGCCGGCAGGTTCGTCCCGGTGTTCACCTCGTCGTACATCGACATCGGCGCGACCTGGGAGTAGCGGAGGTTGGTCCCGGTGAACGTCTTGAACACCCCGCGGGCCAGGGCCTCCTCGTCGCCGCCCGGCGCACCGTCCGAACCGTGGGTCCAGACCTGCTGGCCCTTCTTGCCCATGATGATCGCCGTACCCGTGTCCTGGCACGACGGGAGCACCATGCCCGAGGACACCACCGCGTTCTGCAGCATCGTCCGGGCCACGAACCGGTCGTTGTCGGTCGCCTCGGGGTCGTCCAGGATCTTCCGGAGCTGCGCCAGGTGACCGGGCCGGAACAGGTGGGAGATGTCACGGATCGACTCGGCGGCCAACAGCGTCAGCGCCTCGCGGTCCACCTCCAGGATCCGGTGACCGCGGTGCTCCGAGACCGCCACGTGGTCCGTTGTCAGCAGGCGGTACGGGGTGGTGTCTGCGGCGAGCGGGAACATCGCCTGGAAATCGAAGTCGACCATGGCCTCACCCTACGCGGCCGCCGGATCGTCGCCGCAGCCGCCGGGTCGGCCCGGCGGGCGGTCACTCCGGATCCGTGCCCGACGGTTCGTCGGCGCCGTCGGGGCCTCCCCGATCCGTGATGACCGAGCGTTGCGGTCCCGCCCAGGCGAACGCCCGATCGAGCATGGACCCGCCCCGTCGCGCCCCGGCCGGCTGCGCCGTGGGGGCTGCCACATCGGGAGCGGCCGCATCGTCGGCCGGATCCTCGACGGCGGGCTCGACGATCGCCTCGACGGCATCGGCCTCCTGCCCGGCCCGCTCGACGGGACCGGGATCGATCACCGGCTCATCGGCGGCCGCACCCTCATCGGCCCGCGGCGTGAGCGGCGGTCGGCGGTCCACCACGGCCCAGCCGACGGGCACGCGCAGCGCCTCGGCGTGGCCCGGACAGAGCAACTGTGCCTGTGAGCCGCCCACCGGATCGGCGTCGCCGTCGGCCACGGCGTCGAGCCAGACCTCACGGCCGACCGCGTCGAACACCAGGCTCACCGACGCCGTTCGGGCGCACCCCTGACGCATGCACTGACCGCTCACCGTCCGCAGGGTAGTGGTGTGAACCCCTCGGGGCACCGGTCGGCCGCGGCGAGCGATCAGTCCGGACGCGGGGTGAGCTCGACCACCACCGGACGATGATCGCTCACCCGCACGTCGGGCACGACCGCCGCCACGAGGTCGAAGCCCCTCGTCACCACCCAGTCGATCTGGGTACGTGGCGAGCGGGCCGGGAACGTCGCCGCGTTCGCCACCGCGTCCCACGCCAGTTCCATGCAGACCCCGTCCACCGTGAACGGCGAGATGTTCAGGTCACCCAGCAGGACGTGCGGCCCCGGACGCTCGGCCAGGACACCGAGCAGCTCCACCAGCTGGGCCCGGGCGACCTTCCGGTCGTTCTGCAGGTGGGTTGCCGCGACGGTGAACGGGGGTGGGGCCGGCCGGTCGTCGGAGTCGTCGAGGTGCACCCGGGCGATGATCGCCTTGCGGAGCTCTCCGGGCGGCTGCAGCGAGTACTCCTCCAGGTCGTCCAGTCGTCCCCGCACGACCAGCCCGATGCCGTAGTCACCCCCGTGCATGTCGAGGGTCTTGGCGAAGTGCCCCGTCCGGCCGGGTGCCGCGTCCAGCGCCAACTGGAGCTGGTCGGTCGAACCCGACCGGGGCACCCGCACGTCCAGCTCCTGCAGGGCGAGCACGTCGGCCCCCAGCGCCCCGACGACCGCCGCCACGGCGTGGGGGTCCGGCTCGTCGGCCCCCTCGGCGAGGCCGTGCCGGACGTTGAAGGTCACGAACCGGATCACGCCTCCAGACTGTCACCACCCGGGCGATCGGCCGGTGACGTGTGGCGCCCGACGAAAAAACCGCTACGGAACACGGCCCGGCCTGCCGAAGAGGCACCGTGCGATCGAACCACCAACCCAGCGTCCGGGCGCCCCACGGGCTGCCTCGTCTGCGGGTGGCACGAGCCGCAGTGCTGACCGGGCTGCTGGTTCTGGGTGGCGCCGGGACCGCCCTGCCCGCCGGGGCGCAGGACGCCGTCACCGGACCGGACGGTCCGGTCGCCGATGCCATCTCGGCACCGGGCGAGCTCGACACGCTCGCCGAGGTCCGGGAGCTCGCCGACGAGACCGTCGGCGACGGCGGCGTCACGGTCGGGGTCGTCGTGGACACCAACGGAGTTGCTCCCGGCGGGATCTCGGTCGAGCGGATCGTCGCCCCGGTCGAGCAGGTTGCACCGCTCACCGCCACCGTCGACGACGTCCCCGGGGTCGCCTCCGCCGCCGTGGACGTCCCGGTCCGGCTCCTCGTCGACCCCCTCACATCTCGCCAGTACGCGATCCCCCGGGTGGGGGCAGGCTCGGTGCGAGCCGATCAGGACGGACTCGGAACCGTCGTGGCCGTCCTCGACACGGGCGTCGCCGCCGACCACCCGGACCTGGTCACCCCGCTGCGTGACGGGTCACGCCGGGTGCTCGACGGGACCTCGTTCCTCTACGGCGATCCGGCGAACGGCACGCCGGGAACCACCGACCCCCAGGGCCACGGCACCCACGTGGCCGGGATCATCAGCGCCGCCCGGGACAACGGTGTGGGCGGCAGCGGCGTGGCACCGGGAGCGACGGTGCTCCCCGTCCGGGTGATGAACGCTCGCGGCACCGGCTACTCGAGCGACGTTGCCGCCGGCATCCGCTGGGCCCACCAGCAGGGAGCCGACGTGATCAACATGTCGCTCGGCGCCGCCGGGGGCGAGTTCCCCGCCGACGTCGCCAGGGCCATCGATGTCGCCACCACCACCACGGCCCCCGGCGCCACGGCCCCGACCGTCGTGGTCGCCTCCGCCGGAAACGACGGTCCGACCGGTGCCGCCGGCTGGCCGGCCCGGCACCCGCGGGCGATCGCCGTCGCCGCCACCGACTCGCTCGACCGGGTCGCTTCGTTCTCGACCCGGGGCGACTACGTCGACGTCGCCGCCCCCGGGGTCGCCGTCCTGTCCACCTGCCGGACCGGAGGGTGGTGCTCGATGAGCGGCACCTCCATGGCGGCGCCGGTCGTCGCTGCCGCCGCCGCGGTGCTCCGTCAGGCCGAACCGACCCGCTCGCCCGCGGGCATCGAGGCGCTCCTCGAACAGACCGCCGTGGACCTCGGCACCCCGGGCGCCGATCTCGACTCGGGCGCCGGCCGGATCAACCTGGCTGCTGCACTCGCAGCCGACCCGGGGTCCGCGCCGAGCGCCGGCGCCGGGACACCGAACGATTCGGCCCCGGCCGCCGCACCGGTCGTCCGGGCTCCGGTCCGGCTGACCGGAGCCGTGGACACCACCGTGGTGGACCGCCGCCGCTACCGCTTCGGCGGCTGGGCGGCCGACACCGACGCCACGCCGCTGGTCCGGATCAGCGTGGTGGGCGGCGGACGGGTCTCGTTCGTCGACCCGCCGGTCACCGCCGGCCGCTGGGAACGGACCCTCGACCTGAGCGCCGGGACCAACCTCGTCTGCGCCGTCGGCTACGACCAGCCGAGCATGGAGCCGGTCGTCCTGGGCTGCCGGACCGTCACCGTCAAGTGACGGTCCGGGTCGGGCTCAGGCCGACGCCGCCTCGTTGAGGGACTCGAGCCGGGCGGTGGCCTCGAGGTACTCCTCGACCATCTCCATGATGACGTCCTTGGAGCGGCGCACCTTGTTCATGGTGCCGACGATCTGGCCGACCGGGTTGAAGTTCACGTCCTTGGCCTGCTCCGGGTACTGGTGGCCGCGAGCGACCGCCTCACCGGTGACCATGAACTGCAGCGGCATGCCGAGCGGCTGGGGGTTCTCCGGGTTCTCCCAGGCGTCGGTCCAGTCGTTGCGCAGCATCCGGCACGGCTTGCCCGTCCAGCTCCGGGACCGGACCGTGTCCCGACTGGTGGCGTCCAGGTAGCTCTGCATCTGCGCCGGTGGGATGTCCGCCTCCTCGACGGTCAACCAGAGCGACCCCGTCCAGACGCCCTCGGCGCCCATGGCGAGCGCCGCCGCCATCTGTCGGCCGCTGCCGATCCCGCCGGCGGCCAACACGGGGGTCGGGGCCACGGCGTCGATCACCTGCGGCCACAGGACCATCGAACCGACGTCGCCGGTGTGTCCGCCACCCTCGGTGCCCTGGGCGATGATGATGTCCACCCCGGCGTTCTGGTGCCGGACGGCCTGGGCCGGAGCGCCGCACAGCGCAGCCACCTTGCGGCCGGACTCGTGGATCCGCTCGATGACCTCGGCGGGCGGCGTACCCAGCGCGTTGGCGATGAGCCGGACCTTGTCGTGCCGGAGCGCCTCGTCGATCAGCGGTGACGCCGTGGCCTCGGTCCAACCGAGCAGGGCCGGGGCGATCTGGTCGTCCGGCAGGTCCGGGACGCCGTGGTCGGCGAGCAGCTGACGGGCGAACTCACGGTGCTCCTCGGGGATCATCCCCGCCAGCTCGGCCTCGAGCTTGGACGGGTCCATCTCGCCCATGCCCTCGTACTTGCCCGGGATCACCACGTCGACGCCGTAGGGCTTGTCGCAGTGCTCGTCGAGCCACTCCAGCTCGACGGCGAGCTGCTCGGCGGTGAAGCCGACCGCCCCCAGGAGCCCCATGCCGCCGGCGTTCGACACGGCGGCGACGACGTCACGGCAGTGGGTGAAGGCGAAGATGGGGAACTCGATGCCCAGGTCGTCGCAGAGCTTGGTTCGCACGGGGTGTCCTCCGGGGACTCGGCCGACCCGGGATGGGTCGGGATGATGGGATCAGTCTGGCCCGGCCCGAGCCGGGCGCAGTTGCGTCGCCTCAGGCCGAGGCGCCGACCGGGTGCTTGCGCGACCCAGGGGTGAAGCTGACGGGGAGCCGCTTGACTCCGCCGATGAAGTTCGAACGGAGCATCTCGGTCTCGCCGGCGGCGGAGATGTCGGGCATCCGGGACAGGATCTCCCGGACGATGATCTCGATCTCGATCTTGGCGAGGTTCGCACCGAGGCAGTAGTGCGCACCGCCGCCGCCGAACGCCACGTGTTCGTTGGGGGTCCGCTCGATGTCGAAGGCGAACGGATCGGCGAACACCTCTTCGTCCCGGTTGGCCGAGATGTGCCAGATCAGGAGCTTGTCTCCGGCGGCGATCTCCTGGCCCCGGATCTCGGTGTCGGTCGTCGCCGTCCGCCGGAAGTGCAGCACCGGGGTGGCCCAGCGGAGGACCTCGTCGATCGCCGTGGACACGTAGGCGTCGTCGTCGAGGTGGCCGAGCAGTGCCGCCATCTGGTCCGGGTGTCGCAGGAGCGCATCCATCCCGGACGCCGTGGCGTTCCGGGTCGTCTCGTTGCCCGCCACCGTGAGCAACAGCATGAACATGTCGAACTCGAGCTCGCTCAGGCGCTCGCCCTCGATCTCGGCGTTGATGAGCGTCGTCACGATGTCGTCCCGCGGGTCCTCCCGGCGGGCGGCGGCCAACTGGTTGGCGTACGCGAACACCTGCGCCGCCGCCTCCTGGGCCTCCTCGCCCCCGCCGGACTTGTTGAACTCGGGGTCCTGCGCCCCGATCATCGTGTTCGACCAGTCGAACATGAGCCGCCGGTCCTCCTGGGGGACACCCATGATCTCGGCGATGGCCTGCAGCGGCAGCTCGGCGGCCAGGTCGCTCACGAACTCGCAGTTCCCCGACTCGATCACCTCGTCGACGATCAGCTCGGCCCGGTAGCGAAGGTGCGATTCGAGCAGGCCGATCATGCGAGGGGTGAAGCCCTTGTTGACGAGCCGGCGGTACCTGGTGTGCTTCGGCGGGTCGGTGTCCACGAGCATCACGCCGCGGGTGTCGAACGCCACCTCCTCCTGGTCCCAGAAGTCGGCCCGCTGGGTGCCGCCGGTCTCACTCGAGAACGTGGTGGTGTCCCGGTTCACCATCTGCAGGTCCGCGTGCTTCGTGATCGACCAGAAGCCCTTGCCGTCCTCGGCCGGTTCCTCCGACCAGTGGACGGGCTGCTCGGCGCGGAGCACCTCGAACATCCGGTGGTGGTCACCCGACACGAAGGCGTCCAGGTTCAGCAGGTCGATGTCACTCAGGGCCATGGGGGAGCGTTCCATGGGGGCACTCTACGGTCCGTTGAACGAACGTTCAATCAGCGGTACGGTCGCCGCATGGAACTCCGCACACCGCGCTCCCCGGACCCGACGGCCGTCGACCTGGCCCAGGTGGACTTCTGCGATCCGCACACCTTCGACGACGCATGGGACACCTATGCCGCCCTGCGGGCGCTCGACCACCTGCACCGCGACGAGCGCAACGACCTGTACGTCACGGCCCGACACGAGGACGTGTTCCACGTCTCACGGGACCCCCAGCGCTACTGCTCCAAGTTCGGCGTCCGGCCGCTCATCGCCGGCGACATGTCGATCATCACCCTCGACGGCGAGGAGCACATCCGACAGCGCCGACTCATCAACCAGGGCTTCACGCCCCGACGGGTCCGGGAGCTGATCCCCCACGTGCGGCAGCTGAGCAACGAGGTGATCGACCAGATCGCCGGCAAGGGCGACGTCGACTTCGTCGACGAGTTCGCCGTGCACGTGCCGCTCATCATCATCTGCGAGGTGCTCGGGCTGGACCCTGATCAGCGGCTCCGCATGTACCGGTGGTCCGACGCCATGATGGCCGGCGACGGCCACGTCGACCCGGACGACCCGGTGCTGCACGAGGCCGCCGCGTCCTTCGGCGAGTACGCCACGATGTGCATCGAGCTCATCGCAGAACGTCGCGCCGACCCGCAGGACGACCTGATCTCGATCCTCACCCAGGCGTTCGACGCCGGCGACCTGGCCAAGGAGCACAAGGCCATCCAGGGCATCTCCACCGAGGACATCCAGCGGATGCACGCCGAGCGCGACGAGTCGACCGTCGGGCTGAACGACGACGAGCTGCTCGCCTTCCTGACCGTCCTGCTCGTGGCCGGCAACGAGACGACCCGCAACGCCCTCACCGGCGGACTGATCGCCCTGTCGCAGTTCCCGGAACAGCGTCAGCTGCTGCTCGACAACCTCTGGGACGACGAGTTCATGGCCCGCGCCGCCGACGAGCTCGTCCGCTACGTCAGCCCCGTGCTCGGCTTCATCCGGACCGTCACCGAGGACCACACGTACCGCAACACCGACCTGAAGGAGGGCGACCGCATCCTCATGCTCTACGCGGGCGCCAACCGGGACGAGTCGGTCTTCGACCGGCCCGACGAGCTGGACCTCACCCGTGACCCGAATCCGCACCTGGGCTTCGGCATCGGACCGCACTTCTGTCTGGGCGCCAACCTGGCCCGCATGGAGATCGTCACGGTCTTCCAGGAGCTGTTCACCCGCCTCCCCGACATCACCGTGCCCGAGGGCGTCACCTACAGCCGGGCCGAGTCATCGCTCGTGATCGGCCTGCAGGACATCCCGGCCAGCTACACCGCCTGCCCCGTCCCCCACTGATGCCGGTGACCGGGTGAGCGCCACCGACGTCCGGCCGAACCAGCGCGAGCACATCCTCGACGTCTCGCTCCGCCTCATGTCCGAGCGCGGCGCGACGGGCATGTCCATGCGACAGCTCGCCAACGCCTGCGACCTGCAGGTGGCGGCGATCTACCACTACTTCCCCTCCAAGGACGCACTGCTCGCGGCCGTCGTGGCGGAACGCCAGTACGGGAGCCGACTCGAGGATCCGCTCCCCGTCGACCCGGACGCCCCACCGGCCGAGCGGCTCACGGATGTGTTCGTGCAGGTGTTCGAGGGGGCGCTCAGCGAGCAGTCGATCTGGCGGCTCCTCATCGGCGAGGCCATGCGGGGCGAATCCACCGTGCTGCCCGTCGGGCAGGAGTTGCTCGCCCTGCTGCAGCCCGCCGCGGCCGACTGGGTCGTGCGCGCCGTTCCGGAGCTCGCCAACCCCGACGACCTGGCCCAGCTCGTCGTCGGCCAGCTCCTCACCGGATTCATCCGGACCGTGTTCGAGCCGGACGTCGACCCCCGGACGATCGCCCTGCAGGTCGCCGCACCGCTCGCCGCGCTCGTGGAGGACTGAACGGGGACCAAGGCAGATGCTCCGGTGCCCAGCCCGCCGTTGCACCCGCTTCGGCATGCTTTCATAATGCAATCATGCCGAACATCCTCGTGCGAGACCTCCCGGACGACGTCCACGGCGCCCTCCAGCAGCGGGCCGAGCAGCGGGGCCAGTCGCTGCAGCAGTACCTGACGAACGAGCTCACCCGTCTGGTCGAGCGCCCGACCCCAGAGGAGCTCTTCGCTCGCGTCGCTCAGCGCAGGGGCGGCAGCGTGGGCCTCGAACGAGCCGTGGCCGACCTCGCGGGCGAGCGCCCCGCCTCGTGATCGTCGTCGACGCATCCGTCCTCGCCAACGCTCTGGCGGATGACGGCCCCGACGGCGCCAGCGCACGACACCGTCTCATCGGCGCCGGCGAGCTCGTCGCACCGGATCTGATCGATGTGGAGACCACAGCGGTGCTCCGCAGACGGTGGCTCGCCGGCGACCTGACCGACCAACGCTTCTCCGATGCCATCGGCGACCTCGAGGATCTCGACCTCACCCGCTATCCCACGCTCCCGCTGATGCGCCGCGCGTTCGAGCTGCGATCGAACGTGACCGCCTACGACGCCGCCTACGTCGCTCTCGCCGAACGACTCGACTGCTCCGTGCTCACGGCCGACCAGAGGTTGAAGGCGGCGCCGACGATCGCCTGCGCTGTTGAGGTGCTGACACCCTGATCGACGGTGCTCGGATCGACGGTGCTCAGCCCGCCAGGAAGGGTGCGACCCGGTCCTTGGGTCGGCCGATGATGGCGACGCCGTTGCGAACCAGGACCGGGCGCTGGAGCAGTTCGCCGTGCTCGACCAGCACGTCCACCACCTGCTCGGCCGTGGCCACGTCCGCATCGCCCAGGCCGAGCTTCTTGAAGTTGGCGTCGCGGCGCACCAGGTCGGTCACGGGGTCCTCGAGCTGCTCGACGAGCGTCTCGAGCGTCGCGCGGTCCGGACGCTGGGCCACGAGCATGTACTTGACGACCTCGTAGTCGACGCCGGCCTCGTCGGCCTGCTCGACGGCATGGCGTGAGGTGCTGCAGTTCGGGTTGTGGAAGATCACGACGTCGGCCATGCGCAGAAGGTAGCCCGCACCTGCGAGGATCCACCCGTGACCGACGCCGCTCCGCCGCCACCCGACGACGACCCCCGGGTCGAGGAGCTCCTCGCCCGCATGACGCTCGACGAGAAGCTCGCCCAGCTCGGCTGCGTGTGGTCGACCCGACTGTTCGTCGACGACGACTTCTCCGCCGAGGCGGCCGCTGCGGTCGTCCCCCACGGAACCGGCCAGGTGACGCGGATCGCCGCCTCGACGGGTCTGCGGCCGGCCGGCCTCGCCCGGGCGGCCAACCGGATCCAGCACTGGCTCGTGACCGAGACCCGCCTCGGCATCCCGGCGCTCGTCCACGAGGAGTCCACCGCCGGGTTCTGCGCCCGTGACGCCGTCCAGTTCCCCCAGGCGATCGGCCTGGCCTCCAGCTGGAACCGGGAACTGCTCGAGGCGGTCGCCACCCACATCCGCAGCGAGATGGTCGCCGTCGGGGCCCGCCAGAGCCTGGCGCCCGTGCTCGACATCGCCCGCGACCCGCGATGGGGACGACTCGAGGAGACCTACGGCGAGGACCCCGTCCTGTGCGGCGAGCTGGGAGCCGCCTACGTGCGCGGGCTCCAGAACACCACCGCCGGCGATCGGTCCGGACTGGCCGACGGGGTCGTCGCCACCGGCAAGCACTTCCTCGGCTACGGACTCGCCGACGGTGGACTCAACCACGGTCCCGTCCAGATGGGGCCCCGCGAGCTGCGTGAGGTGTTCGCCGAGCCGTTCGCCGCCGCCGTCCGGGACGCCGGACTCGCCTCGGTGATGAACTCCTACTCGTCCGTCGACGGGATCCCCTGTGCCGGATCCCGGTCGATGCTCACCGACCTGCTCCGTGGCGAACTCGGCTTCCACGGGACCGTGGTGGCCGACTACTTCGCCGTGGACCTGCTGCGCACCCACCATCGGGTCGCCCCGACCAAGGCCGTCGCCGGCGCCAGGGCGCTGCTCGCCGGCATGGACGTCGAACTCCCCGCGACCGACTGCTTCGGGGAGCTCGCTCCGCTCGTCGAGGCCGGCGTGGTACCCGTCGAGCTCGTCGACCTCGCCGTCCGGCGCGTCCTCCACCAGAAGTTCGAGCTCGGCCTCTTCGAGTACCCGTACGTGGAGGAGTCGACCGCCGCCCAGGCGTTCGGCACCCCCCAGGGCCGGACGCTCGCCCGGAAGGCCGCCCAGCAGTCGATCGTGCTCCTCACGAACGACGGGATCCTCCCCGTCCGGGTCGACGACCCCGCCTCCCCCGTCCGTCGGATCGCCGTGCTCGGACCGACCGCCGACGACGTCCGGCTGCTGCAGGGCGACTACCACTACCCCGCCCACCTCGAGATCATCTACGGCGAGGACGCCGCCGGGTCCGACCTGCTGCCCGCCGCCGGTGGCGCGTACGCGCCGGGCCCGTACTTCCCGGACACGGTGACACCACTCGCAGGGCTGCGCGCCGCGCTGCTCGGCACCGAGGTGGAGCTCACCCACCACGCCGGCTGCGGCATCACCGGCTCGGACCGGACCGGGATCGAGCCCGCCGCCCGTCTGGCCGCCGAGGCCGACCTGGCCGTCGTCTGCCTGGGCGGCCGCAGCGGCCTGACGCCCGACGCGACGGTCGGCGAGGCCCGCGACGCCACCGACCTGGACCTCACCGGCGTGCAGCTCGAACTGCTCGACGCCGTGGCCGAGACCGGCACGCCCGTGGTCACCGCCGTGATCTCCGGACGGGCCCACACCCTGGACGTCGTCGAGGAGCGTTCGAGCGCCGTGCTGCTCGCCTGGCTGCCCGGGATCGAGGGGGGCAGCGCGCTCGCCGACATCCTCCTCGGATCCGTGGCGCCGTCGGGCCGCCTCCCCGTCAGCCTCCCGCGGGCCGTCGGCCAGGTGCCCGTCCACTACAACCACCGAGCCGGCGGAGGGCGCAGCCAGTTCTGGGGTGACTACACCGACTCACCGAGCGGACCCCTCCACCCGTTCGGCCACGGACTGTCGACCACCACCTTCCGCTACGACGACCTGGTGGTGGAACCCGGGTCGACGACCGAACCGACCGTGGTGAGCGCCACCGTCACGAACACCGGTGGCCACGACGCCGACGAGGTCGTCCAGTGCTACGTGCACGACGAGACGGCGTCGGTCGCCCGACCCGAACGCCAGCTGGTCGGCTTCGGCCGGATCCACCTGACTGTCGGCGAACGGTCCCGGGTGACGTTCCGGATCCACCCGTCGCGCCTGGCGTTCTTCGACGAGGACTTCGACTGCGTCTGCGAGCCCGGAGCCTTCCGCGTCGAGGTCGGCGGCTGTGCCGGCCACCCGGAGCTGGTCGACACCTTCGATCTGGGCGGCGAGGTCACCCACCACCCCCAGCGCCGCTGGGTGTCCACGGAGTTCAGGGTCCACGACGACGCCGCGACCGGATGACGGACCGTTGGCCCACGGAGTCGGGAGCTGACGAGCGACCCGAGCTGCGAGCTGGCCTCAGCCCCGAGCAATTCGACCGGTGGTACTGGACCGTCGCCGACCTGCGTGACGGCGCACGCCGACTCGGTGTGCCGATGGGAGGTCGGAAGGTGGCGCTGACAGCCCGCGTCCGGGCCGCGCTCGCCGGGGACATCGTTGCGAACGTCCCTACGAAGGTGCCGCGGGACTCGCTCACCGGCGTGCTGACTGTGGAGAGCCGGTTCACCCCACCCCAGCGGATGACCCGGGCCCTCCGCGCCTTCATGGTCGAACAGTGCGGACCGGGTTTTCGATTCGATGCGCACATGCGCGAGTTCTTCAGCGGGATGCCATCCACGACGCACGAGGAGGACGGCCGACCGGTCGACCCGACCCCCGAGGTGGACCTGACGCTCGGCAACGCCGTGGACCACTGGCAACGGACCCGTGACCGGCCGAGCGAAGCGATCGAGTCCCAGTTCGAGTACAACCGTTTCGTCCGCGCGTGGCGCGCCGAGCGCCCCGGCGCCTCGCACTCCGAAGTCGTCACCGCCTGGCACCAGCACCGCTCCACCCCCCGGGACTGACCAGCCCCACGGTTGTGATCGCGGCCGTGGCAGGCTGACCGGATGAGCGACGGCAACTCCGACCACCTGCCCGTCGACCCGACGGTCGTCCACCTCGAGTCCCACGCCGCCGAGGGTCCGGATGCCGGGATCCGGATCCTGACCCTCGACCGACCCGAACGGCTCAACGCCATGAGCCCCTTCAATACACGCGTATAATTGATACGGGCCTCACGCGAGACGGGCCCCAGCGCCACCGTCCGGGTGGTATCCATCGTTCCCCCGAAGTAATGGCCACCGG
>CAYMKW010000049.1:0-19153 GCA_964391365.1 uncultured Microthrixaceae bacterium | reverse complement strand
GTCAGATCGGGGACGGCACCACCACCGACCGGCTCACCCCCACCACCGTCACCGGCCTCACCGGCGCCGTCCAGATCAGCTCCGGCGGCTTCCACACCTGCGCCGTGCTCGCCGACGGCACCGCCCGCTGCTGGGGCAACAACGGCTCCGGCCAGATTGGGGACGGAACCACCACCAGTCGCCTCACCCCCACCACCGTCACCGGCCTGCCGTAGCGATCGGGCCACCTCATCGACCTCGACCGGGCCGCTCCGGCACGCAACCGGGCGACGGGAGCAGGGCCCTCAGGCCGCGGCGCGGGTGGCGCGGAGCACCGGGTCGGCCAACGCCAGCAGTCGGTCCGCAGCCCGCATGGTCACACCTCCCACCCCGGGGGTGGACGAGTCGACCAGGTTGCCCATCACCTGCAGGGTGACGTTGGCGATCCCCTGGGTGCCCACGGCGAAACGCAGACCGGTGCGCAGCAGCAGCGGGTGGCCGATCAGGAACGAGAAGCGTCGGCCGGTGCGCAGGAACGCGTCGAAGCGTTCGCCGATGATCCGGTCGTAGCGGACCGGGACCGTCGCCGGGTCCTCGCAGAACAGCCGGGCCGCCAGCATGCCGGACTCGAGCCCGTAGTCGATGCCCTCGCCGTTCATGGGGTTGACGAGCCCGGCGGCGTCACCGATGGCCACCCACCCCGGGCCGTGGCGGCGCACCGTGCTCATGGGGAGCCGCCACGCGCGGGGCCGTTCCAGGTCGGGACCGAGCCCCCACGACTCCTGCACCAGGGACCGGTAGCTGTCCTGCAGCGTGTTGAGGTTCAGCTGCTTGAAGCCCCGCATGGTCGACAGCGCACCCACGCCGATGTTGACGGTGCCGTCGCCCGCCGGGAAGATCCAGCCGTACCCGGGCACCGGGGTCCCGGCGGAGTCGCGCAGCGTGAGGCACGCCTCCAGGTACCGCTCGGCGTGGCGGGGTGACTCGGCGTAGGTGCGGATCGCCAGACCGAACGGCTCCCGCTGGTCCCGGACCGCACCGAGCTGCCGGGCGACCGCGCCGGGTGCACCGGCGGCGACGACGACCAGGTCGCCGCGCCACTCCTGGCCGTTGGCGCTGACCCCCACCACTCGGCGGCCGTCCAGCACCGGGGTCGCCTCGTGCTCCCAGCGCAGCTCGGCGCCGGCCTTGTCGGCGAGCTCCATGAGCCGCAGGTCGAGTCGACGGCGCGGCCAGACGGCGCCGTGGGCGGGGAACGGGGCGATGCCCGGCCAGTCGAGCTGGCGGACCGTCCGGTTGGCGACCATCCGCAGCCCGTCGATCCGGTGGGCGTCACCCAGGTCGACCCCGAGCTCGTCGAGCGCGGCGACCGCCCTGGGCGTCAGGCCGTCCCCACAGATCTTGTCCCGACCCGGGAGGCCCTTCTCGAACACGGTGACCCGGGCACCGGCCTCGGCGGCGACGATCGCAGCGGCCGCGCCGGCGGGGCCACCGCCGATCACCAGGACGTCCCGCTGGGTCACCTTCACCCCCACAGTCTGCGGCCTGAGGGGCCCGGTCCGGTAGTCCGGTGCGACGGGCGACGCTCCGGCGTGGTTGGATGCGGGGATGGAACACCGATACCTGGGTGACAGCGGCCTGCTCGTCAGCGCCATCAGCTACGGCAACTGGATCACGCACGGCAGCCAGGTCGAGGACGACCGGGCCATCACCTGCGTCCACGCGGCCCTCGACCTGGGGATCACGACCTTCGACACGGCCGACGTGTACGCCGAGACCCGCGCCGAGGAGGTGCTCGGCCGGGCGCTGCAGGGCGTGCGCCGCGAGGGGATCGAGCTGTTCACGAAGGTGTACTTCCCGACCGGTCCGGGCCGCAACGACCGGGGCCTGTCACGCAAGCACATCATGGAGAGCTGCCACGCGTCGCTGCGTCGGCTGCGCACCGACCACATCGACCTGTACCAGGCGCACCGCTTCGACACCGAGACGCCGCTCGAGGAGACCATGACGGCCTTCGCCGACCTGGTCCGACAGGGCAAGGTCAACTACATCGGCGTGAGCGAGTGGACCGCCGAGCAGCTCCGCGCCGGTGCTGCGCTCGCCCGGGAGCTGCGCATCCCGTTCGTGTCCAACCAGCCCCAGTACTCCATGCTGTGGCGGGTGATCGAGGCGCAGGTCGTGCCCACCAGCCGTGAGCTGGGAGTCAGCCAGATCGTCTGGTCGCCGCTGCTGCAGGGGGTGCTCACCGGCAAGTACCTGCCCGGCCAGCCGCCGCCGCAGGACTCCCGGGCCGCCCACGGCGACCCCAAGACCAACACCATGCAGCTGTTCATGAACGACGAGCTGCTCACGGCCGTCCAGCAGCTCGGCGAGGTCGCCGAGCGGGCCGGGTGCACCACGGCGCAGCTCGCCATCGCCTGGGTGCTGCGCAACGACAACGTGGCCTCGTGCATCGTGGGTGCCACCAGGCCGGAGCAGCTCGAGGACAACGTGGGCGCGCTCGACGTCGACCTCAGCGACGAGCTGGTGGCCGAGGCCGAGGCGCTCCTGGCACCGCACGTGCTCGACGATCCGTCGCTCACCGAGGCGTTCGCGCCCAAGGAACGGCCCTGAGCGACTCACGCCGCCACCCGGCGCCGGAGCGGCCGGAGCGGCAGCGGCAGTAGCGTCGGCGGCGTGGGGTTCTACGAGCAGCAGGTGCTGCCCCGGCTGGTGGACGTGGCCTGCGGCGACCGTGGGTTCGACCGGTGGCGGGCCGAGACCTCCGAGGGCCTGTCGGGCACGGTGGTGGAGATCGGCTTCGGCTCCGGCCTGAACCTGCCCCACTACCCGGGAGACGTCGAGCGGGTGCTCGCCGTGGAGCCGTCCACGGTCGCTCGGGGTCGGGCCGCCGACCGGGTCGCCGCGGCGCCGCAGGCCGTCGAGTTCGTCGGCCTGGACGGCGAGTCGATCCCGCTCGAGGACGACTCGGCGGACGCGGCGCTGTGCACCTTCACGCTGTGCACCATCCCCGACGTGGACCGGGCGCTCGCCGAGATCCGACGGGTGGTCCGGCCGGGCGGCGAGTTCCGGTTCCTGGAGCACGGGCTCGCCCCGGACCCGGGGGTGGCCCGGTGGCAACACCGCCTGGACGGCGTCCAGCAGCGACTCGCCGGCGGGTGCCACCTCACCCGGGAGCCGGTCGGGCTGACCGAGCGTGCGGGCATGACGGTGACGGCGTCCAGGTCCGCGTTCGCCCGCGGCCCGAAGCCGTGGACCTACCTGACGGTGGGGCGCGCCACGGTGTGAGCCGCACCGGCGGCGCGGCGCTGCGCCGACACCGTCCAGTCGTCACCGTCCGGACGTCGCCACTTGACAGAGTGACACATCGCGTTACTGTGTCACTCATGCCCGTCGAGCCGCCCGCCAGCACCGACGAACTCACCATCCGTCAACGACTCGTCGACGCCGCGCTCGCCGCCGCCACCGACCACGGCATCTCCCGGCTCTCCATGGCCGACGTCGCCAAGCGGGCCCGCCTCTCCCGCCAGACGCTCTACCGGTACTTCCCGTCCAAGGACGCCCTGGTCACCACGGTCGTGCTCAGCGAGACCGCCAAGCTCGTCGAGGGGATCACCACCGCCACCGCCGACCTGGACGACCCGCTCGACGCGCTCCGGGCGTCGATCCTGGCCGCACTCGTCGGCCTGCGGACCCACCCGCTGCTCGACCGACTGCTCAGCACCGAGCCCGACTCGCTCGTCCCGATCCTGACGACCGACAGCGGTCCGGTGGTCGTCCACGTGCGGGCGATCGTCGAGTCGATCGTCGCCGAACGCACCCCGGAACTCACCGACGACCCGGTCGGACGACGCCGATTCGCCGACGTCGTCGCCCGACTGCTCATCAGCTACGCGGTCAACGCACCCGACGACCCGCCCGAGGTCGTCGCCGACTACGTCGCCACCTTCCTCGTCCTCGGCGCACTCAGGAGCGAAGCAACGTGAACACCCTCACCGCCACCATCGACGGCGAGACCGTGACCTGGAGGGACCGCAAGCGTTACCTCTGGCTGCTCGGCCTGGTCGTGCCACTCCTCCCGTTCGGTGCCGCCGACTGGGCCGAATCTGGCGGCTGGACGAACGTCCTCTGGTACTCCGGCCCCATCTGGATCCTGGTGATGATCCCCCTGCTCGACTGGATCTTCGGCCAGGACCGCTCCAACCCGCCCGACTGGGCCGTCGCCCAGCTGAGCGAGGACCGCTACTACCGCTGGTGCACCTACCTGTTCCTGCCGCTGCAGTACGCCGGGCTGGTGTTCGCGTGCTGGGTCGTGGTCAGCCGGGACCTGAACTGGGTCCAGGAGTTCGGCTACGCGCTCACCGTCGGCACCGTGGGTGGCGTCGCCATCAACACCGCCCACGAGCTCGGTCACAAGAACGTGAAGGTGGAGCGCTCGCTCGCCAAGGTCGCCCTCGCCCAGACCGGCTACGGCCACTTCTACGTGGAGCACAACCGTGGCCACCACAACCGGGTCGCCACCCCCGAGGACCCGGCGAGCTCACGTCTCGGCGAGTCGTTCTGGGCGTTCCTGCCCCGCACCGTCGTCGGCAGCGCCCAGTCGGCCTGGCGCCTCGAGGCCAAGCGTCTCCGGGCCCAGAACAAGCGCATCTGGAGCACCGACAACGACGTGCTGACCTCCTGGGCGCTCACGGTCGTCCTGTTCGGCGTCCTGACCGCCGTCTTCGGCTGGGCGATCCTGCCGTTCCTCATCATCCAGGCCGTCTTCGGGTTCTCGCTGCTCGAGGTCGTCAACTACCTGGAGCACTACGGCCTGCTCCGACAGCAGGACGACTCGGGCCGCTACGAGCGCTGCAACCCGCAGCACTCGTGGAACTCCAACCACGTGGCGTCGAACGTGATCCTCTACCAACTCGAGCGCCACTCGGACCACCACGCCCACCCGACCCGCCGCTACCAGGCGCTGCGCCACTTCGAGGAGTCACCGCAGCTGCCCTCGGGGTACGGCCTCATGCTCGGCCTGGCGTACGTCCCGCCGCTGTGGCGGGCGGTCATGGACCGGCGGGTGCTCGCCCACTACGACGGCGACGTGACGCTGGCCAACATCCACCCGCCGGCCCGGGAGCGGGTGCTCGCCCGCTACGGCGCCGACAGCTGATCCGGCCGCGATCGACGGGGCCGGGTGGCGGCGACCGGATCGCCGGCGACGGCCCGGTGACCGACCGGGAGCGCCACCAGCATCACGATCATCACCACCACACGGACCACCGTCATCTCCGAGGTCTCTCCCCCACCGATCGGGTCGAACAACGACACGACGGCCAACGCACCCACGGCCCAGCGCCACCACGAGTCCGACGTGGCCAGCCACCAGAGCGTTGCCGGGACCAGGAAGAACAGGTGGTGGCCCCAGGTCAGGGGGTTGACCAGGTACGTGGCGAGCAGCACCATCGTCGTCGCCAGCATGACGTCGCCGCCCCGGTCGGCGGCCACGGCCCGACGGTAGGCCCACACCATCACGGCGACCGACAGGACCAACCACACCAGGACCTCCACCCGGCCGTCCGGGATCCACGACGCGAACCGCCGGACGGAATGGTTGAACACGATCGACACGTCCGGTGCCCGGTCCGTCGAGAACACCTCGACGGTGAAGAACCGCCAGGTGTCCGAGGGGAACGCCAACGCCCCCGCGAGCGTGGCGACGACGGCCGCGACCACGGTGACCACCGCCTGCCGTCCCCGGCGGGCCAGCACGAAGTACGGCACGAGCGCCGCCGGGGTGAGCTTGATCGCAGCTGCGAGACCCGTGCCCACACCGGCCGCGACGGACGGGGTCGACCGACGCCGCACCAGCCAGACATCGAGCACCACGAGCGCCGCGACCAGCGCGTTGACCTGCCCGAGCCGCGCGGTGAGCGTCACGGGCATGGTCCAGACGCCGAACGCCACCACCAGCGGCACCACCACGCGACGGTCCGCCAACGGCGACGTCGGCCACCGTCGGGCGGCGACGCGAGCGAACTCACCACCCACGACCAGCAGGAACGCGACCGTGCACACCATCGTCGCAGCGAGCCAGAGCAGCTCACCGACGCGACCCGACACCACCGAGGTCGGCCAGAGCACCAGGGCCGAGAACGGCGGGTACAGGAACGGCAGCGCCAGGACCTCGTGGGCGTAGTCGTAGAGCGACGCCCCGCCCCGGGCCGCGGAGATGGCGCCGCCGTAGACGTAGAAGTCGATCCGACTCGTGGTCGTGGACGGCCACAGCCGCATCGTCACGGCCACGACCGAGACCACGGCCGCGCCGAGCGAGATCCCCACCCACGGGCGCCGGGCGCCGGTATCGACCATCAGCCGAAGGGGCCGCTCGCCGGGACCGGTTCCAGGTCGGCCGGCTCGTCGGCGGCATCGCCACGCGGCCGCAGCGTCCGGTACCAGTAGACGAGCCCGCCCAGCACCATGGCCGGGACGATCCACGCCCCCAGGCCACCCACCCGGTACAGCGCCGTGGTCCCCGACGGGAACGTGATCACGCAACCGATCACGGACAGCACGACGATCAGCCACATCCGCGACTCGCGCAGGGTGAGCGCCATGATGGCGAACGCCGGCAGCACGTACCACGGGTAGAGCGCCGGGCCGAGCAGCGACACGATCAACAGCGCCAGACCGAGCGACACGAACGGGACCCGGTCCTTGGTCCGCAGCAGGATGATCGCCGACAGCGCCGCCGCCAGCGCCAGACCGAGCAGGGTCGTCACCCGCTTGACGTCCGCGTCGTACAGCTCGACGCCGAACCACCCCAACAGGTCGGCGAGGGCGATCCCCGCCACCCGGGCCGGGGCGACGAGCGACCGGGCACCGCCCGCCGTCTGCAACGCGCCGACCCAGCCGAACCCGAGCCCGGACACCACCGAGACCGCCGCCACCACCGCGCCGCCGATCGCCGAGACCCACGCAGTGCTCCAGATCCGACGGAGGAGCGTGGAGCCGGGTCCGGCGGCCGCCCAGCCCAGGAAGATCACCGCTGCGAACGCCGGGATCTTGATCGCCGCGGCGAGCGCGCAGGCCACGACCGCCGGGACCAGGTAGCCCTCCACGGCGAGCACCATCCCCACGAGGATCAGCGCCATCATCAACGCCTCGTTGTGCGCCCCCGAGATGGCGTGGAGCATCACGATCGGGTTGCAGACCGCGAGCACGACGACCGTCGACACGTCACCGCCGTAGTGTCGGGCCAACCGGACCAGACACCAGACCGAGACGGCCACCGAGGCGATCGCCAGGAGCCGGAACATCAGGACCGCAACCAGCGGCTGGTGTCCGCTGAGCGTCGCGAACCCCGAGCTGATCCACAGCCAGAACGGCCCGTAGGGACACGGGGTCCCTCGCCACACCGGATCCACCAGGGACAGGAACTCGTTGGACTGCCCGAGCACCCGGACACCCAGGGTGGACGGGTCGAAGCCCTGCGCCACCGTCTCGCCCTGGCCGGCGTAGCTGAACACGTCCCGGCTGAACAGCGCCGGGCCCAGGGCGAACGGGATCGCCCAGACGACCCAGAGCCCGACGGACGTCGACACCGGCACGGCCTCGTGGGCGTGGTACCGGCGCCGGACGATCTTGAACACGGCGACCCACGCCGCCAGGAGGGCACCGACCCCGGCCAGCGAGACCAGCACGACCAGGGTGCGATCACCCCAGATGACGAAGCGGCCCTCGAGCGGGAACAGCAGCGTCGGCGAACCACCGGGACGGACCAGCGCACCGGCCACGACCGCCACGACCGACCCGACCAGTCCGACCACGGCCGGGGTGCGGAGGTCCCCGTCGACGAACGGGCCGCGCAGCGCCTGCACCGATGCCCGCCACGGTCCGGGTCGGCTCGGGACGCCGTCGGCACCGGCCGGATCGGCCGCGACCGTCCGGGAGGTCGAGGTGTTCACAGGTGCTCCTGCTGACAGGTCGGAGGGGTCGGGCCAACTGTAGAGGCTGACCCCCGGCCCGCTCCGGTCAAGGCCGTCGCCTCAGTGCACACACCAGACGCGGGGATCCACCCCGTAGAGATCGACCAGCACGTCGGCCAGGTCGGGGTGGGCTGCCCGCAGCGCGTGCGGTTCACAGAAGTAGGCCTCGGTGATGACGGCGAAGAACTCCCCCGGGTTGACCCCTCCGTAGGGATCGATGACCCCGGGGTCCCGGCCGGCCACGACGTCCTCGTACGCCTCGGTGCAGGCCGCGACCCACCGATCGGCCAGCTCGGGATCCGCGAACGGCGGGGTGCCGTCGACGACTCCGTCGAGGTGGTCGAGCACGTGTGCGCACTCGTGCAGGACGACGTTCCGACCGCGCTCGGGATGCTCGACGTCGTGGAGCACCTCGTCCCAGGCGAACAGGAGCGGCCCGTGCTCCACCGCCTCACCCAGGATCGGCGTCGGATCGTCGGACGCGATCCCGTCCACCTGCGAGTGCTCCCCCGACACGACGATGGTCGACGGATGCAGGACCACCGACCGGACCGCGGCGAGCGCCCCCTCCGGTTGGTCGACGACGAGCAGCTGGGCCTGGCCGGCCACGGTGAGACGCATCTCGTCGGTCACCTCGAACCCCCGGGCGGGCTCCCAGGACACGTCGAGGACCATCTCGAGGGTGCGCCGCTCCCAGCGTTCGGCGCGGTCCGCGTCCAAGGTGGTGAGCCACGGGAACCGGCTGTCGCAGAGCGCCCTCCACGGGCCGGGCATCCCGGCGTCGAGCGCCGCCTGCCGCTCCCGACGTCGCCTGGATCCGAACATGCGCACCAGCATCGCCCGGTCCGGGTTCGATGTCACACCCACCCGGCAGCATTGCCGTCGTGGACACCAGCCCGATCTCCCCCCTCCTCCTGCTCGTTCTCATCGGCGCGCTCGCCGTGGTGATCGCGGGTGCCGTCGCCGTCGGCATCCGGATCGCAGGTGGGCGCCCTCCGGCACGTCGGGGCCGTGGCTCGCAACCGGACGACGCCGTCTCGGGCTACCTGCAGGCGCAGGCCCAGGCCATCGCCACCCGACTCGACGAGTTCACGACCCGCATCGGTGAGCTCGAGGCCGGCCGACGGGCCGAGTCGGCGGTCCTGCAGACCAAGGTGGACGACCTGGCGGCATCGAGCCGGGCGGTCGCAGACGAGGCCCGGGCGGTCGCCGGGGCCATGCGGGACAACCAGGCCCGGGGTCTGTGGGGCGAGATGCAGCTCGAACGGGTGCTGCGCATGAGCGGCATGGACGAACACATCAGCTACGAGACGCAGGTCTCCGTCGCCGGTCCGGACGGTCGATCCCGGCCCGACGCGATCGTCCACCTCCCGTCCGGTCGATGCGTGGTGATCGACGCGAAGACCCCGCTCGACAGCTACCTCGCCGGCGCATCGACCGACGACCCGGACCTCCGTTCGCAGTGCTTCGCCGACCACGCGCGGGCGGTCGGACTCCACGTCCGGGCGCTGGCGGCTCGCAACTACGACGAGGTCGTCCCGGGTGCGGTCGACGTGGTCATCGTCTTCCTGCCGAGCGACGCCCTGCTCGCCGAGGCGTACCGCTCGCAGCCCGAACTGCTGGACCAGGCGCTCGCGGCACGGGTGGTGCTCGCCTCACCGTCCACCCTCCTCGCCCACCTGCGCGGCGTCGCGCTCGGCTGGCGCGAGCAGCGCCTGGCCGAGGAGGCCGAGACCATTGCGACGCTCGGTCGGGACCTGCACCATCGGTTCACGACCTTCGCAGGCCACCTCAACGGTGTCGGCACTGCGCTCGGCCGGGCCGTGGACGCCTACAACAAGACCGTCGGCTCGCTCGAGCGATCGGTGCTGCCCCAGGCCCGGCGGTTCGAGGAACTCGGCGCCGGATCGACCCGGACGATCACGGCCGTCGACCCCGTGGAGCAACAGCCACGGCCGCTGTCCGCCTGATCGGTCACCCGGTCCTGGTGGCCGCGATCGGCCGCGTTCGGGACGCTCGCTCGCCGTGGCCGCCGGGCGGACCCGGTCAGGACGGTGCTCGGCTCGACAGCCCCAGCGACGCCCGCAGACGGGCGCGGTGGGCGTCCGGATCGCCGTGCTCGTAGCTCAGGGCCCAGGCCCGCTTCATGAACAGGTGCAGGTCGTACTCGACCGTGTACCCGATCGCCCCGTGACACTGCAGTGCTGCGCCCGCCGCGTGCCGGGCGGCGGTCGACGCCCGCAGCTTGGCCATCGACACGTGCCGCGACGCGTCGGCGGCTCCGGTCGCCAGTGAGTGGGCAGCCATCGAGACGAGCGGACCGGCGAATGCCACCGCGAGCGCCGCATCGGCGAGCTGGTGCTTCACGGCCTGGAAGCTGCCGACCGGCACGCCGAACTGCTTCCGCTCCCCCACGTAGTCCACCGTGAGGTCGAGCATCCGCTCACCCAGACCGACCAACTCCGCCGCCGCTCCGAGCGCCAGCCGATCGGCCGTCGCCGCAGCGATCCCGGTCGCAACATCACCAGCGGCCAGGACCTGACCGTCACGCACCCGCACCCGAGCCGGCCGACGGGCTCCGTCCACGGAATCCAGCGGCTCCAGATCGACCTCGTCCGCCGCTGCCACCAGCACCTGCGGCCCGTCCGCCGATGGAGCACACCAGAGGAACGCCGCCGCCGTGGCGGCACCGGCGACCGGCGCCGACGGATCGACGACCGGGAGCACGACGTCGCCGGCCGCGACCCGCTCCGACCACGCCGCAGCCACCTCCGCGGCACCGGGCAACTCCAACAGGCCGGCGAACGCCGTGGCCGCTGCGTAGGCCGACGGCCCCACCGGGTCGGGCAGGCCGGCCCGGCCGCACTCGACGAGCAGCGGGACGACGTCCTCGTCGTCCATCCCCAGTCCACCGGCCGACTCGGGCACCAGGGCACCGAGCACGCCCATCTCGGTGAGCGCGTCCCAGGCGGGGCGGACCCGACCGTCGCCGTCCCAGGCCGACCGGACGGCGTCGGGGCCGCAGAGGTCGGCGAGCAGCCCGCGGACGGCATCACGGAACTCGACCTGATCGGCGGAGAGATCGAATCGCACGGTGCTACTTCCTCGGCAGGCCGAGCACCCGCTCGGCCACGATGTTGCGCTGGATCTCGTTGGTCCCTGCGTAGATGGGCCCGGAGAGGGCGAACTCGTAGCCCTTCATCCAGGGGCCATCCAGCTCGGCGTCGGCACCGAGGAGGTCGAGCGCCGCCTCGTGCAGCCGCACGTCGAGTTCGGACCAGAAGATCTTGTTGAACGAGGACCGCGCCCCGGGCGAACGACCCTCCACGATCCCCGTCACGTCACCCAGCGTGTAGAGGGCATAGGCCTCGGCGTCCACCCACGCGTCGACCACCCGGTCGGCCAGCGCCTCGCCCAACCGCCCCGACTCGTCGCAGGACCGGGCCAGGTCGAGCAGCCGGGACGCCGTCGCCTGGAACCGACCGGGCGAGCGCAGGGTCAGACCCCGCTCCGAGGTGGTCGTGGCCATGGCGACGCCCCAGCCCTGGTCGACGTCGCCCAGGATTCCACCACCGTGCATGATCTCGGCCGCACGCGCCGGATCCTCATCATCGGCCGGGTTGTCGGGGACGAACACCTCGTCGCAGAACACCTCGGCGAACCCCTCGTCACCGTCGAGACGCCCGAACCCCCGGACGGTCACCCCGTCGGCATCGAGCGGCACGAGGAAGTAGGTCAGACCCCGGTGCCGTTCGGCGTCACCGTCGGTGCGGAACAGCCCGAACACGTGGGTGCAGAACGCCCCCCGGGTGGTCCAGGTCTTCTGACCGGTCAGCCTCCAGCCACCTGCGTCATCGTCCCGGACCGCTCGGGACGACACCGCCGCCAGATCGGACCCGGCATTGGGCTCCGACCACCCCTGGCACCACAGGTCCTCTGCCGCGGCCATCCGGGGCAGGTAGTGGTCCTGCTGCGCCGGCGTCCCGAACTCGAAGATCGACGGAGCCAGCAGGAAGATCCCGTTCTGGGTGACGCGCTGCGGCGCACCCGCCCGGTAGTACTCCTCCTCGAAGATGAGCCACTCCCACAGCGAGGCGTCGCGACCTCCGTAGGCCTCGGGCCACGACACCACCGCCCAACGGGCGTCGTGCAACCGGTGCTCCCAGTCCAGATGGGCGGCGAAGCCCGCCTTCGTGTCACCGGACGGCAGCCCCGGGCGGGGCACGTGCTCCTCGAGCCACGTCCGGCACTCGTCGCGGAAGGCCGACTCGGTGTCGCTCCAGCTCAGGTCCACGCCCGCAGTCTGCCGCGCGGTCTGACGAATCGTCAGATCCGGCCGAACCGACGGCCCGACGATCGGCGACACGGATCGGTGGCGGCGACCTACCCTTCGGCGCCGACCACCCGGCGAACCGCCACCGACCTCCAGGAGGCCCCGTGACCAACCCCCTCGAACCCCGACCCGAGCACCACTTCACCTTCGGGTTGTGGACCGTCGGCAACCGTGGACGCGACCCGTTCGGCCACGAGACCCGACCGCCCCTCGACCCCGTCGAGAGCGTGCACCGGCTCGCCGAGCTGGGTGCCTACGGGGTCAACTTCCACGACGACGACCTGGTCCCGCCCGGGTCGTCGGCGAGCGATCGGGACCGGATCGTGAACCGTTTCCGGACCGCACTCGACCAGACGGGCATGCGCGTGCCGATGGCCACGACGAACCTGTTCTCGGACCCGGTGTTCGCCGACGGCGCCTTCACCGCCAACGACCCGGCGGTCCGCCGCCACGCCATGCGCAAGACGCTGCGGGCCATCGACCTCGGTCTGGAACTGGGCGCCGACACCTACGTCATGTGGGGCGGGCGCGAGGGCGTCGAGTGCGACGCCGCCAAGGACGTCGGTGCGGCGCTCGACCGTTACGCCGAGGCGGTCAACGTCTGCTGCGCCCACGCCCGTTCCGCCGGGGCGGACCTCAGGTTCGCCCTCGAGCCGAAGCCCAACGAACCACGCGGCGACCTGTTCCTGCCGACCGTCGGCCACGCCCTGGCGTTCATCGACACCCTGGAATGGCCCGACATGGTGGGCGTCAACCCGGAGTTCGCCCACGAGACCATGTCGGGACTGTCGTTCCACCACGCCGTGGCGCAGGCGTTGTGGGCCCAGAAGCTCTTCCACATCGACCTCAACGCCCAGCGGATCGGGAAGTACGACCAGGACTTCAGGTTCGGCTCCGAGGGCCAGCGCGACGCCTTCTACACCGTGCGACTGCTCGAGTCGTCGGGCTGGGACGGGATGCGGCACTTCGACGCGCACGCCTACCGGACCGAGGACGTCGACGGCGTCTGGGAGTTCGCCCGCGGGTGCATGCGCACCTACCTGATCCTCGCCGAGAAGGCGCGCCGCTTCGACGAGGACCCCGAGATCGCCGAGGCACTCGCCGTGGCGCAGGCCGACCTCCTGCACCTCCCGCTGATCGACTGGAACGACCCGGCGCAGGTCGCCGCACTCCTCGACGAGGACGACGAGCCGCCGACCGCGGGCCGCGGGCACGGACACGAGCGACTCGACCAACTCGTCGTCGAACTGCTCCTGGGTGTGCGGTGAGTCGAGCGCTCATCGCCGGCGTCGACTCGTCGACCCAGTCGACGAAGGTCGAACTCCGTGACGCCGACACGGGCGCCCTGGTGGCGACCGGCCGCGCCGCCCACCCCCCGACGCACCCGCCGCGTTCCGAGCAGCACCCCGACGACTGGTGGGCGGCGCTGGTCGCGGCGATGGGCCAGTGCGGGGACGACCGATCCCGGGTCGCGGCGATCGCCGTGGCGGGCCAGCAGCACGGACTGGTCTGCCTGGATGGGGACGAACGCGTGCTCCGGCCCGCTCCGCTGTGGAACGACACGAGCGGCGCCGCCCACGCCGAGCGGATGGTCGCCCGCCTCGGCCGGCAGACCTGGGCCGACGCCTGTGGGAGCGTCCCGTTGGCGAGCTTCACCGTCGCCAAGCTGGCCTGGCTGGCAGCCAACGAGCCCGACGTCCTGGACGCCACCGAACACGTGCTGCTGCCGCACGACGAACTGAACCGACGACTGACCGGACGGCACACGACCGACCGGGGCGACGCATCGGGAACCGGTTGGTGGTCGCCGGCCGAGGGCCGATACCGGATGGATCTCCTGGACCTTGCCGTGCCGGACACGGTTGATGAGTCGTGGCTGCCCGAGGTCCTCGGCCCGACGGAGTCACCGGGGACCATCACAGCGGACGCCGCTGCCGCCCTCGGGATCCCCGGGACCGTCGTCGTCGGGCCGGGGACCGGCGACAACATGGCGGCCGCACTCGGCCTGGGGCTGCGCGCCGGTGATGTCGCCGTGTCCCTCGGAACGAGCGGCACCGTCTTCACGACGAGCGACCAACCGACGGCGGACCCGTCCGGTGCCGTGGCCGGGTTCGCCGACGCCACCGGTCGGTACCTGCCGCTCGTCTGCACCCTCAACGCGACGGGCGTGACCGACGCGATCGCCCGGCTCATGGGCGTGGACCTGGACGAGTTCGACCGCCTGGCGCTCAGCATCCCGACCGGGGCGTCGGGGCTCACCCTGTTGCCGTACCTGTCCGGCGAGCGCACACCGGACCGGCCCAACGCCACCGGGGTCCTGGCCGGCCTGCGCCCCGACGTCGAACGAGCGCAGGTCGCACGCGCAGCCGTCGAGGGTGTCCTCTGCGGTCTCCTCGACGGCTACGACGCACTCGTCCGGCAACTCGACCAGCCACCCGGAGGTGACCACCTGCTCGTCGGCGGCGGAGCGCGCTCGCCCGCGTACCGGCAGGTGCTCGCCGACCTGACCGGTCGGGCGTGGCTCGCCGTCACCGACGAGGAGACCGTCGCCCGGGGCGCAGCCGCCCAGGCCGCAGCGGTGCTGCACGGCTCGACCGTCGACGAGGTCGTCGAGCAGTGGGGTCGACCGCCGTCGACGATGGCGCTCCCGGGGGAACGTTCCGACAATGGTGCCGGCACCAGTGCCGGCAACGGTGCCGACGCCGCGGCAATGGTCCGGGACGCCTACGCCCGCCTGCGCGACCGGTCCTGACGTCGCTCCCTCCCCCGTTCCGCCGCCCCCCGCCCTTCCCCGCTTCTTCCCAGCTTTGTGGTGCGTGGGGGGCGGTGGGGCTGGCGGCTGCGGTGAGATCAGGGAGCGAGGCGGCGGAGCGTCTCGTCGGCCTCGTCGAGGATCGACTCGATGATCTCGGCGACCGACGGCGCCTCGGCGATCGCCCCGACCACCTGACCCGTCGGCAGGATCCCGACCTCGAGGTCGCCGTCGACGACCGACGCCTTCGTCATCATGGGCGCGTTCGCGGCCAGCGCGACCTGCGACCACGAGAGATCCTGCTCGCCGTGCATCTGCACGCCGGTGCGCACCAGGTCGAGCGGCGAGAGCCCGCTCTGCGAGGCGAACCGCAGTGCGTTCGACGCCGCCCGGGGAAACCGCAGCGGCGACGGGAGCTTCTCCAGCGCGTCGATCAGCGCCGTTCGGATCACCCGCTGGGGCGCTCCGTCGATCGCCGAGGTCACGACCGTCCCCGTGAGCGACGTCTGCAGGTAGACCGCCTTCACGTGGTCGGGCACCTGGCTCTCGGCGCTCAGCAGGAACCTCGTTCCCATCGCCACGCCGTCGGCACCGTAGGCGAGCGCCGCCACGAGGCCCCGGCCGTCGTGGAACCCCCCGGCTCCGAGCACCACCACGTCGGTGCCGGCGACGGCGTCGACGACCTGGCCGAGCAGCAGCGAGGTCGGGATCGACCCGGTGTGTCCGCCACCCTCACCACCCTGGGCGATGACAGCGCTGACACCCATCTCGGCGACCTTCTCGGCGTGGCGCTTCGCGCCCACCGTCACCACCGTCGCCACCCCGGCCTCGCGGAGGGCGGCCACCTGCTCGGCCCGCGGCGCCGCCGCGAAGCTCGCCACCGGCACGCCGCGGGACACGATCAGGTCGATCCGCTCCCGGGCGTCGGGCTGGCTGGGCAGGAGGTTGACGCCGAACGGGCGGTCCGTCCGCTCCTGCACCTTCGTCACGGCGTCGTCGAGCTCGGCGAGCGTCATGGTCGCCGACGCCAGGATGCCCAGACCGCCCGCCGCACTCGTCGCCGCGGTCAGCCGGGCCCCGGACACCCAGCCCATGCCCGTCTGGACGATCGGGAACTCGACGCCGAACAGTTCACCGGCGCGCGTCCGGAGCGCCGGGTGCCGGTCGCTCACGGGTCGGGCACCTCGGCGAACCGCAGTCCGCCAGGATCCAGCCGCTCCAGTTCGGTCACCTCGGCGGCATCCGGGCCACGACTCTCGGGGACCTCGTCGGGGACGACCACGTCACAGCCCGTCGACTCCACGACCTCGTCGACACCCACACCGGGGTGGACCGACCGCAGCGTGAGCACCGGCACCCCCGATGCGTCCGACCCCGAGAAGTCGAACACGCACAGGTTGGTCACCACCCGTCGGATCTCGTGGAACCGGGCGGCGACGGGGCCCAGCTCGGCGGCCCGGTCGTAGCCGATCCCGCACACCACGTCGACGGCCTCGACGACGACCTTGGGTGAGTGGTTGGGCACCCAGTAGCTCGTCGTGTGGTTGATGGTGTTCCCGGGCGCACCCCGGAACCCGAGCAGCTGGGAACGCGGCTGGTGCCAGTCGCCGATCGCTGCGATGTTCTGGTTCCCGAAGCGATCAACCTGGGTGGCGCCCATCATCACGTGGCGACGGCCGTGCCAGAGCAGGCCGAACATCGACCGGTACGGGTTCCACGAGCCGACGACCCGTTGGGCGAGCCGCTCGTCCTCGTCCAGGCCGACGGGCGGCACGTTGTCGAGTAGCGAGTAGAAGCCGTCGGTCAGCGCCAGGTGCGGCTCGAAGGTCGCCGCAGCCAACCTGCCGCCGATCAGTGGCAGGTTCCCGATCGGATTGCACAGGCGCTCACCGTCGCCGCGGAACGCCTCGGCGATCGCGACCGCGCACACATCGGCCCGCCGTGGATCGCTCACTTGGCCGCCTCCCTCAACTCGGCGACCGCGCTCACTTGGCCGCCTCCATCAGCTCGGCGACCGCGCTCACTTGGCCGCCTCCATCAGCTCGGCGACCTTGGCCTGGTAGCCGGGCTCGTCGAGGTCCAGGAAGTCCGTCCTGAACTCGTCCCACGCCTCATCGGACTTGGCCGTCGCCGCGTAGCGACGCTGGAAGGCCTCGTCCCGGCCGTAGTCGGGCGGGCACTCCGTGAAGTGGGCGCCGTTCGGGGTCTCGACCACGGCGGTGACGTCGAGCCGGGAGATCGTCTGGTGGGTCAGGTCGACGCCACCCTCACGCAGCGACTCGGTCGGCACGATCCGCTCCGTCGTCACGATGGCCCGATCGGCGGCCCGCACCATCAGGTCGTCGAAGAACGGATCCTCACCGAGCCACACGGCGTTGCCCGACTGGTCGGCCCGGTGCTGGTGGACGATCGCCGCGTCGAGCCGGAGGGCCGGCACGGCGAGCAGCTCCTCGGCCTCGCCGCTCTCCGGCTCCGGGTAGGGCGAGACGACGGTCCGGAGGTGCGTCATCATCCGGGGCACGTCCGACCCCAGACCCGCCCGGGTCGGCAGGAACGGGAGCCGCCAGGCCGCCGCCTGCAGACCGAGGAGGAACATGCCCTCGTCGAACTCGGTGGCGGTGATGCTGCCCGCCTGGCGCGCCGCCCGGTAGTGGGGCTCGAGCGGGATCGAGTCGAGGGAGACGAACCCGGAGACCACGTGGGCGGCCTGACCCGATCGACACAGCAGGCCGACGTCCGGGCCGCCGTAGGCGACGATCGTCAGGTCGCGCAGGTCGGATCGCAGGATCTCACGGATCACCGCCATCGGCTTCCGGCGGCTGCCCCAGCCGCCGATGCCGATCGTCATGCCCGAGCTCAGCTCGGCGACGACCTCGCTGAGTGTGGCGCGCTTGTCGGGTCCCGGCACGTGCTCTCCAGATCTGACGGTGTGTCAGATCACAACCTAGACCCGGGCCGCGGCGCCGGTGCAACCGCGACCCTCCGCTACGGTGCCCGACGTGACCACTGCGACGCACCCGACCGACCCGCCCCGCGACGAGAGGCGGAGCACCCTCCGCCGACGCGGGGGGCCCGTCGCGATCGGCGTGCTCTGCCTCACGCTCCTGGCCACCGCCGTCGGCTGCGGTGGAGACGACGAGACCACCACCACCGCCGCCCCCGACAGCGAGCAGTCGCAGCAGGAACAGGCGGCACCGAGCACCATCCCCGTCGAGACCGTTCCGGACGAGGAGTTCACGACCGTGGTCGCCGGCCTGCAGACGCAGGTGGACGGCGCATCGGACGCCTGCGGACTCCTCGACTTCATCATCAACACCGGGAACCTCCCCACGCCCGCCAACCCGGCCCAGACCGAGGAGGCCGCCAACCTGCTCGCCGGTGTCCTCGACAAGCTGGGCGCCAACCCGCCGGCCGGCCAGGAGGCGGCCGGCACCACGCTCCGCGACGCGGCCAAGGCGCTGCTCGCCGAGGGTGAGGCGTCCGGGTGGGATCCGTCGACGATCAGCGACTCCGACGTGATCGGCGCCGACGTCCAGACGGCGCTCGGCGGCATCGCCTCGGCCTGTCCGGGGCTGGCCCCTGCCGGGGCACCGGACCCAACCACGCCGGGCTGAAGCACCACGCCGGGCTGAACCACCGTCCGAGCAACCGGCGGCACCGGCGCCGGGATCAGCGCGAGTAGCCGGGGTCCCGCTTCTCGACGAAGGCGTCGCGGGCCTCGTCGGACACCCCGGTGAGGTTGAGTTCGTAGGTGAACCCCTGCTCGTAGCGGTAGCTGCGGTTGACGTCGACCGGGTCGATCCCGTTCAGGGACTCCTTGGCCCGCCGGATCACGTAGCGGCTCTTGGTGCAGATCACCTCGGCGATCTCCACGGCGGCCGGGCGCAGCTCGTCGACCGGCACGACCCGGCTCACCGAGCCCCACTGGTGCAGGAGCGACACGTCGATGTCCTTGGCCGTGTACACCATCTCCCGCATGGCGTGCTGGGGCACGAGCCGCGCCAGGTGGGTCGCCGCGCCGAGCGCACCCTGGTTGACCTCGGGCAGCCCGAACCGAGTGCCCTCGGCCGCCACGATGACGCCGGAGTTGCCGACCAGGCCGATGCCCCCGCCGAG
>CAYMKW010000048.1:0-19303 GCA_964391365.1 uncultured Microthrixaceae bacterium | reverse complement strand
GCGGCGAGCTGCGACTTGGCGAAGGCCATCCCGAAGGTGGCGTCGATGCCCATGACCTCGCCCGTGGAGCGCATCTCTGGTCCGAGGAGGGCGTCGACGTCCGGGAACCGGCTCCAGGGAAGCACCGCCTCCTTGACCGCGACGTGGGTCCCGGGCGAGGGCGGAACGAGCACGCCCTCGTCGCGCAGCCCCTGCAGGGTGGCGCCGCACATCACCCGGGCGGCCACCTTCACCAGCGGCACGCCCGTGGCCTTCGCCACGAACGGCACGGTGCGCGAGGCCCGTGGGTTCGCCTCGATGACGAACACCTGGCCCGCCCCGTCGGCCCCGTCGCCCACCCGCTTGACGGCGAACTGCACGTTGATGAGGCCGATGACCCCCAGCGCCTCGGCAATGGAGCGCGTGGCTTCCTCGATCACCGCAATGGTGGCCGCCGACAGCCCGACGGGCGGGATCACGCAGGCGCTGTCGCCCGAGTGGACCCCCGCCTCCTCGACGTGCTCCATGATCCCGCCGATGATCACCTCGCCGGTGTGGTCGCGGATGGCATCGACGTCGACCTCGGTCGCGTCCTCCAGGAACCTGTCGACGAGCACCGGGCGCTCGGCCGACAGTCCGCCCTCACGTCCCAGGGAGCCGTCGGCGGTGATCGCACGCCACGCCGAGGTCAGTCCATCCGCGTCGTAGACGATCTCCATGGCCCGTCCGCCCAGCACGTAGGACGGCCGGACCAGCGCCGGATAGCCGATCCGCTCGACGATGGCGCGCGCCTCGTCGAGCGTGGTGGCGGTCCCGCCGGCGGGCTGGGGAATCTCCAGCTGGGCGCACATCGAGTTCCAGCGGTCGCGGTCCTCTGCCAGATCGATGCTGGCGGGCGGCGTGCCGAGCACCAGGTCCGGCGGCAGCGCCCCGGCCAGCTTGAGTGGCGTCTGACCGCCGAGGGACACGATCACCCCGACCAGTCGACCACCGCCCTCCTCGGCGGAGCGTCGCTCGGCGTCGAGCACGTTGAGCACGCCCTCGACCGACAGCGGCTCGAAGTACAGACGGTCGGAGGTGTCGTAGTCCGTGGAGACGGTCTCGGGGTTGCAGTTGACCATGACGGTCTCGAAGCCGGCATCGGCGAGCGCGAAGCACGCGTGGACGCAGCAGTAGTCGAACTCGATGCCCTGGCCGATGCGGTTCGGTCCGGACCCGAGGATCACGACCTTGTCGCGGCCGGAGGGAGCGACCTCGCTCGTGTCCTCGTAGGTGCCGTAGTGGTACGGGGTCTCGGCCTCGAACTCGGCGGCGCACGTGTCGACGGTCTTGTAGGTCACCTCGACACCGGCATCCAGTCGCGCCGCTCGGACGGCGGACTCCTCCACGCCCCAGAGCCATGCGAGCTGGCCGTCGCCGAAGCCGAGTCGCTTGGCCCGCCTCCAGGCGCGTGCGTCCATCGACGCCATGGCCTCCGCTCCCGCCCCGCGCTCCGACAGCGACGCCCGCTCCTCGCTGATGGCGAGCATCTGGTCCAGGAACCAGGGGTCGATCCCGGTGGCAGCGTGCACGTCCTCGATGGCGACCCCGCGGCGCAGGAGCGATTCCACCGAGAAGATCCGTTCCGGGGTGGCCACCCGGACACGATCGAGGAGCTCATCGGCGGGGACGGCGTCGAGCGCCACCTCGCCGGCATCGGCGTTGAGCCCGCCCCGGCCCTGTTCGAGGGACCGCAGCGCCTTCTGGAGCGACTCCGGGAACGTCCGACCGATCGCCATGACCTCACCGACCGACTGCATCTGGGTCCCCAACCGGGGCTCCGCGCCGGGCAGCTTCTCGAAGGCCCAGCGAGGCACCTTCGTCACGACGTAGTCGATCACGGGCTCGAAGCTCGCCGGCGTGACCCGCGTGATGTCGTTCGGGATCTCGTCCAACGTGTAGCCGACGGCGAGCTTGGCGGCGATCTTGGCGATCGGGAACCCGGTGGCCTTCGAGGCGAGCGCCGACGAACGGCTCACCCGGGGGTTCATCTCGATCACGACCTGCTCGCCGGTGTCGGGGTTCACGGCGAACTGCACGTTCGAGCCGCCGGTCTCGACGCCGACCCGACGGATGCAGGCGAACGCGGCGTCGCGCATCTGCTGGTACTCCACGTCGCTCAACGTCTGGGCCGGCGCGACGGTGATCGAGTCACCGGTGTGGACGCCCATGGCGTCCACGTTCTCGATCGAGCAGATGATGACGCAGTTGTCGGCACGGTCCCGCATGACCTCGAGCTCGTACTCCTTCCACCCGGCGATGGACTGCTCGATCAGGATCTCCGAGATCGGGCTGGCGTCCAGCCCGCGGCCCGCCATGAACTCGAACTCCTCGGGAGTGCTGGCGATCCCCGTGCCCTTCCCGCCCAGGATGTAGGCGGGACGGATCACGACCGGCAGTCCGAGCCGATCCACGACCGCCCGGGCGTCCTCGATCGTGTGGGCGGTGCCCGACGCCGGGACGGACAGGCCGATCTCGATCATCGCCTGCTTGAAACGCTCCCGGTCCTCGGCGGTCTCGATCGCCTCGGCCTTCGCCCCGATCAACTCGATCCCGCGCTCGGCCAGCGCCCCCGACGCCGAGAGCTCCATGGCGAGGTTCAGTGCGGTCTGGCCGCCGAGGGTCGGCAGGACCGCGTCCGGACGCTCCACGTCGAGGATCCGCTCGAGCACCTCGGCCACGAGCGGCTCGACGTACGTGGCGTCGGCGAAGTCGGGGTCCGTCATGATCGTCGCAGGGTTCGAGTTCGCGAGCACGACCCGGTAGCCCTCCTCCCGGAGGACCCGACAGGCCTGTGTGCCCGAGTAGTCGAACTCGCACGCCTGACCGATCACGATCGGTCCGGAACCGATGATCAGGATGGTCTCCAGGTCATCGCGACGGGGCATGGGTTCCTCCGGGGTCGGACGACGTCGGAGCGTGTGCGACGCTGTCGGGGTGAGATTCGGATTCGAGCAACGATGGTCGGCGGGCCCGGACGCGGTTCTCGAGGTGTACCTCGACCCGGACTTCTGGACCTCGCTCGACGGGCTGAGTGCGACGAGCGCCCCCGAGGTGCTCGAGGTGACGAGACGGGCCGACACCGCAATGGTTCGGCTCCGTTACCAGCTGTCCGTCGAACTGCCGTCCCAGGCGGCCCGGTTCATCGATCCGGACGACGTGTCGTGGATCGAGGAGACGACCTGGGACCTGCCCGCCCGCAGCGCGGCGGTCCGGTTCCTCCCCGATCAGGCGTCGACGCTGATGCGGGCATCGGCCACGGCGGCACTCGCCGGGGACGGGAACGACACCACGCGAGAGGTACGCGGCGAACTCAAGGTCCGGATCCCGCTCGTGGGTGGCCGGGTGGAGCACGTCGTCGTCGAGGGCATCGGGGACCACCTCGAGGAGGAGGCCGACGCGGTCGCGTCGCGGCTCACCTGACCCTGAGCTGCCGGCAGCGGAGGCGTGGGGGGCGTTCACCGGCGGTGCTCGTCGATGAGGTCGGCGAACCGGTCGAAGAGGTAACGGCTGTCGTGCGGGCCCGGTCCGGCCTCGGGGTGGTACTGGATCCCGAACGCCGGGACGTCCAGGCAGCGGAAGCCCTCCAGGGTCCCGTCGTTGAGGTTCACGTGGGTCACCTCGATCCGCTCGAGCGAGTCCGGGTCGACGCAGTAGTTGTGGTTCTGGCTGGTGATCTCGATCCTGCCGGTGGACTCGTCACGGACCGGGTGGTTGCCGCCGTGGTGCCCGAAGGGGAGCTTGTGGGTCCGGCCGCCGAGTGCGGTGGCGAGCATCTGGTGACCCATGCAGATCCCGAACACCGGAACCTGCCCCAGCAGCGAACGCACCGTGGCGGGCACCGCCTCCACCGCCCCCGGATCGCCCGGGCCGTTCGAGAGGAACACGCCACCGGGTTCCAGCGCCAGGATCTCCTCGACCGGGGTCCTCGCCGGGAGGACGTGGACCTCGCCGATCCGGACGAGGTTCCGGACGATCGTCTCCTTGATGCCCAGGTCCAGTGCGACGATGCGTCGGTCGACACCATCCGGGCCGGAGTGCACTGACGGAGTCGACGTCGTGACCATCCCGACCAGGTCGATCCCGTCCGTGGGTCGGGCCCCTGCGGCGGCGGCGCGCAGGTCCGACTCGGCAGCGGTGCCGAACGCACCCGGCATGGCCCCGTGGTCACGGAGGTGGCGGGTGAGTCGGCGGGTGTCGATCCCTCCCACCCCGGGCACGCCGTGGCTCCGGAGGTATCCGTCCAGGTCGCCGACCGCGCGGTGGTTGCTCCTCCGGCGGGCCAGATCGCGCACGACCACGCCGGCGCAGTGGACGCTCGACGCCTCGTCGTCGTCAGGCGTCACGCCGTAGTTGCCGATGTGGGTGGAGGTGAACGTCACGACCTGTCCGGCGTAGGACGGGTCCGAGATCACCTCCTGGTAGCCGGTCAGCACCGTGTTGAAGACGAACTCGCCCGTCGCCACGCCGCCGGGGGCCGGGGCCCCGATGGCTTCACCCTCGAACGTCGTGCCGTCGGCCAGGACGATTCCTGCGACCTCGATGCTCACCGTCGTGCCTCCCCGTCGAGGACGACCGGTTCGCCCTCGCAGATCGTGTGTCGGACCCGCCCCCGGACCGTCCGCCCGACGTACGGGACGTTGCGGCTCCTGGAAGCTCCACCGCTGCCGTCGATCGTCCAGCGGGCCTCCGGGTCGATCACGCACAGGTTGGCGGGAGCCCCGGGGGCCACCGGGCCGCCGTGACGTTCCATGCCGGCGATCGCCGCGGGCTGCCAGCTGAGGCGGGCGAGGACGTCGGCCATGGACATGCGGGGACCGGCGTCGACGAGCTGGGTGATCGCCAGCGCCAGGGCGTACTCGAGTCCGAGCATGCCGGGGGGCGCCTCGTCGAAGGGCCGTTCCTTCTCCTCCGGGGCGTGCGGAGCGTGGTCGGTCGCGATCGCCGAGATGGTGTCGTCGGCCAGTCCGTGGGCCACGGCCGACACGTCGGCGGCGGTGCGCAGCGGCGGGTGGACCTTGAAGTTCGCGTCGTATCCGGCGCAGCACTCGTCGGTGAGGGTGAAGTGGTGCGGTGCGGCCTCGGCGGTCACCGCCAGACCACCGGCGCGGGCTGCGGCGACCATGGCGACCGACCCGGCAGTGGAGAGATGGAGCAGGTGCACCCGCGCACCCGTGAGCCGCGCCAGTGCGATGTCCCGCATGACCATGAGCTCCTCGGCCTCAGCCGGCTGACCGGGCAGACCGAGACGGGCGCTCCACTCGCCCTCGTGCATGCAGGTGCCCCGGGAGAGTTCGCTGACCTCGCAGTGCTGGGCCAGGGTCACCCCGAGGTCCCGGCCGTACTCCATGGCCCGTCGCATGAGACGGTCGTCCTGGACGCCGGTCCCGTCGTCGGTGAAGAGCCTGACGCCCAGTGCCGCCATCTCCGCCATGGGAGCGAGCCGTTCCCCGGCCCGGTCCACGGTGATGGCACCCGAGGTGTGGACATCGCAGAGCGCAGTGCGGCCAAGTTCCAGGACCTCGTGAACGACGGCGGCGCAGTCGATCGCCGGCGTGGTGTTCGGCATGGCCAGGACGGCCGTGTAGCCCCCGAGCGCCGCGGCCCTGGAGCCGGACTCGATGGTCTCGGCCTCCTCCTTGCCCGGCTGACGGAGGTGGGTGTGGAGGTCGACGAGTCCGGGCGCCACCAGGCAACCGCCGGCGTCGAGGACGACGTCGCCCGAGAGGCCCTCACCCACCGCGACGACCTCCCGACCGCGGATCACCACGTCGGCTCGCCGCTCCCCCGTCGCATCGACGACGGTCCCGCCACGCACGACCAGGTCGACCGTCTCGTCGCCGCCAAGTCGATCCCTCATCGGTCCACCTCCACGTTCCGTCGACCTGTCGACGGGTCCGATCCTGCGACGACACCGGCCCGGGCGTCCTCCGGTGACGCAACGACCGCCCCGGCGCTGTCGCCCAGGGTGTGCCGGCCGGGACCGAGCAGCAGGAAGAGCACCGCCATCCGGACCGCCACGCCGTTGGCGACCTGCTCGGTGACGACGGCGCCGGGACGCTCGGCGACGTCCCCGGCGATCTCCACACCCCGGTTCATGGGCCCGGGGTGCATGATGATCGAGCCCGGAGCCAACCGGTCCGCCCGCCGGGCGTCCAGGCCGAACCGGGCGGTGTACTCGCGTAGTGACGGGACCAGCGCCTCGGTGGTGCGCTCCCGTTGCATCCGGAGCAGGTAGCAGACGTCGAGTTCGGGGAGCACGGCGTCCAGGTCGTCGGTCACCTCCACGTCCCACGGGGCCACCGTCGACGGCAACAGGGTCGACGGCGCCACCAGGACCACGCTCGCACCCAGCCGGGTGAACGCCTCGACGTTGGAGCGCGCCACCCGGGAGTGCACGATGTCGCCGACGATCGCGATCCGACGGCCCTCGAGTGATCCGAGGTGGCGGCGGATCGTGTAGGCGTCGAGCAACGCCTGGGTCGGGTGCTGGTGCCAGCCGTCACCGGCGTTCACCACGGCGGCCTCGGTCCACCCCGCGATCTGCGCCGGGACCCCGGACGACCGGTGCCGCACGATGATCGCGTCCATGCCCATGGCCTCGATCGTCTCGACCGTGTCCCGGATCGACTCGCCCTTGCTCACCGACGAGCTCGACACACCGAAGCTCATGGTGTCCGCAGAGAGCCGCTTGGCCGCGGAGTCGAAACTGAGACGCGTCCGGGTCGAGTCCTCGTAGAAGAGCGAGACGACCGTCCGGCCGCGGAGCGCAGGCACCTTCGGAATGGCACGACCGCTGACCTCGACCATCGCGTCCGTGACGTCGAGGATCTCCTCGAGGTCGTCACGGGTCAGGTCGTCGATCGCCAGGAGGTGCCTCACTGCTTCTGGAGCTCCCCGAGGAGGACCGCCGACATGGAGACGTCGACCAGTTCGTCACGCCGGGTCGGCAGGTTCTTGCCGACGTAGTCGGGCCGGATCGGCAGCTCCCGATGACCTCGGTCGACCATGACGGCGAGCTGCACGGCCCGGGGCCGCCCGTAGTCGCACATGGCGTCGAGGGCGGCACGGATGGTCCGTCCGGTGAACAGGACGTCGTCGACCAGGATCACGGTCCGGCCGTCCAGGTCGACCGGGATCTCGGTGACCTCCTCGGGGAGGAGCGGGCGGATCCCGATGTCGTCCCGGTAGAGCGCCACATCGAGCGTTCCGACGGGGACCGGCGGGTCGTCCCCCTCGAGCTCCTCGATCTCGGCGAGCATCCCGGCCAGGGCGTGGGCCAGCGGGACTCCGCCGGTCTGGAGACCGATGACCGCCAGGTCGTCGAGACCGAGGTTCCGTTCCAGGATCTCGTGGGCCATGCGACGGATCGCCCGCTCGATCTCCTCAGGGCCCATCACCTGACTGCGGGCCACGAAGACGCCACCGTAGGGGCGCGTCATCCGTCGCTCTCGTTCTGCCACCGGCAGTCCTTCCTGTCCGTAGGGGCCTCACGGGACCCCCTTCACGGTCAGGAGCGGACCGTACCACCAACTCGGAACGGCCCGCGCCGCAGGGTGGGGCTCAGCCCGATGTCGCCTGAGGCGGGTCGGCCCGTACCCGGCGGGCCGCAGCTGCGAGCACGCCGTTGACGAACCGGCTCGAGTCGTCGGTGCCGTAGCGGGATGCCAGCTCCGTCGCCTCGGAGAGCACCACCTCGGTCGGCACGTCGGGCCGGTGGAGCAGTTCGAACGCTCCGACCCGGAGCACGGTCAGGTCGAGCAGGGGCATCCGGTCGAGCGACCAACCCGTCGCCAGTTCGGCGATCAGCTCGTCGAGGGCGACCCGCTGTTCATCGACGCCGAGCGCGAGGTCGGCTGCGTACGGGTCCGGACTGGCCGCCTGGGCCTCGAGCACCGACGAGACGTGGGCGGTCTTCGTGTCGGCCTCGTAGAGCAGGTGCACCGCCCGCTCCCGCGCCTCGCGGCGGCCGCCGGCGACGATCGGGACGTCGTCGCTCACGCCCGGGAGATGAAGTCGCCGGTGCGTGTGTCGACCTTGACCCGCTCGCCGACCTCGATGAACAGCGGCACCTGCACCACGAGACCCGTCTCGAGGGTGGCGGGCTTCTTGGCGCCCGACACCCGGTCCCCCTGGACGCCGGGCTCGGTCTCGGTGATGGTGAGCTCCACCGAGGCGGGCAGATCCACCCCGATGATCTCGTCGCCGTACATCACCAGCAGAGCGGTCGAGGAGTCGACGAGGAAGTTGGCGTTGTCCGCCAGCACCGTCGGCGCGACGTTGAGCTGGTCGTAGGTGTTGGTGTCCATGAACACGTAGTCGTCGCCGTCGCGGTACAGGAGCTGCATCTCCTTCTTGTCCACGATCGCACGCTCCATCCGCTCACCGGCACGGAAGGTCCGCTCGACCACGGCCCCCGTCCGCACGTTCTTCAACGTCGTCCGCACGAAGGCACCACCCTTGCCGGGCTTGACGTGCTGGAACTCGACGAGGTTGAAGAGCCCGTCGTCGAGGTCGAGGGTCATGCCGTTCTTGAAGTCCGAGGTGGCGATCTGAGCCATGGCGTGTCCTGTCGGTTCGCAGCGTTGGCGACGGCCCCCTGTGGACCGCCGGTGAGGGACCGGGGGTCCGGGCGCTCAGGCCAGGACCGGGTCCTTCGGGGTCAGCGTCAGACGGTCGCACCCGTCCTCGGCAACGAGGACGGTGTCCTCGATGCGGACCCCGCCCAGCTCGGGAAGGTAGACCCCGGGCTCGACCGTCACCACATGACCGGCCGACAACGTAGCAGTCGAGCGTGAGGAGACCCGAGGCTCCTCGTGGATGTCCAGACCGACACCGTGACCGGTGGAGTGCAGGAACGCCTCACCCAGACCGGCCGCATCGATCAGGTCACGACAGGATGCGTCGACGACCTGGGCCTCGACACCGGCGGACACGGCCTCCACGCCCGCCTGCTGGGCCTCGAGCACCACCTGCAGGAGGCGCCATCGGTCCTCGTCGACCTCTCCGACCGCCACGGTCCTCGTCATGTCGGAGTGGTAGCCCTCGTACAGCGCGCCGAAGTCGACGACCACCAGATCGCCCGATCGCACGACCCGATCGCCCGGCCGGTGGTGGGGCTTGGCGCCGTTCGGTCCCGAGGCCACGATCGTCTCGAAGCTCACGTCCTCGGCGCCGAGTGACCGCATGGCCGCGTCCAGCTCGGCGGCGAACGCCGCCTCGGTCGGCTCCTCCCCCAGCATCGACCGGACACCGGAGAAGGCCCGGTCGGCGATGTCGCACGCGGTCCGGATCCGGGCGGCCTCTCCGGGGTCCTTGAGCATCCGACGACCCGAGACCACCCCGGTCGTGGCGACGAGCTCGCGGGGTCCGACCAGGTCCGCCCACCGGCGCTGGGACGCCCAGGTCACCGACTCCGACTCGAGACCCACCCGCCCCGCCGCCGCCGGGATCCGGGCGGCCAGGGCGGCGTCGGGCTCAGCGGCGACGATCACGACCTCGGCGTCCACTCCGGCGGCTGCGAGCTGCTCGGCGGCCTGGTCGCGATAGCGGCCATCGCTCACGAAGACCGCCTCGTCGGCGGACACCAGCAGCAACCCGGCCGACCCGGTGAACCCGGTGAGGTACCGGACATTGGTGAGGTCGCTCACCACCAGGACGTCGCACCCGACGGCGTCGAGATCCTCCCGCAGCAACCCGATCCGGGAGGAGGTGTGCAGTGGCGGGAGCTCCCCGGTGCTCAGGTCGGGCGTTCGGCGTTCGGTGACGGGCATGGTCGGAGCCTACGACCCGAGGGCGTGGCTCACCGGGCGTCGAGCAGCCCGACTGCGGCGCGGACGGCCATCGGGTAACCGGCGGGACCGAACCCGGCGACGACGCCGTCGGCGACCGGCGCCACGACCGACGTCGACCGCCACGACTCACGGCGCTGGGGGTTCGAGAGGTGCAGCTCGACCACCACGCCGTCGTAGGCCGCGAGCGCATCGTGGAGGCTCCAGCCGTAGTGCGTCAGGGCCCCGGCGTTGACCACCAGCGCAGCGATCCGGCCGCGCGCACCGTGGACGGCGTCGACGAGGACGCCCTCGTGGTTCGACTGGAGGTGCTCGAGGTCGCAGTCCAGCGCCCCGGCCTCGGAGCGAGCGAGCGCGACCAGTTCCTCCAGGGTCGTCCGACCGTAGATCTCGGGTTCCCGCTCACCGAGCAGGTTCAGGTTGGGTCCCGACAGCAGCAGGATCGTTCGATCGCTCACGAGCATTCCTCCAGGGTCCGGCGGACGACGAGCGGATCGACGTCCTCGACCACCTCGAGGCCGGCGGGTCCGTCCAGGACGAAGGTCAGACCGGCGTCGAGCACCTTCTTGTCCCGGCCCATCAGGACGAGGAGCTCGTCCGGGTCGATGCCGGACGGCAGTTCGGTCGAGAGCCCGTACCCGGAGACCACCCGACGGTGCTCCTCAACCGCGTCCGAGTCGATGCGACCCAGGGCCAGGGCGAGTTCGGCGGCGTACACCAACCCGATGCCGACGGCCTCGCCGTGACGCAGGTCGTGCCGACCGGCCACCTCGAGTGCGTGACCGAGCGTGTGGCCGTAGTTGAGCAGTGCCCGACGTCCGGCCTCGCGCTCGTCCGATGCGACGACCTCCGCCTTGATGGCCACGCACCGGGCGACGCGTTCGGGGAGCGGGAGCTCGTCGAGGCGACCCCCGCCGAGCCAGTGGTACTTGGCGAGCTCCCCGAGCCCGCAGCGCCACTCCCGTTCCGGCAGCGTCGTCAGGGTCGCCGTGTCGCACAGGACCGCGGCGGGTTGCCAGAAGGCGCCGACCAGGTTCTTGCCCTGCGGCAGGTTCACCCCCGTCTTGCCGCCGACGGCAGCGTCGATCTGGGCGAGCAACGTGGTCGCAACGTGCACCACCGGGATGCCACGGTGGTAGACGGCCGCAGCGAACCCGGCCACGTCGGTGACGAGGCCTCCGCCCACCCCGACCACACAGTCGGTTCGGGTCAGGCCCCAGTCCGCGAACTCCTCGCAGAGCATCCCGATCGTCGCCAGCGTCTTGTGGCCCTCGCCGTCGCCGATCATGAACACCCGGTGCTCGACACCGGGATCGAGGTCGATGCCGATGCCCTCCTGGGTCACGATCGCAACGCGTCGCACCCGAGGCGGCAGGACGCGGGCGAGTTCGCTGCGCACGCCGTCGCCCACCAGAACGGGGCCCTCCCGACCACCGGGGAGCTCGCGTCGGACGAGGCAGCGGCCGTCGCCCCGCGGCCCGATCCCGATCCCCGTGGACTCAGACACGCTCGAGCTCCTCCACCACCGCGTCCGTCACGGCATCGGGTCCCAGGTTGTCGGTGGCGACCTCGACACAGGCCACCTCGGCGTAGAGAGCCTCCCGCTCGGTGGCGAGCCGACGCAAGGTGGTTGCGGCGTCGTCCCGGAGGAGCGGCCGCTGCTCGGCATCGCGCTCGAGGCGACCGACGAGCACATCCACCGGCGTCCGGAGCCACACGACCCGACAGCGCTCGACCAGGAGACGGCGGTTGGAGTCGTCGAGCACGACACCCCCGCCCGTGGCGAGGACCGCCGGCGGGCCGCCGATCTGCTCCCGGAGCACCTCCGACTCGAGGGCCCGGAACGCCTCCTCACCGTCGCGTTCGAACAGCTCCGCCACGCTCACACCCGCTCGGGCCACGACGAGGTCGTCCAGGTCGACCGCTCGAAGTCCCAGTCGGGCGGCGAGCAGCGGTGCGACCTCGGACTTCCCCGTCCCCGACAGTCCGACGAGAGCGACGTGGGTCCGGGCCGCGTCCTCCGGCGTGCTCAGCTCCACCGAGTTCAGACCACCACCACGCCGAGCCCGTCGACGAGCTGGGCGACCGCCCCCTTCAGGGGAACCTTGGGGCAGTCGTGCGCCTCCAGCAGGACGGTCGCACCGTCACGCAGTTGGATCACGAGCGCCGTCGACTCGCTCTGGATCCGAGTACTGATGCGGAACCGGGCCTCGTCGGCGTTCTGGGCCTCGACCGAGACCACCTCGGTCCACGGGATCTCGAGCGAGGTACCCCGGCCGCTGAGCTCGACCGCGGTCCGAGTGAGGGTCCCGATGCACTTCTTCCTGCGCCGCTTGATGCTCGGGTGGCCACCCAGGTAGGTGACGTTCTGGATGATCAGGGCACTCGAGGCGTCCAGGGCCGTGGCGCCTGCAGCGGCGACCTGTTCCGACGGGTCCTGGAGCCAGGCAGGAAGGGACGGATCACTCGGGAGCGCACCGGGCCCTTCGGCGGCCGGGAAGGCCGTGGGATCCGACACCGGGCCCGGCACCGGGGCCGCCGCCGCTGGACTGAAGGCCGGGTCGGCGATCGGTTCCGTCTGCGACGGTGGGAACACGGCGGGCTGGGTGGGCGCAAACACGGTGTCCTGGGCGGGCGGGGACACCGTGGGCTGGGCCACGACGGGCCCGTCCGGCGCGGGCGTGAACGCCGGGGACGTGCCGGCGATCGGAGTCGCAGGTTCTGCGACCGGCGTGGGTTCCGGAGCAGGAGCGATCGGCGCGGGTTCCGGAGCAGGAGCGATCGGCGCGGGAGCCGGAGCAGGAGCGACTGCCGTGGGTTCCGGAGCAGGAGCGACTGCCGTGGGTTCCGGAGCAGGAGCGATCGGCGCGGGTGCCGGTGCCGGCGATGGAGCGACCGGAGCGAAGGGGTTCGCTCCGGGAACCGGGGACGGAGCGACGGCGGACGACCCGGGAGCCGGTGCAACGGCCGGTTCCGACGCCGGCTCCGCCACGGGAACCGGATCGGGAGCAACGGGCGGCGCGCTCGCGTCGGCGAGGAGTGCGTCGATGAAGGTGTCGCAGAACCGCTGGGGGAAGGTCGCCCGGAGCACCAAGCCGTCACGGACCGAGATCTCGACGGTCGGACCGGCCGGCCCGGGTGCGCCCAACTCATCGACGTTGGTGACGTCGGCGAGCATGACCCAGATCGGATCCTGGCCGGACTGTGTCCTCCCGACCCCGAAGAGGGAGCCGTCCAGGACGAAGAGCGCCTGCTCGTCGGGACCGCCGTCCACGCCGACGGTGCCGCTCGCCGATGCGTCGGGTTCACTCAGCGAACTGCTCGACTCCGTGACCTCCGGGCCGGTGCTCCCGCTCACGACGCCCACCCCGGTCGACAACCGGCACGGCCGTCGGACTCCGGCCCATCGGACTCGGGCCCACCGGGCGCCGCCATCGCTACACGCATGCCCTCACCGTACCGGGCCGCGCCGCCCACCCCGGGACACCCGGGAGGTGCGCCCCGATCGCGCTCGGGTTCAGCGGAATGCCGGGTCCCCGCCCTCGTAGGTCGGCCCGGGCGCCAACGGACCGCCGCCGGCACCGAGCACCTCGGCGATCGCGTCGGCGACATCGGCCGAGAGCGCGCTGGTCTCGTCCTCGACCGGCCCGGGGGGCACCGCAGCGAACGCTGCCGGCGATGCCTCCGCCGCTCCGGACCCGCTGGCGAGCGAGCCGGCGGCCCAGGGGTCGGCCACCTCACCCAGAGCCACGATGTCGTCGATCGGGAACAGGTCGTCGACCGAACGGAAGGGGTCCGCCGGTGCGACCGGCTCCCCCGCCGTGTCGCCGACGAGGACCGGCGACCCACCGATGGCGGACGTGGACACCTCGTCCCGGACCCGTGGGGACGCCTGAACGGGAACGGGGTCCGCCGGGGTGGCCGAGGGGAACCGATCGACCACCTCGACCACCGAGGCGACAACGGGATCCGGCGCCTCGACCACGAGCAACCCCTCACGCACCAGCGCGACGAGGGCCCGCGCCGCATCGAGTTCGGCGGCACCGGATCGGGCCACGACGGACGCCACGTCGTCGGATCGTCCGAGGCTCGTCACGATGTTCCAGCCGAGCGGGTCGAGCACCACCCGGCCGTCCGGCGGGGACGGGACCGGACGGACCCGGTGCCGGGAGCTCGGCAGGACCTGCTCGACGGCGTCCCACTCGGCCCGGAGCGACATCGCCTCGGCGAGCACGACCGAGACGGGGCGGGGCTGCGCCGAGGCCACCGTCGGTCGGCGGTCCTCCTCGAAGCGGAACGACCCGGTGGTGCAGCGCAGCGCCTCGAAGGTCGCCTGAACGGCGTCGTCCACGACCGTTCCCGCCGCCTCGGCGCCGGTGCACTCGCCGTCCTCGAGCCACAGCCGGACCGTCCCGCGGTCTCCGTCGACCTGGAGCACACCGGTGCGTTCGCCGCCGGCGAGGAACCTCAGGACGTCCGCGAGGGGGAACGAGTCGAGCGTGCCCTCGAGTGCCATGGGTCCTCCCGTCGTCGCTGCGTCGGAGGCGGGACGCTCCCCGACGGCGCAGCATCGGCACGTAGGCCCGGGATCTTCAGCGATTTCCCTGGACGGGCCCTCACCCGCCTGCGAGGTGCCGGTCCACGGCCGAACGGATCGCCTCGAGCGGGGCTGCGGAGCCGGTCCACAGTTCGAGCGCTGCCGCCGCCTGGTGGACGAGCATGGCGACCCCGTTGGTGGCGAGGATGCCCCGGGACCGACAGTCACGGATGAGTTCGGTCTCGATCGGGTGGTAGACGAGGTCGACCACGACGACCCCGGTCCTCAGCCCCGACGGGTCGAGCGGTGTGCCGGGGTGGGCCTCCATGCCGACCGGCGTGGCGTTGACGATCAGGTCGGCCGCTGCGAGATCCACCATGGTCCCCGACCGGACCGCCCCGCCGAGCCGCTCGGCGGTCGCGGCCGACCGGGACGCATCCCGACCGACGAGCGCGACGTCAACGGCTCCGCCACCTGCCAGCGCCAGTGCGACTGCGCGGGCGGCACCTCCCGTGCCCAGCACGACGCAGCGCATCCCGGCCGGGTCCCGGTCAGCGTCCGAACGCAGAGCCTCGACGAAACCGACGCCGTCGGTGTTGTGTCCGATGAGCCGGCCACCGGCGTTCGTCACGCAGTTGACCGCTCCGAGGATGGTCGCGTCGCCCACCACCTCGTCGAGCAGTGCGACGATCGACTCCTTGTGCGGCATGGTCACCGACAGGCCCGCGAGTCCCAGCGCGCGGACGCCACGGACTGCGTCGGCCAGGTCGGTGGCTGCCACCTCCAGGGCCACGAAGGACCAGTCGAGTCCCAGCGCGCCGAAGGCGGCGTTGTGGATCACCGGTGAGAGCGAGTGACGGACCGGATCACCGAGGACAGCAGCCAACCGGGTGGTCCCCGACGGCGTCCAGTCCGCCGGCCGCCGGCTCAGAACACACCCTTCTCGCGGGACTCCTGAGCCGCCCGCTCGAACTCCTCGGCCGAGGCGGTGAAGAGGTGGGTCGGAGGATCGTTCGAGATCAGGACGTAGTACAGCCAGTCGCCGGCCGGAGCCCGGATCGCCGCCTCCAGCGACGCCCGACCCGGCATGGCGATCGGTGTCGGCGGGAGGCCTCGATTGCGGCGCAGGTTGTAGGGCGAGTCGACCTCGAGGTCGGCTGCGGTCAGCTCACCCGATGTCCGACCCAGTCCGTAGAGGTTGGAGGCGTCGATGCCGAGGATCTCGTCCGTGTCGAGCCGGTTGTAGATGACCCGTGCGATCTTGCCGCGTTCCTCCGGCGGCTGGCCCGTCTCCCGCTCGATCAGCGAGGCCACGGTGATCAGGTCGTAGGCACTGCGACCCTGGAGTGCCTCGGCCCGGTCGTAGTCGAGCGAATCGAGGATCTCGTCGTTCCTGTCGACCATCGTCTGGAGGATGTCGGTGGCCGAGGCGTCAACTGCGAACTCGTAGGTGTCCGGGAAGAGGAAGCCCTCCCAGTTGGTCACCTCGGCCGGCTTGTACCGGGACGTGACCGCGCCGGAGCCGAGGGCTGCCAGGAGGTCGGCTGCCGTGATCCCCGGGACCGACTCCTCGATGATCCGGAAGACCCCCGAGATGTTGGTCCCCTCGGGAATGCGCACGACCCTGGCGTCGGGCGGGACCGGGCCGGCATCGAGGACCGCCACGGCCTCGTCGAACGAGGAGTTCGCTCGGAACTCCGTGTAGCGACCTGCCTCCCAGGGCCCTCCGCCGGTGAACTGGACGTAGACGCGGAAGACCCTCGGGCTGGAGATGACCCCGTTGGCGGCGAGCACGCCGCCGATCCCGTCGCGGGAGGTCCCCGGCTCGATGACCACGTCCCCGACGAGTTCTCCCTGCTCACCCGGCGGATCGATCTGACGAGTGACCCAGAGCACCGAGCCGAGCAACCCCAGACCCACCACGGCCAGGACCGCAGCCACCACGGCGAGCAGGCGGCGTCCACCTCGTGCTGGCGGCGACATCGGGACGTACTCCTCGCCGAGCCGCACCGTGTCCGGGCCGGCGGAGCTCCGCTGCCGGGATCCGTCGCCCGAGCCGTTCGCTCGGTTCCGACGCACCCGCACCACCTCGGGGGCCCCGCCCTGCTGCTGATCGCTCACGGGGTGGAATCCTGTCGTGCCCGCCGCCCGTCGAGCCAACTCTGCAGGATCACCGAGGCCGCCACGGCGTCCACGACCCGCCGGCGGGCCCGCTCGTCCAGACCGGCCCCACGCAGCGACGCATGCGCCTCCGCGGTCGAGAAGCGCTCGTCGTGGGTGACCACGGGAACGTCCCAGGAGGAACGCAGCTCGTCGACCTCCGCCAGCACCCGCCGGGCCGCCGGACCGACGGACCCGTCCAGACTGAGCGGGAGACCGACGACGACGACCGCAGCGTCGGCGTCCAGGACGGTGCGCAGGAGCCGACGGTGATCGCCACGACGGTCACCGGTTCGCTCCACCACCTCGGCGGGCACGCTCGTCGTACCGCCTCCGTCCCCGATGGCGACGCCGATCCTCCGCTCACCCAGGTCCAGGCCCACCGACGGACCGAGGAGCGAGGGCGGCACGTCGCTCGGCGCGCACGGACCCGCGTCCGTCCCGGCGGTCACGAACCCACCCGACTCCGGACCAGGTCGAGCGCCTCGTCCAGTCGCTCCGGATCGCGCCCACCGGCGACCGCCAGATCGGCGCCCTTTCCGCCACCGCCGCCGACGAGCCGGGCCGCATCGGCGATGAGGGCTCCGGCGTCGTGCCCTGCGGACGTGTCGACGGCCCCCACGATCGCCACACCCTTGCCACCCGGGGTCGCGCCCAGGACCACGACCTCGATGCCCGGCCGGTCACGCAGGGCCACGGCGAGGTCGCGCACCTGATCCCGGTCGTCGGCGTCCACCCGGGCGACGATGACCCCGTCGCGGGCGGTCCCGGCCAGTTCGTCCGCGAGCCCGCCCGTGAGTTCACGCCGCAGGCTCGCCACCTCGTCCCGGAGCCCCGACAGCTCCGCCAGGCGCTTCTCGAGACCACCGAGCAGGTCGTCGACCGGCACGCCGACGGTGTCGGCGACCCGACGCAGGAGCGCCTCCTCCTCCCGGAGACGGTCGATCGGCCCCGTCCCCGAGACCGCCTCGATGCGACGGATGTTCGAGCCGATCGACCCCTCGGCAACGATCTTGACCGGCCCGATCTCACCGAGGGCCGACACGTGCGTCCCGCCGCAGAGCTCGGTGCTCTCGGGCCCGGCCCGCAGCACACGGACCACATCGCCGTACTTGTCCCCGAAGAACGCCAGGGCGCCCATCGCGAGCGCCTCGTCCATGGTCGTCTCGAGATGCTCCACCGGCGCATCCGACAGGATCTGCTCGTTGGCGAGATCCTCGACGGCGGCCAGTTGCTCGGGCGACAGGCGCTCGTGGTGCGAGAAGTCGAATCGCAACCGGTCGGCCTGGACCAGCGACCCCTGCTGGGCGACGTGGTCACCCAGGACCCGTCGCAGCGCCCAGTGGAGCAGGTGCGTCGCGGTGTGGTTCCGTCGGATGCCGGCCCGGCGCTGCTCGTCCACGCCCACCTCGACCCGGTCGCCCACCCGGAGTTCGCCCTCCACGAGTTCGACGACGTGACGGTGCAGGCCACCGAGCGACGGTGTGGTGTCGACCACCCGGGCGACGCCGGACGGACCGCGGATCGTCCCCGTGTCACCGACCTGGCCCCCCGACTCCGCGTAGCAGGGCGTGCGGTCCAGGTAGACACCGTCACCGATCAGGGCGAGGACGGTCGCCTCGCAGGACAGCACCTCCCGGCCGACGAACTCCGTCGGACCCGAGGCCGCCAGGAGCGCCCGTTCGGCATCGGCGTCGTCGCCGTGCGCGACCGAGGCCTTGCGGCTGCCGGCCCGTGAGCGCTCGCGTTGCGCCGCCATCTCCTCGTCGAACCCGTCGACGTCCACCGTCACCTCGCGGAGCTCGGCCATCTCCACGGTGACCTCGAGCGGGAATCCGTAGGTGTCGTGCAGCTCGAAGGCGACCGCACCCGAGAGCGTCTCGCCGCCCGAGAGCGACTCGAGCGCTCCGTCGAGGAGGGTCGAGCCCCGTGCGAGCGTCCGGCGGAACTGCGACTCCTCACGGTCGATGGTCGACACGATGCGCTCAGCGTCACGGAGGAGTTCCGGGTAGGCCGCGCCCATCACCTGGGCGTTGCGTTCGACCAGCGGAGCCATCACCTGGCGCTCCACCCCGAGCATGTAGGCGAACCGGACGGCACGACGGATGATGCGGCGCAGGACGTAGCCCCGGTCCTCATTGGACGGGACCACCCCGTCGGCGACCAGGAAGGAGGCGGTCCGGGTGTGGTCGGCGAGCAGCCGCAGTGCGATGTCCCCCAGATCACTCCGGCCGAGCCGCTCCCCCGTCACCGACTGGGCCTCGTCGACGAGGTGGCTGAGCACGTCCGCCGAGTAGAGCCACCGACTCCCGCCCATCACGGCCAGGATCCGCTCGAGGCCCGCCCCCGTGTCCACGTTCCGGGTCGGAAGGTCGCTCAGCGCACCACCCTCGCTGCGGAAGTACTGCGTGAAGACCAGGTTCCAGATCTCGACGAACCGGTGCTCGGCGTCCGGGTTGGCCGGACCGCCGTCGGGGCCGGCGTCGGGCCCGTAGTCCCAGAACAGCTCCGAGGACGGTCCACACGGACCGGTCTCGCCCATCTCCCAGAAGTTGTCCGCATCCAGCCGCTGGATGCGGGCCCGCGGCACCCCGACGCCGTCGGCCCAGATGGCCTCCGCCTCGTCGTCGGAGGTGTGCACGGTGATCCAGATCCGGTCGCCGTCGAGGCCGAGCACCTCGGTGACGAACTCCCAGGCCCAGCGGATCGCCTCGTCCTTGAAGTAGTCGCCGAAGCTGAAGTTGCCGAGCATCTCGAAGAACGTCAGGTGGCGGGGCGACCGCCCGATGGCGTCGAG
>CAYMKW010000047.1:0-19381 GCA_964391365.1 uncultured Microthrixaceae bacterium | reverse complement strand
GCGCGGCGGCAGCCTGCTCCGTGCCCTCATCGAGCAGCGAGCGACCGTCGACGAGGACGCACCCGTCTTCCACGGGCTCCGGGGAGGGAGCGCTCGGCTCGTGGAGGTGCTGTCCGAACGACTGGTCGCAGCGGGCGCCCGGGTGGAGACCTCGGTCGACGTCCGCACGGTGTCGGTCGGCCCGGACGGGAGATCGACCGTCCGGGCCGACGGCCGGTCGATCCGCGGCGACGGAGTCGTGCTCGCCACACCCGCAGCCGTCTCCGCTGGCCTGCTGGACGGGCTGAGCCCGGAGGCGGCCGAGGAGCTCCGGTCGATCCCCACGACCAGCGTCGCACTGGTCACCCTGGTCTACGACCGCAGCGACGTGCCCGGCCCGCTCGACGGTTCCGGATTCCTGGTGCCCCGCAGTGCCGGACTGTTCCTGACGGCCGCGTCCTGGGGGTCGATCAAGTGGGCCCACTGGGACGACGGCCGACACGTCGTGCTCCGGGTGTCCGCCGGGCACCGCAACGACGGCCGGGTCGACGACCTGGACGACGATGCGGTCGCAGCGCTGCTGCGGGCGGACCTGGCCACGACGATGGGGATCGTCGCCGAGCCTCGAGCGACCCGGATCAGCCGGTGGACCGACGCCTTCCCCCAGTACGAGGTCGGCCACCTCGAACGGCTCGAACGGCTCGACGCCGCGCTCCGACGTGACGCACCACGGGTCCGGCTGGCCGGGATGTCCTACCGGGGTGTCGGGATTCCGGCCAGCATCCGCAGCGGCCGGGCCGCGACCCGGTCCCTGCTCACGCCTCGCTGACCCGGATCCGGAACTCGCCGCTCGGGTGCACGTCGCACTCGCCCACCAGCTCGCCGGGGGTCGTGAAACGCATCGTGACGGTCTCCCCGGCGGCCACGTTGAAGATCCCGACCTGGGCCGTGGAGACGTCCTCGTTGCGGATGCGGATCGAGTCGCCCACGCGGACGTCCAGCACCTGCGGAACCAGTTCGACGGTCTCGCCCGCGTCGAGGGCCGCTTCGGTGCCGACGGGTACCACGAACTCGTGGAGGACCTCGGACCGGTCGTCGAGCACCTCGACCTGAACCTGCTCGTCGCCGCTGCAGGCCACCAGCGGACCTGCAGCGGCGAGCGAGCAGACGGCGACGAGCGCCGCGACGGCCCTCACCCGGCGCGGACCTCGGCATCCACCGTCGTGGTCGCTCCGGACGAGAACGTCAGCGTCACGGGGACAGTCTGCCCTGCGGTCAGGTCCTGCTTCAGGTCGAGGAGCATGACGTGGTAGCCACCGGGCTCGAGCGCCACCGACCCGTCGGCCGGCACGGGGATCTCGGTCACCTGGCGCATGGACATCATCCCGGACGAACCGTCACCGTCCATGCCGTCCATGCCGTCCATCCCGTCCATCCCGTCCATGCCGTCCGAGCCCTCCATGCCGTCCATGCCGTCCGAGCCCTCCGTGCCACCGGTCGTGGTCTCGTGCAACTGGACCTCACCGGCGAGGCCCTCGGGGACCGCCGCCGAGACCAGCGCATCGCCGGAGGCACCTGCGCTGATCACCATGTAGGCGGCGGAGTTCCCGCCCGCCGACGCAGCCCGGACCCAGGCGTCGGTCACCGTCGGAGCAGTGGCGGCCGCAGTCGGCGCGGTGGTGCTGCTCGCCGGGGTCGAGGTGGTGGTGGACGTCGCCGACTCGTCGTCCCCACAGGCCACGAGCGCCACCGGGAGCGCAGCGAGTGCGCCGGCGGCGACCAGTGGGCGGAGACGGCGGCGCGTCGCGGGGGTCCGGTGCTGAGTCATGTGGTTCCTCCTGGGTTGGTGGTCTGGGTGGTCGACGGACCGTCGCTGCCCGTACCGGGCGACGGACGCTCGCCGGCGAGCAGACGCCGGAGGTCGACGGAGATCGAGCCGGCCGGGGTCCCGAACGGCCAGGCCAGGACGATCCGGCCCGTGTCGTCGACGGCGTACACCTCGGCGGTGTGCGACACCTCCGGCTCGCCATCGTCCCCGGTGGTCACGGAGTAGTCGCCGCCGAACGCCGTGACGACGGCACGCAACGCGGCGTCGTCGTCGGTGCGATGGCTGGTCGCATCGGGAACGAAGGCCTGCACGTAGTCGGCGAGCACCTGCGCCGAGTCCCTCGCCGGATCGACCGTCACGACGTCCACGTCCACCCGTGCCCGATCCTCGGGACCCAGCTCACCCAGCGCCCGCCGCAGGTCCGACAGCGTGGTCGGGCACACATCGGGGCAGTAGGTGAACCCGAAGTAGACGAGCCGCAACCCGCCCGGAGCGGCGACGAACCCCGGGTCGGCAACCGGATCGACCGTCGGGATCGTGGCCGTCGAGACGTCCCGCACCGGGGTCCGCTGGTAACCGGAGAACTCGGCGGGTACTGCAGGCTCGGCCGACTCGCCGGAGCCCGACCGGGAACACGACACCGACCCGCCGATGAGGAGTGCCACCGCCGACGCGACCAGGGCCGGCCACAGGACCCGTCGGCTCACCGTGCGCACATCTCGAGGTCCATCGCATCCTTGGTCGAACGACACCCTCGTCCGGTTCCCGACCGACGGCGGTCGGACGTCACACCATCGACCGTTCGGTTTCGCCCGGCTCAGCGGAGCGCGTCGATGTAGGCGACCAGGGCGTCGACCTCGGCCGGCGACAGGTCGCGGGCCGGCATGGCGGCGCTGTAGCCGGCCACCCGCTTTGCGGATGGCACCAGGATGGACTCTCGGAGGTAGGCGTCGTCGGCGGTCACCGTCGTCCCGTCCTCGAGCGCCACCTGTGAACCGGCCAGCCCCTGCATGGTCGGTCCGACTCCCTTCGAGCCGTCCACGCTGTGGCAGGCGGCGCAGCCGTTGGACTTGAAGAGCTGCTGGCCCTCGGCGGCGGGGCCGGTGAGGGCCGGGCCGGAGGACTCCTCACCCCCGGAGCAGGCGGCGAACAGGCCCAGCGGAGCGACCACCAGGACCGCGGCGAGCAGTCGGAAGGACGGGCGGAGGGGTGATCGGGCGTCCACGATCTCACCCTAACCGGATGCCTCACGCGGCCGGACGGCGCGACGGATCCGGACACCACACACGGCCGGACGGTGCGACAATGGCGCCGTGGAACCGGGTGCGCAGTCGAACGTGACCCCGATGCGCGCCCCGGCGACCACCGGAGTTGAGGTCGGAGCGGAGCGGCGCGGAGCCGGGACCGTCGTCCGGGCCGTCGCCGCACTCGTCGCCGGCGCCTGCATCTGCCTGTCGGTCCCGCCGTGGGGTTGGTGGCCGCTCGCCTTCGTCGGGATCGCGCTCTGGGTGTGGCTCCTCGATGGCCAGTCGGCGTGGCGGCGATTCGCGCTGTCGTACCTGGTCGGCATCGTCTGGTTCGGGCCGTCCACGCTGTGGATGTGGAGGCTGACCGCACCCGGCTACGTGGCCGCCGTGTTCGTCGGCTGGGGAACGCTCGTCGGGCTCGTCGGGGTGGGCGCCACCCGCGACCAGCGCCGGCTGCTCCTGCTCCCGGCAGGGATCGTGCTGTTCGAGTGGTTCCACACCCACGCCCCGTTCGGCGGGATCCCCCTGTCGATGCTGGCCACCACCCAGGCGGCCGGACCGCTCCGGCCCATCGCCGCGCTGGGCGGATCACTGCTGCTCGGCGGTGCCGTGGCGGCGCTCGGCTCGGCCACCTACCTCACGGTCCGCGGTCGGTGGCGTGCGGCCGGCCTGATCCTGGTGGCCGTGGTGCTCACGGCGCTCGTCGGCCTGGCGGTCCCGCTCGGCGACGACGCCGGCAGCATCCGGGTCGCCGCCGTCCAGGGTGGCGGCCCCCAGGGAACCCGGTTCGCCGAGGCCGACACCGAACCCGTGCTGGCCCGGCACCTGGCCGCGAGCGCCGGGATCGAACCCGGGTCGGTCGACCTGGTCGTGTGGCCCGAGAACGTCGTGAACATCGAGCGCCCATTCGAGGAGCACCCCTGGGCCGGACGCCTGCGCCGCGAGGCGGCCAGGGTCGGTGCCCCGATCCTCGTGGGCGTCGTGGAGGGCGTCGGCGGCACGGAGTTCGTGAACTACGTCGTGGTCGTCAACCCGGACGGCTCCATCACCGGCCGCTTCGACAAGGAGCGTCGGGTTCCCTTCGGCGAGTACGTGCCCCTGCGCCCACTGTTCGAGTCCTTCGCCGCAGGCCAGCTCCCGCCCCGCGACCAGATCCCCGGGGTGGGCACGGCCATGGTGCCGACCTCGGCCGGCGACGCGGCGGTGGCGATCAGCTGGGAGGTGTTCTTCGCCCGTCGCGTCCGGGAGGGCGTCCGCGCCGGCGGCGAGTTCGTGACGAACCCGACGAACGGCTCGAGCTACTGGCTGACCCAGGTCCAGTCCCAGCAGATCGCCCAGTCACAGCTCCGGGCGACCGAGTCCGGCCGCTGGCTCGTGCAGGCCGCCCCCACCGGATTCTCCGCCGTGGTCGGCCCCCGGGGCGAGGTGCTGCAGCGCAGCGACGTGGGCGAGGCGGTCGTGCTCGAGGCCACGATCGAACGACTCCGGTCCACCACACCGGCCCAGGCCACGGGGGACCTGATCCCGATGGCACTGGCAGGAGGTGCCGTCTTCTCGCTCCTGACGGCCGAGTGGATGCGACGCCGCAGCGAGGTCCCGGCCCGGAACTGAACGGGGCTCAGCCCCCTACTTGACCGTCCGGGAACCGACCGGCGAGGCTTGTCTGCCATGCGCGACGGTCCGGACCCTCGCGGGACACCCCCCGGTGCAGCCCGACGCCCCCTCCCGGGGCCGGACGACCCGCTCCGCATCGCGCTCCTGACCTACCGGGGCAAGCCCCACGTGGGCGGCCAGGGCGTCTACGTCCGTCACCTGGCCCGGGCGCTCCACCGCTCCGGACACCACGTCGAGGTGCTGTCGGGGCAACCGTACCCGGTCGTCGACGAGGCGACCCCGCTGGTCGAGCTGCCCAGTCTGGACATCTACAACGACCACTTCCCCATGCGGATGCCCGGCCTCTGGGAGCTCCGGGACCGCTGGGACTGGCTCGAGGTCACGGCGTTCTCCTCGGGGACGTTCCCCGAGCCGCTCGCCTTCTCCATGCGGGCCTGGGACCACCTGCACCACCGGCTCGGCGAGTTCGATCTGGTCCACGACAACCAGTGCATGGGCTACGGGCTCCTGCTCATGGAACGCGACGGCCTCCCGGTCCTCGGGACGATCCACCATCCGATCACCGTCGACCGGCGCCTCGAGATGGAGCACGCCGAGTCGCCCCGCCAGCGTTGGTCCAAGGCCCGGTGGTACGCGTTCACGAAGATGCAGACCCGGGTCGCCAAGCGGCTCCGCCGGGTGATCACCGTCTCGCAGTCGTCGTACGCCGACATCTGCCGCGACCACCTCGTGTCGCCGGATCGTCTGCACATCGTGCCCGTCGGCGTCGACCCCGAGTTGTTCACCCCTGACCCGACCGTGGTCCGACGCCCGCTGCAGATCATCTCGACGGCGTCCTCGGACGTCGCCATGAAGGGCCAGCGGTACCTCCTCGAGGCGCTGGCCAAGCTGCGCACCGAGTACCCGGACCTCCGTCTGGTCATGGTCGGCCGCCTGAAGGAAGGGTCGGCGGCACAGCGCACGATCGAGACCCTCGGGCTCGGCGATGCCGTCGAGTTCGTCTCCGGCGTCTCCGACGAGCGGATCGTCGAGCTCTACAACTCCTCCGCCGCTGCGATCGTCCCCTCGCTCTACGAGGGCTTCTCACTGCCGGCGATCGAGGCCATGAGCACCGGCTGTCCACTGGTCGCCACCACGGGCGGCGCCATCCCCGAGGTCGCCGGTCCGGACGGTGAGACCTGTTTCGCAGTCGCCCCCGGCGACGCCGAGGCCCTGGCCGCCGGGATCCGGCGGGTGCTCGACGACCCCGAGGCCGCGGCCCGCATCGGTGCGGCCGGCCGGGAGCGCGTCATCCACCGATGGAGCTGGGCCCACACGGCGGACCGCACCGTCGAGCACTACCGGGCCCTCATCGACGAGGTCCGGGCCGAACGGGAACGAGGGTGAGGACGAACCGGTGCTGACGGTCGACTACGCACGACTGGGACTGCGACCCGGCGATCGGGTCCTCGACCTGGGGGCCGGGGCGGGACGCCACTCCTTCGAGTGCTTCCGTCGGGGGGCGAACGTCGTGGCGTTCGACTACGGCTTCGACGAGCTGCCCCCCGTCCGGGACCTCTTCTGGGCCATGCAGGACGCCGGCGAGGCACCGCCGGAGTCGTGGGCGGCGTGCGCCAACGGCGACGCCTGCCGACTGCCGTTCGCCGACGACAGCTTCGACCGGGTGATCTGCTCCGAGGTCTTCGAGCACATCCCCGACGACACCGGCGCCATGGCCGAACTCACCCGTGTGCTCCGGCCGGGTGGCGTCCTGGCGGCGACCGTGCCGGCCTGGCTCCCCGAGAAGGTGTGCTGGGCCCTCTCGGCGGAGTACCACGCCCCGCTCGCCACCGGCGGCCACGTCCGGATCTACACCGAGGGTCTGCTGCGTCACCGACTCAGCGACGCCGGCCTGGTTCCGGAGGGGTCGCACCGGGCCCACGCGCTCCACTCGCCGTACTGGTGGCTCCGCTGCGTCTTCGGCCCGACCAACGACCAGAACCCGCTGGTGCAGGCGTACCACAAGCTCCTCGTCTGGGACATCGCCAAGGCGCCGGCGCTCACCCGCACCACCGAGCGGCTGCTGAACCCCGTGCTGGGCAAGAGCATCGTGGTGTACGCCCGCAAGCCCGGTGGGCGGCCGAGCAACCGGTCCGCCGAGGAGCAGTCGGCGGAGGTCGTGGGTGTCTGAGCACCACCTCCACGACGTGCCGGGCATCGTCACCGGCGCCGAGCTCCGGGCCACCGTCGACGCCATCGCCGAGTGGCAGCTCGACTCGGGGATGGTTCCGTGGTTCCCCGGCGGTCACGCCGACGTCTGGAACCACACCGAGGCGCTCATGGCCCTCATGCTCGGCGGCCACCGGCAGCAGGCCGAGCTCGGCTTCGACTGGCTCCGCTCGACGCAGCGGGCCGACGGTTCGTGGCACCAGTACTACGTGGCCGACGGCGTCGAGCAGGACAAGCTCGACGCCAACTGCTGCGCCTACGTCGCGGCCGGGGTGTGGTTCCACTGGCTCGTGTACCGGGATCGCGGCGCACTCGAGTCGCTCTGGCCCATGGTCGAGTCCGCCATCGACTTCGTCCTGGAGTTGCAGACACCCCGGGGCGAGATCCTCTGGGCCCGCCACGCCGACGGGACTCCGTGGAGCTTCGCCCTGCTGACGGGCTCCTCCTCGATCTGTCACAGCCTGCGCTGCGCCGTCGCCGTGGCCGACGAGCTGGGCCACGAGCGGCCCGACTGGGAGCTGTCGGCCTCGCGCCTGTCCCGGGTGATCCGGGAGGAGCCGGAGGCGTTCGCCCCCAAGCACCGCTGGGCCATGGACTGGTACTACCCGGTGCTCGGGGGGGCGATCACCGGTGAGGCCGGTCGCTCCCGTCTCACCGCCCGGTTCGACGCCTTCGTCACCGAGGGCTGGGGTGTGCGCTGCGTGTCCGACCGTCCGTGGATCACCGCAGCCGAGACCTGTGAGTGCGCCATCGCCCATCTGGCCGTCGGCGACCGCGACCGGGCACTCGAGATGTTCAGCTGGGCCCAGCGGTTGCGCACCGCCGAGGACCGCTACTGGACGGGGATCGTCCTGCCCGACGAGGTCCACTTCCCCGGCGGCGAGCAGTCCACCTACACGGCCTCGGCGGTCATCCTGGCGGCGGACGCCCTGAGCGGCGGCTCCCCGGCGAGCGACCTCTTCTCGAGCCACGACCACTTCCCGCCGCTGATCGACACGCACGCCGAGTCGGATGCCGTCGAGCCGTCCTGACCGGCGGCGTCACGTGCGCCGGGCCGCGGTGCTGCTCACCGCGGCGACGGCGGTCCTGTTCGGCGTGACCGCAGCGTCGACGACCGCCGGCGCCCAGGTGGATCCCTCGACACCGGAACCCGTCCAGCCCGCGGTCCCATCGACCGTCCCGCCGCTGCGGCCGCCGACGACACTCGCGCCGGATGCGCCGACCATCCAGGGTTCCGACTGCGGTCCGGGCAACATCGTCCGGCCGCCGTACTGCGGACAGGAGCCGGAGAGCCGGGACGATCCGGGCGGCTGGTTGCAGGTGACGCTGTTCTTCATGGTGTGCGCTGTCGTGGTCGGCATGGTCGCCTTCGTGTGGTGGCGATCCCGGGTGGCCCGGAGGGAACGGGCCGAGGCCGGGCTGGACCCGGTCTCGGTGGCTCGACGCAGCGGCCAGGGGCTCCGGCCGGGCGAGTCCCCGGACACGTGACCGACCGGGACCGTCGCCGACTGCTCGGACTGGCGGGCAGCGGCGTCGCCGGCGTCGCCGCCGGGGCGATCGGGGCGACGGCGGTCTCGGCGGCGGTCGCCGACGAGGGAGCACCGAGCGACGCCGACCTCGAGGCCAGACAGGCGACCTGGACCGGGGACCGACCCCTCGGTGTCCGGCGTGTCTGGTGGAGCGTCCCGACCGAGCAACCGCTCCTCTCGCTCACCTTCGACGACGGGCCCGACCCGCTGTTCACCCCGCGGATCCTGGACGCCCTGGCGGAGGCAGGCGCCCGGGCCACGTTCTTCGTGATGGGCACGATGCTCGATCGTCACCCCGACCTGGGTCGACGCATCGTCGACGAGGGTCACGAGGTCGGCAACCACACCTGGTCACACGAGAACCTGGCCTTCCTCGGCGCCGACGGGATCCGGGAGCAGATCGAACGCTCCCACCGGGCGATCATCGACACGCTGGGTGTCACACCCGTCTGGTTCCGACCCCCACGGGGTGCGCTCCCCGGAGCCGCCCTGCGGGTCGCCTCCGAGCTCGGCTGCGACACCGCCGTGTGGTCGGTCTCTCGCACGCTCAGCCAGGTCGGCACACCCCGGGAGATCCTCGAGCGCCTCGTCGATGGTCTGGAACCCGGCGCCATCGTCGACCTCCACGACTCGATCGGTCGCGGCAACTTCATGCCACCGTTCTCCGGACTCCGTGACGAGCTCGCCGCCAAGCGGGAGGTGGAGGTGGTGGCGCTGCCCGAGCTGCTGTCGGCGATCTCCGGGATGGGGCTGTCCTCGGTGACCCTGAGCGAACTGGCCCGCGCGGCCGGGACCTGATCCCCCGGTCGGCTCAGTCGACCCGCTGGAGGACGCGCAGTGACCCTGTCGCCGACACCTCGCTGAACCGGCCCGATCCGACCGCCGGGAGGTAGATCTGCTCGTAGGGCGCCCGGCCGCCATCGGCGGGATCCGGGAACACGTCGTGGATGGCGAGGAACCCACCCGGTGCCACGTGCGGGGTCCACACGCGGAAGTCGGTCGCGGCCGGCTCAGCGCCGTGACCGCCGTCGATGAACACGAGCGCGCACGGGGTCGTCCAGAACCGGGCCACGGTGGGCGAGTCCCCCACCAGCGCCACCACGGTGCCCTCGAGTCCGGCGTCGTGGACGGTCCGCCGGAAGATCGGGAGCGTGTCCATGCGGCCCACCGCAGGGTCGACCAGATCGGGTTCGTGCCACTCCCAGCCCGGCTGGTTCTCCTCGGAGCCCCGGTGGTGGTCGACCGCCACCAGGACGGTGTCCCCGTCGCGGGCGGCGGCGCCCAGGTAGATGGAGGACTTCCCGCAGTAGGAGCCGACCTCGAGGAGCGGTGCGCCCGGGACCGCCGCAGCGGCGTCCCGTCCGGCACGGAACAGCGCCAGCCCCTCGTCCGGGGGCATGAAGCCCCGGGCGGCGAGCGCGGCGGCGAGCAGCTCGGGCGACATGGACGGATCCGACGGGGGCACGGGATCAGACGGGGAGGTCGCCGTGCATCATCTCGAGGTCGTCCTCGTCCGGCTCCTCGCCATGGTGCGTGACCTTGAACAGCCAACGGTCCAGGATCAGGTACCGGCCGACCCAGACGATGCCGAAGCCGACCAGCTGGGCCACGAAGACGCAGATCGCCTCGACCAGTCCCGACACCCGGCCGTGGACCTGCAGCTCCACCAGGTAGGTCAGGACCGTGGCGAGCGTGACGCCGAGCATGGCGGCCACCCAGAACACCAGCACCTGGGTGCGCAGGCGGTCCCGGGAGGTGACCTTCCAGACCAGGTAGCGGTTGGCGAAGAAGTTCGGCAGGGTCAGGATGGCGGCCGAGGTGATGGACGCCCAGGTGAAGTTGTTCTCGTCGCCCTTGAAGACGGTCGCCGCCAGGATCTGGATGAGGATCTGGCCGATCGGGACGAAGACGACCGACACCGCGGCGTAACGGAGCTGCTTGCGTCCGTTGTCGGAGCGGGCGTGCTGCACGAGCGCGCCGGGAGAGACCTTCACGTCGGCCACCGTACCGGAGCGCCACCACGTGCACCCACACCCCGCCGCCGAGGGGCGAGAATGTCGGCGTGGACCAAGCCGCCGTGGACGATCTGATCGAACTGCTCGACCTGGAGCCGATCGAGGTGAACATCTTCCGGGGGGTCAGCCCCGACGAGGACCGCCAGCGGGTCTTCGGGGGCCAGGTGGCCGGTCAGGCGCTCGTCGCCGCGGCCCGGACGGTCGACGGGGCCGCCGCGACGAGTGACGGCGCACCGGTCCGGACCGTCCACTCGCTGCACGCCTACTTCCTCCGGCCGGGCGACCCGAACGTCCCGATCATCTACGAGGTGGACCGGGTCCGCGACGGCCGTTCGTTCAGCACCCGTCGCGTCAAGGCGATCCAGCACGGACGTTCGATCTTCACGCTGTCGGCCAGCTTCCAGGTCCCCGAGGACGGCCTGGAACACCAGTTCCCCATGCCCGACGGCATCCCCGACCCCGACACCCTGCCCGACTTCCACGAGCGGATGGCGCCCCACCGTGAGCTGGTCGGCGACTACTACGAGCGGCCACGACCGATCGACACGCGCTACTGCGAGGCGAGCCCCTTCGACCGCCACGGAGACCTGCCCCCGTTCCAGAACGTCTGGATGAAGGCCAACGGGAAGCTCCCCGACGACCCCGTGCTCCAGGTGTGCGTGCTCACCTACGCCTCGGACCTCACCCTGCTCGACACCTCCCTGCTCCCCAACGGTGACGACCTGGGTGTGGGCGAGGTGTTCATGGCCTCACTGGACCACGCCATGTGGTTCCACCGACCGTTCCGGGCCGACGAGTGGCTGCTGTACGCCCAGGACACGCCGACGGCGACCAGCGGCCGGGGTCTCGGCCGAGGGTTGCTGTTCGACCGGTCCGGCGCGCTGGTCGCCTCGGCGGTCCAGGAGGGCGTCGTGCGGAGGGCCCGGTGAGGGGCCGCACCCGACTCCCGGCGCTCGCCGTCGTCGCGGTCACCGCGACGGTGCTCTCCTCCTGCGGGTCAGAGTCCGCCACGCCGACATCGGCCGCACCGACGACGAGCCCGACGAGCAACACGAGCACGATCGACCCCGCTGCCGCAGCCGATGCCCCCCTGCCGACCGTGCGGCTCGAGGACCTCGGACTCGAGGTCGACCAGCCCATCGACCTGACGTTCCGGCCCGGCGGCACCTCGCTGCTCGTCGCCGAGCGGTCCGGTCGGGTGCGGGAGGTCGTCGTCGACGGTGACACCCACCGGCTGGCCCCCGAACCGGTGCTCGATCTGAGCGAACGGGTCGGCTCCACCGACGCCGAGCGGGGCCTGCTGGGCATCGCCGTGAGCCCCGACGGCTCCGAGCTCTACACCAGCTACACCGAGTCGTCGGCCGGCGACTCGCGTGTCGACGCCTACCCGATCGGCGGCGACGAGGGCGCCCTCCGGGCGGACGTCGACGGCCGCCGGGAACTGGTGGCGATCGAGCAGCCGTTCGCCAACCACAACGGCGGAAGCCTCGCAATGGGCCCCGACGGCATGCTCTACGCAGGCTTCGGTGACGGCGGCGCGGCGAACGACCCCGGCGGTCGGGCCCAGGACCTGTCGGAGCAGCTCGGCAAGGTCCTGCGCCTCGATCCGACCGGCCGTGACGACGCCGATGGTGACGGCTTCCCGGACGACAACCCCGATCTGGGCGGCGCACCGGGGATCTGGCTGTCCGGCGTCCGCAACCCGTGGCGGATCAGCTTCGATGCCGAGACCGGTGACCTGTGGATCGGCGACGTCGGCGAGGACGCCGTCGAGGAGATCGACCTGCTCGACGCCGACGACGGCGGCGGTCGGGGCGCCAACCTGGGTTGGGATCTGTTCGAGGGGGACCGCCCGTTCGAGCTGACCGGCGATCCGCCCGCCGACCTGGTCGAGCCGGTGTTCACCTACACCCGGGACGACGGCGGATGCTCGGTGACCGGTGGGGTCGTCTACCGAGGTTCCGCCATCCCGGAACTGGACGGCAGCTACCTCTTCGGGGACTTCTGTGACCCCCGGGTCCGGGCGCTGCGCCCGGCGGGCGAGGGCGGTTACGAACCGGTCGACCTGGGCGTCGAGGTTCCCGGGCTGGTGTCGTTCGGAACGGACGCCTCGGGTGAGGTGTACGTGCTCGGGCTGGACGGCACCATCGCCCGGATCGTCAGGGGCTGACCGCTCGGTTCAGCTCGACTTCATCGTCGCGAGCTGATCCGAGATCAGGTCCCGCACCCGCTCCCGCAGTTCGTCGACGTCATCCAGCGTCAGCCCCTCCGTCGGCACCGGCGCCATCACGTGCACCTCGGCGTTCGCCCGACCGAACCGCCAGTCGTGCTTGCGGAGGGCCTCCTTGGTGCCCGCCACCGCCAGCGGCAGGATCGGGACCTGCGTCTCGATCGCCAGCCGGAACGCCCCGTCCTTGAACTGCCCGAGCTCACCGTCGGCAGCGCGGGTTCCCTCGGGGAAGATCATCACCGACACCCGCTTCGACAGGTAGTCCGCACAGGCGTCCATGGCCCGCTGGGCGCTGGCCTTGTCGCCGCGCCTCAACCTGACGTCACCCGCGAGCGACATGAGCCAGCCGGCCACGGGGATCTTGAAGTTCTGTTCCTTGGACAGCCACTTCATCTCCCACGGCAGGTGGGAGATGAGCAGGATGTCCACGAACGACTCGTGGTTCGACACCACGACGTAGGGGTTCCGGGGATCGGCGGGCAGGTCGCCCGTGATCCGGAAGCGCCAGAGCGGATTGAGCGTCTGTTGGACCACGGGCACCTTCCGGTACAGGTACCCGGTCCAGTAGCGCCCCCGGTCGAACGGGAGCGTGACCAGGTAGGTCACGAGCATGAGCGGGACCCAGACCGCGACGCAGAACCCGAAGACGAACCACGACCAGATCGACACGATCGTCACGCCGAGCCCCGCTCGCTGACGCTGCCCGTCGCCGGTCGATCCAGGTGACGTCACCCCCTCGTCGGCTGAGGGTGACGAACCCGATCGGCCGTCGGCCGGTTCCTGAATGGCCATCAGCCCACCCTAGTGACCGCCCGACCGTGACGGACTCCCGGAGTGCGTCCCGCCAGTTCCTCGACCCGCAGGGTCCCGGCGCCGAGGCGGACCAGGTCGACCGCCCCGGCGGACCCCGGTTCCCGAGGACCCACCCGCTCGGTGGCGAGCCGGACGAGGGCGGACGGCCTCGGACCGGCCGGTTCCGGGAGTGGAGCCGCACCCTCGATCCGATCGGCGAGCCCGTCGAGGGCCTCGGCGGCTCCGTCCAGGTCGGCCCGCAGTGCGGCGAGCGCAGCTGCGTCCCAGTCGACGACCCGCAGGTCGAGCGGCACGACACCGAGGCGACCCGGAGCGCCGTCGGCGAGCAGGGTCGCGGTCGCCGCCACCTCGGCGATCGCCTGGAGCTGGGAGCGGATCCGTACCGGGACGCTGTGCGGCGCCGACGTCTCGACCATGTCGAACACACGGTCGAGGTCGACGAGCTGCGCCGTCGGGTCGTCGCGGGTTCCGTCGGGGGCGGAGCGGAGTCCGTCGGCGAGCCGTCGCAGCACGTGCGCCACCGCGCCCTCCGGAACCGTGCCCACCCGGGGCCAGAGCACCACGGCGATCACCAGCGCCACCAGCGCACCGATCGCGATGTTCACGAGCCGTACCTGGCCGGCGCCGTCGAACGCCGGGTTGGTGATCGTCACCGTGACCACCACGAAGGTCGTGAACGACGCCGAGCTGACCAGTGGGTGCAGACCGGACGCCGAGGCCGTCAGGAACAACAGCACCGGCAGGAACACCCAGAGGACGTACTCGTCGCCGCCGACCAGGTCGAGCAGTGCCGTGGACACGAGGTATCCGATCGCCGTCCCTGCGATCGCCGTGGTCGCGGTCCGGGAGATCGTCGACAGGTCGGCCCGCAGCACCGACATGGTCCCGAGCACCAGCCAGAACCCACGACCGGAACCCGCCCCCAGGGCGACCAGCCCGACCGCAGCGGTGATCGCCACCGTCGCCCGCAACGAGTTGCGGAACCACAGCGAGTCGAGGCTGGCGTGGCGCCGGATCGAGTCGACGGGGCCGCTCGACGTGAGGGCGTCGACCCCGAGCCCACCACTGCCCCCGTTGCGCCAGGCCTCCACGAGCTCGGCGAGGACCAGCGCAGCGACGGCGATCGCGCGGACGTCGCTCGACGCCACGGCGACGTCGACCTGCGCCGGGGTCGACCCCGGCGACTCGACACGCTCACGACCGGCTTCGAGGTGGGCGGCGATGGCGTCGACGAGCACGGGACAGGGCACCGGTGTCGCCCGCTGTGTCGACTGCGGCGACGATCCGATGACCTCGGCGACGGTGTCGAGCACGTCGGCCATGACGGAGCGGAGCCGCTCGTCCTCGGGCGCATGGGCCGGCTCGATGCGGCCCGCCGCTCCCGTCGCGACGAGCGTGACCATCGCAACCAGTCGTTCGGTCTGGTGGACCGCCTCGGCCAGGAGCCGGTCGGGGGCGGCGGGGGCACCCGTGCGCAGTCGCCGCGCCGTGGTGACCGACCGCAACCGGTCGGTCAGGACGTGCAGCGTGGCCGGGTCGGCCCCTTCGGGGTGTCGCAGGCACCGGGACAGTTCGACGGCGACGTCCGCCACGAGCGACCGGATCGGATACCGCCGGGACGCCGGCCACAACAGGGCCGAGGCGCCTGCGGCCGCCACGGTGCCGAGCATCCAGCCGACGACGTCCTCGCGGATGGAACCGCCGAGTTGGGGGGTCGTGGCCGCGTAGAGGTAGGCGATCATGATCGGGAACCGTGCGGCGAAGAACGGTCCGCCCAGGACGCCTGCGAAGTAGGTGGCGAACGTGACCATGGCGGTCACGGCCAGGAGCAACCACGTCTCGGACCGGACGACCTCGACCAGTGGGAACGCACACGCCGCCACGGCTCCGGCAGCGACGTACCGGACGAACCGACGGCGGGGCGGCCCCCAGAAGTCGGTGAACCCGTCCAGCGCGATGATGGCGAACAGGGCCGCGGCGGCCTCGGCATCCCGGTGCAGCAGTCGCCCGACGACCACGAACGCCGCGGTGCCCAGGACCGCCACCCTCAGGGCGCGCCGGACGACGTAGCCGCCGGGGTCGACCACGAGCGGACGGACCACGTGGTCGACGGCCACGCGGCGCAACGAGGATGCGATCGTCACGGGGTGTGCGTGCTCACGGCCGGATCAGCGAGTAGAGCGCGACGTCGTGCCGCTCACCCCGGTGGACGCCCCGCCCCGGCAGGACCCCGTCGAGGGAGAACCCGCACCGGAGCGCAACGGCGGCCGACGCCCGGTTGCGGGGGTCCACGTGGAGCTCGAGTCGATCCACACCGGTGGCCGACCAGACCCAGTCGACGACCAGCCCGACGGCGCCGCTGGTGACACCCCGTCGGCGTCGGTGCACCGCCGTGTAGTAGCCGACCTCGGCCACGCCGTCGAGCCCGGCGACGAGCACGACCCCGACGGCACCCAGGCCGTCGCCGGTGGCGGCGTCGGTGACCGCAGCGTGCCAGCCACGTCCCTGGTTCCACGCGTTCGGGGCCAGGTCGGTGACGAACCGCGTGGCGTCGGACTCGGTGTAGGGGCTCGGGACGGTGGTCCAACGCTGGATCTCGGGGTCCTGACATGCGGCGGCGAGCCAGGATGCGTCCTCGGACCGCCACGGGCGCACGCGCAACCGGCCGTCGGTCAACTCGGGCTGGGCGCCCCCTGGCCACGGGCCGTGCTCGTTCGTTCCGCTCTCCACCCCACCATGCAAGCGCGCCCGGCGTCGGGGCGCACCTCCGCGATCCGGGTTCCGCCCCTTCATCCGGTCGTTACCCACCCGATCAGGAGGGGGAGCGTCGCGCGGGTCGGCCGGGCGGCACCGAACGAGGAGCACCACCATGAGCCAGCAGACCCTGGAGTCGGTCGACGGGACCAACGAGCGGATCGTCGGTGACGACCCGCCGCCCGGAGGCTCGGCCTCCTCCCGGGCCGCCGCCGTCCCTCAGGCGGAGACTGCAGGCCGGCTGGTGTTCGCCTCCGTCGTCCTCGTGCTCGGAGGGGTCATCAACGCCGCCTACGGGGCCGTGGCGATCCTCAACGACCAGTGGATCGTGTGGTCGAACCGGGGCGCGGTGTTCTTCGACCTGACGACCTGGGGCTGGCTCCTGTTCGGCGCCGGCGCGCTGGCCTTCATCGCCGGGCTGGGCCTGCTCGTCGGCAGTCCCGGCGCCCGGGTCCTGGGCGTGGTCATGGCATCGCTCAGTCTGGTGGCCAACTTCTTCTTCGTCCCGGCGTTCCCGATCTGGGCCCTGACCGTGATGGTGCTCGACATCCTCGTGATCTGGGCGATCACCACCCAGCCGGAGGGCTCCGCCGCGTAGGCTCCATGCGTGCCCGAGCCCATCGGACCGACCGACGACGATCGGGAGGCGGTCGAGCGGGACGAGGAGGCGACCGGCGAGGAACAGGTCGCCAACTCACCTCGGGAACGGTTGCTGGAGCTGGTCATCACCGTCCTGTTGTCGCTCAGCGCCCTCCTGTCGGCGTGGTGCGCCTACCAGTCGACCCAGTTGAGCGGCGACCAGAGTCGGCTCGACACACGATCGTCGGTACTGCAGCTGCAGGCCTTCCGGGCGGAGCAGCGGGCCACCCAGCAGGCCCAGGCCGACCTGGGCGCCTTCGACCGCTGGTTGGAGGCCACCTCCGACGGCAACGCCGCGCGGGCGGCGTTCGCCGAACAGCGCTTCTCGCCAGAGCTCGACACGGCGTTCCGTTCGTGGCTCGCACTCGACCCCTTCTCCAACACCGACGCCCCGGGCTCACCGCTCGAGATGGACGAGTACGTGACGCCGGACGAGACGGCCTCGACGCGACTGGAGGCTGAGGCCCAGCGGTACGAGACGGCGGCCGAGACCGCCGACGCCGCTGCGGGTGACTACGTGCTCGCCGTGCTGTTGATCGCCGCGGGACTGTTCCTGCTCGGCATCCAGTCACGTATCGGAGTCTTCGAGCTGCGCGCCGGCATGGTCGTGGTCGCCACCGTCATCGTGGTCGGCGCAGCGGTATGGGCCCTCCGGCTCCCGACCGAGGTCGGGCTCTAGTCACTCCGCCGGCGCACCGTCCAACACCCGTCGGGACCTCAGGAGCAGCCGTGACTCGCCGGCGCCCGTTCGGGCGACGCGGGGAACGCCTCCAGGAGCGAGGCGTCGCGCGCAGGACGCTGCACGAGCGCTCCTCCGCAGTTGGGGCAGGTGCCACCCAGGTGATCTGCGCAGCTCGAGCACCAGGTGCACTCGAACGAACAGATCCGGACGTCGGCACCGGACGGGTCCAGGTCCCGGTCGCAGCACTCGCAGTTCGGCTTCATGATCAGCATGTCGGTCTCCTTAGTTACGTGGCTGCTCGCCGGTCCGACGCCGGCGATAGGTTGTGGTGTTCACCCGGTTCCCGCACCGCTCGGTGGAGCACCAGCGGCGGGTCCCGGGGCGTGACGCGTCGTGGAACAGGAGCGAACATCCCCGTCCTTCGCAGCGCCGGAGTCGACCGTCGCCGGAAGCCAACAGGTCCACGGCGTCCAGAGCGACCGCGGCCAATGCGGACTCCACCTCCGCACCCGGCCGAAGCTGCAACGGTGCGTCAGCGTGCCCGCCCAGTGAGCGAAACGGTGCCGGCCGTCTCGCCCAGCCGTTGAGGAGTCCTCGGATGCCACGATCGATGTCCTCGCCCGCGATTCGCGATGCGGCTCCTGCGTAGATCGCCTCCCGGAGCTCGATCGCCGATGCGAGGTCCCCGTGCTCCGCCAGATGACGAACGGGCGCCACAGCCGTGGTGATCCAGTCGTCGAGATCAGCGGGCGTCGCGAGCAGCTCGGTTGGGTCGACCGAGCGGTATCGGAGCGTCCAGGTCAGATCGAGCGACAGTCGGCCTCCGAACTGGAACCCGGATTCACGGGGCACCATCACGAACCGCTCCGGTCGGGAGGCATCGCTCCTCGGTCGAACACTTCCACCAACGCCTCGATCTCCAGGACGAGATCACCCGGAAGTGCGGCGACGCCGACCGCCAGTCGTGCATGCCGCCCGCGTTCTCCGAACACGCCGACGAACACCGCCGACGCCGCGTCGATCACTGCGGTCTGGCCGAGGAAATCGGGCGTGGAGTTCACGACTGCGTACACGCGGACGATCTGCGCGACCTCGTCGAGCGAGCCGAGTTCGGCGTCGACCGTGGCGAGCAGGTGGAGCGCCGCCGACCCGGCTGCCTCCTGCGCCTCGTCCATCGACACGTCGGAACCGACCTTGCCCGTCCAGATCGAACCGTCCGATCGAGTGCCGAAGTGTCCACCCACCCACAACTGGTTCCCGGACCGCACGGCAGGGACGTACTCGCCGAACGGCGGAAGGGGGTCAGGAAGTGTGAGCCCCAACTGCGCCAGCCGCGATGCGGTTGAACCGTCTGCGTCGGCCACGGCGTGACCGTACAACAGAGGTCAAACATCTGTCGAACTGGTGTTGACGTTGAAGCTGCATCCCGGCGCGCGCTGGTGTCAGGGAGCAGCCCAGGGAATGCACGCAGCGCCGCTCAGGTTCCGGGTGTCGTGCAACTTCCCGCCGTCATTGGCGCCAGCGTCTCGATCCTCGCCGGACTACTCGGGCTGATCTGGCCCCAGCAGGTGAGCAGGGTCATCGGCCTCGATCTGCCGGGGCGTCTCGGAGTGTCAGAGTTCCGGGCCACCTATGGCGGGCTCTTCATCGGGGCGGGCGTCGCCGTGCTCGCCATCGGGTCGGCCGACGCCGCGCTGGTACTCGGTGCTGCGTGGCTCGGAGCGTTCGGCGGCCGAGTCGTGTCGCTGGTCGTCGATCGGAATGCGTCCAAGGAGAACCTGGCCGGCTGTGCGATCGAACTCGCTGTCGGCGGCCTGCTCGTCCTCGGTCGCTGAACGCCAGG
>CAYMKW010000046.1:0-19424 GCA_964391365.1 uncultured Microthrixaceae bacterium | reverse complement strand
TCGTGCAGGCCGCCGGAGGGCTGGTGTGGCGGCGTCGCCGAGGTCAGGTCGAGGGCCTGGTGGTCCACCGGCCGCGCTACGACGACTGGAGCTTCCCGAAGGGCAAGCGGGACGGCGACGAACGGGACCGGGACACGGCGCTGCGTGAGGTGGCCGAGGAGACCGGCCTCCGCTGTCGGCTCGGGCCGGAGCTCGGCCGCGGCCAGGAGTACGAGGTGACCGACCGCAAGGGTCGGTGCAGGTCGAAGCGGGTTCGGTGGTGGGCCATGACGGTCGACGGTGATGCCCGGGCGACCGGTGCGGGCTCGGACGGCGAGGTGGACCGCGTCAGGTGGGTGTCGCTCGATGACCTCCGTTCGGAGGAGTCGCCGCTGAGCTATGAGGACGACCTCGAACTCGTTCACCTTCTGGTCACCTCGGGCGCTCTGGACGACTCCTGAGCAGCGAATTCCCGCTCGGTTTCGGGGTCGTCCACCGAGACTTCGGGGACAGTTCACCTCCGCGACACCTTGCGGATGGCTGGGGTTCGGTCGTCTTCCTTAGGTTCGGCGCCGTCGGACCGGTGGTCCGGACCGACGAATCCGCAGCATTCACCCCGAGGAGTCTCCGCATGCACCGTTCCCGTCTGGTCGCCGCCGTGGTGGCGACCGCCGCTCTCTCGTTGGTCGCCGTCGCCTGCGGCGGCGATTCGGAATCCGGCAGCGGTTCAGGATCCGCTGACGCCGACCTGACCGGGGCGATCTTCGCCACCGGTTCGTCGACCGTCGAGCCCATCACAGCGCTGGCCGGCGAGTCGTTCAACGCCGACAACCCGGGCGTCGACATCACCGTCGAGGGCCCGGGCACCGGTGACGGGTTCAAGAAGTTCTGCGCCGGCGAAGCCGACATCGCGGACGCCTCCCGGAAGATCAAGGACGAGGAGGTGCAGCTGTGCAAGGACGCCGGCGTCGAGTACGTCGAACTCGCCGTCGCATCGGACGCGCTGACCGTCGTCACCAACGCCGAGAACACGGCGGTGGCCTGCCTCAAGCTCGAGGATCTCTACGGCCTGGTCGGACCCGAGTCGGACAGCGTCGCCAAGTGGAGCGATGCGGCCCAGTTCGGTGCGACGACGCCGCTCCCGGATGCCGAGCTGAAGATCTTCGCCCCCGGACAGGAGTCCGGCACCTACGACTCGTTCGTGGAACTGGCGCTCGAGGGCATCACCGAGGAGCGACTGGGTGAGGATCCGCCCAAGGCGACCCGGACGTTCGGCGGTCTGGCCGACGACAACGAGATCATCCGTGGCATCCAGAGCTCGCCGACGTCCTTCGGGTGGGTCGGCTTCGCCTTCGCCGAGCAGTCCGACGTCGGCGCGATCGCCATCGATGCCGGTGAGGGCTGTGTGTCGCCGACGGCGGAGACGGTGGCCGACGGCACCTACCCGCTGAGCCGGACCCTCTACATCTACGTGAACACGGCCAAGGCCTCGTCGTCGCCGGCGCTCCAGGCATTCGTCACCTACTACCTCGACAACGCCGAGCAGTTCTCGACCGAGGCGGGCTACGTGGCGCTGCCCGCCGACCAGCTCGAGGCGTCCCAGGCCGCCTGGACCGCTGCCGTCGACGGCGGATCCGCCGCCGAGACCACCACGACGGCCGCCGGCTGACGTTCCGGTCACCAGGAGCGTTGAGGGCGGGGTGCCGGGTGTCCGATCGAGTCACCCGGCACCCCGCCGACGCGCGAGGCTGATCTCCGAATGACCCTGACCGAATCACCTCCCCCGGTGACGTTGGCCGACCTGGCCGGCGATCGACGCCGTCGGGCGACCGAACGGCGAATGCGTTGGATCTTCCTGCTCGCAGCGTCCAGCGCCATCGTCATCACGTTCGCGATCGTGGCCACGGTCGCCGTGGAGGCGGTCGCCTTCCTGACCGACGTGGAGTTGTCGTCGCTGTTCGCCGACGGGTGGTTCCCGCGGGAGGGCAAGTTCGGGCTCCCCACGATCTTCGTGGGGACGTTGTGGATCACGGCCATCGCCATCTGCGTGGCCGGTCCGATCGGTCTGGCGACGGCCGTCTACCTGTCGGAGTACGCCCGCCCGGGTGTGCGCAAGGTGCTGAAGCCCGCGCTCGAGATCCTGGCCGGCATCCCGTCGGTCATCATCGGGTTCTTCACCCTGAACTTCATCAGTCCGGAACTGGTCCAGCGGATCTTCACCTCGGCCGAGCGGGGCAGCCTGCTCGCCGCAGGAGTCGGTGTGGGTGTGCTCATCATCCCGCTGGTCGCCTCCATCTCCGAGGACGCCCTCTCGTCGGTTCCCGACAGCCTCCGTGAGGCGAGCGTGGGCCTGGGCGCCAGGAAGATGACCACGACGGTCCGGGTTGTCCTGCCCGCGGCGCTCTCGGGCATCGTCGCGGCGTTCATCGTTGCGGTGTCCCGTGCCATCGGCGAGACGCTCGTCGTGACGCTCGCCGGGGGGGCGGCCGGCGGGTCGGCCTTCCAACCGAACCCTGCGGACTCCGGCCTGACGATGACCGCCGCCATGGCGAATCTTGCGAGCGGATCGGATCAGGTGACCGGTGTCGGCAATGCGGTCCAGAGCCTCTACCTGGTGGGGTTCCTCCTGTTCCTCATGACCTTCGCCCTGAACCTCGTGGCCGACCGGTTCGTCCGGCGGTTCCGGCAGGAGTACTGACGTGAGCACCCTGCTGACCCCGCCCGACGAGGCGATCGACGCCGAGGTCGCTGCGAGCATCGCTTCCGGCAGGTCGGTCGACGGCAAGGGGTTGGCCTTCCAGGCGGCACTGCTCCTGGCGCTGTTCCTGGCGCTCGCCGTGCTCGTCTGGCTGCTCTACTCCGTGGTCGACGGCGCGCTCCCGGTCTTCCAGGAACGATCGATCGGCGACTTCCTCAGCGGGAAGCTGTCGGGCAGTCCGGCACGCTTCGGTGTGTCCCAAGGGATCCGTGGGTCAATCGGGATCCTCGTGTTCGTTGCGATCATCTCCTTCCCGCTCGGTGTCGCCGCTGCGGTGTATCTGGAGGAGTACGCCTCGGACAACCTCTTCTCACGCTCGGTCAACGTGCTCGTGCGAAACCTCGCCGGCGTTCCCGCAGTCGTCTACGGGCTGCTCGGGCTGTTCGTCTTCAAGGGGTTGCTCGGGGATCTCACGGGCGGGTCGTCCCTCATGAGCGCCGGGTTGACCATGGCCATCCTCGTCCTGCCCGTCGTCGTGATCACGGCGGCCGAGGCGATCCGGGCGGTACCGCAACCACTGCGGGAAGCCGGGTTCGGCCTGGGTGCGACCCAGTGGGAGGTCATCCGGACCCAGGTGCTGCCGTACGCCGCGCCGGGGATCCTCACCGGGACCGTGCTGAGCTTCGCCCGGGCGCTTGGTGAAGCGGCCCCGCTGCTGATCATCGGCACCGCCACCGGCCTGCTCACGACCTCGGGCGGGAGCATCATGTCGCAGCTCCAGAGCAACTACACCGCCCTTCCCATGCTGGTGTACGTGGCGACCAAGCGACCGGCCGAACAGTGGTTGTCACTGGCGTCGGCTTCGGCGCTCGTCCTGTTGGTCGTGTTGTTGGTCGCCAACTCGGCTGCAATCCTTGCCCGGAACCACTTCGAGAAGAGGCGGTCGTGAACGACGATTCGATCCTGGAGGACCAGTTGGACGCCACCGCCGTGACCCGCGGTGATCCGAGCGATCCGCGGGACGACGCCAGCTCCGTGCACCTGGACGTCGGCCACTCGTCAGCGGAGGTGCCGAGGGACCGCTACACGGTCTTCCGGACAGACGGACTGTCGGTGCTCTACTCGGGTTTCCGGGCGGTCCGCGGGGTCGATCTGGACATCGCCCGGAGCGAGATCACGGCGTTCATCGGACCGTCCGGCTGCGGGAAGTCCACCGTGATCCGGTGCTTCAACCGCATGAACGACCTCATCCCGGGAGCCACGGTGGAGGGGTCGATCGACTACCACGGTGTGAACCTGTACGACCCCAAGGTGAACCCGGTCGAGGTTCGCCGACGGATCGGCATGGTGTTCCAGAAGCCCAACCCGTTCCCCAAGTCGATCTACGACAACGTCGCCTACGGGCCGCGGATCGGCGGGACCAAGAAGAAGTCGGACCTCGACGACACGGTCGAGCGGTCGCTGACCAAGGCGGCACTGTGGGACGAGGTCAAGGACCGGCTCAAGGAGTCGGCCATGGGCATGTCCGGTGGTCAGCAGCAGCGGCTCTGCATCGCCCGGGCCATCGCCGTCGAGCCCGAGGTGCTGCTGATGGACGAGCCCTGCTCGGCGCTCGACCCCATCGCCACGGCCCGGATCGAGGACCTGATGCGTGAGATCAAGACCGATTACACGATCGTGATCGTCACACACAACATGCAGCAGGCGGCCCGCGTGAGCGACCGCACGGCGTTCTTCGCCACCGAGGTCGACTCCGACAGTGACCGTCGAACCGGTCTGCTGGTCGAGTACGACACGACCGAGAAGGTGTTCTCGAACCCGGCTGACGAGCGGACCGAGCAGTACATCACCGGCCGATTCGGCTGAGCGGAACCGAGGAATCTTGGAGACGCTGCGCAACGAGTTCCAGGAGGAGCTCGAGAACCTTCGTTCCGACCTGATCCGACTGGGGGCGATGGTCTCCGAGACGATCGGCCGTGGGACCGCGGCTCTGTTGGATCGCGACCTCCACGCGGCCCAGGTGCTGATCGACGGCGACGACGTGATCGACGACTTCTGCCTGGGTCTCGAGGAGCGGTGCTGTCAGCTGCTGGCCCTCCAGGCGCCGATCGCCGGCGACCTGAGGTTCGTCCTCACGACCCTGCGGCTGATCTCCGAGCTGGAACGGTCGGCGGACCTGATGGTCAACGTGTGCAAGGCCTCACGGCGCATCTACGACGTCGAGTTCGGTCCCCAGCTGCGGGGCCTGATCGAGCAGATGGGGGTGGAGGCGGGCTTCCTCATCCGGGCCGCGATCGACTCCTACGTCGACGCCGACACCTCGCTCGCAGCAGCGCTCGATGACATCGACGACCGGCTCGATGAACTCCAGGTCAACTACGTCCAGGCGATCTTCACCCGCCACTCCGACGAGCACCTGGGGCTGCAGGGCGCCGTCCAGCTCGCCATGATCGGGCGCTACTACGAGCGGATCGGCGACCACGCCGTCAACATCGGTGAGCGCGTCATGTACATGGTCACGGGCTGGCTCCCGGAGCACAGCGGTTCGGCCCGCCATCGACTCCGGGGGCTCGGTGCCGAGGACGATGCCGGGTCCGACGCCATCGGCGGACCCACCGACGGCGGGGTGTGAGCGCAGTGCTCGCCTGGGCGGTCGCAGTGGCCTCGAGCGCAGCGCTGGTCGGATCGGTCGTCGTGCTGGGCCGGGAGCGTCGGTCGGTGACCGCCCTCCAGGCGCAGCTGCAGCGACAGGAGCGTGCCACCCCTGCCACCGTCACGGACACCGCCACCGCCCTGTCGCCATCCACCGGTGCCGGAAGCCCGGAGGTCGACCCGGCCGGAGGTGCCGAGCTGGCCGACCGGCTCCGACGCGCGGTCGATCGACTGGAGCACGGAGTGGTGATCTGGGGCGAGGACGGGTCCGAGCTCTACCGGAACCGGGCGGCCGCATCGCTGGCCGAGGCGCGTGACGGTCACGTGCTGGTGGCGGCGGCCGTCGAGGAGCTGCTCGCGGAGGCCGCCAACGGGCACCACGTCCGACGGGTCGTCGAGTTGTTCGGTCCGCCGGCGGAGTCGTTCGTCGTGGCCGCATCGCCGCTCGCACCGGGCGGCGGCGGGGCCATCGCCGTGGTCGAGGACCGCTCGCTGCAGCGTCGGACCGAGACGGTGCGCCGGGACTTCGTTGCCAACATCTCCCACGAGCTCAAGACGCCGATCGGTGCACTCGGCCTGCTCGCCGAGACGATTCGCGACGAACCGGACCCGGAGATCGTCGAACGGCTCGCCGACCGCATGATCGTCGAGGCGGACCGGCTGAGTCGCACGGTCGACGACCTGCTCGAGTTGTCCCGCATCGAGTTCGGTGACGACGCCGAGTTCGGAACCGTCGCCGTCCTGTCCGTCGTCGCCGAGGCCGACAGCCGGATCTCCTCTGCGGCCGACCAGGCCGACATCCGGGTCCGGGTCGACGTGGAGGCCGACGTGGCGGTCGAGGGTGACCAACGCCAGCTCGTGTCGGCGGTGTTCAACCTGCTCGACAACGCGGTGAAGTACTCCCAGGCCGGCTCCGAGGTCGTCGTCGAAGCGGTCGACGACCGGGACGACGGCGTGGTCCGGCTCTACGTGACGGACCACGGCGTCGGGGTGCCCCGGCGTGATCTGGACCGCATCTTCGAACGGTTCTACCGGGTCGACCGGGCCCGCAGTCGCGAGACCGGTGGCACGGGCCTGGGCCTGGCGATCGTTCGTCACGTCGCGAGCAACCACGGTGGCGACGTGCAGGTGGACTCCACCGAGGGGGTCGGGTCGACCTTCACGCTGGTGCTGCCTCGGGCGTCCGCCACCGGTCGCGGACGGTTCGCCCCGGGCGTGGCGCCGGTGACCGGCGCGGCGGTCGAGGACTTCGAGATCGACGAGGACGGGTTCGACATCGTCGAGCCGGGCCCCAACCGGCTGGACAGCCTGGAGGTTGAGCAATGAGCACGACGACACCGACGGTGCTGGTGGTCGAGGACGAGGAGGCGTTCATCGATGCGCTGACCGTGGGACTGCGGCGGGAGGGCTTCGAGATCGAGGTCGCCCGCGACGGTGCCGAGGCCCTGGACCGCTTCGACGACATCCGCCCGGACCTCGTCCTCCTCGACGTGATGCTCCCGACGGTGTCGGGCCTCGACGTCTGCAGGGAGATGCGTCAGCGCAGCGACGTCCCGATCATCATGGTCACGGCCAAGACCGCCGAGATCGACACGGTGGTCGGGCTCGAGGTCGGCGCCGACGACTACGTCACCAAGCCGTATCGGCTCCGGGAGCTCGTGGCCCGGATGCGGGCGGTCCTGCGCCGGCAGCCGCGGGTGGGGGAGTCGCCGGTCGAGCCCACCGACGTCCTGCGCCACGACGGCGTGGAGCTCGACACCGACAGTCACGAGGTCCGGGTCCATGGTGAGCTCGTGAGCCTGCCGCTCAAGGAGTTCGAGCTCCTGAGTCTGCTCATGGAGAACGCCGGTCGGGTGCTGCCGCGGGCGACACTGATCGACCGGGTGTGGGGCAGCGACTACGTGGGCGACACCAAGACCCTCGACGTCCACATCAAGCGGCTCCGTTCGAAGGTCGAGGACGACCCGTCCCGACCCGTCCGGATCGTGACGATCCGCGGTCTCGGCTACAAGTTCGAGTTCGTCGCCCATCGGGGCTGACCGACGCAGACACGCCGGTCGCCGCCGCCCCCGTCGGCGGCGACCCGTAGCATGACGCCGTGAGCGGCCCCGACCCCCGGTCGTCCCCCGACGCAGCCCGACGCGTTCGCCGAGACGGCCGGCGTGGGGCACCGGTGACCACCGCGTCGACGGGGGTGGCTGGGGTGGCCCGCACCCCGTTCGGTCGCCTCGCCGTCGCCCACGTCCTGTCGGTCGCCGGCGATGCGCTCGTCGCCATGGCGCTCGCCGGCTCCCTCTTCTTCGATGTGGACCCGTCGGGCGCCCGCTGGCGGATCGCCCTGTACCTCCTGTTCACCATGGCCCCCTTCGCCATCGTGGGACCACTCATCGGCCCGGCCATGGACCGGGCCCGGGGTGGTCACCAACTGGTGCTCGTCGGCTCGGCGGTCGGCCGGGCGCTGCTGGCGGTGCTGATGGTGTCGGCCGTGGCCAACGACAGCCTCCTGTTGTTCCCCGAGGCGTTCCTCATGCTCGTCCTGGCCAAGGGGTACCAGGTGGCCAAGGCCGCGATCGTTCCGACCGTCGTGCACTCCGACGGTGAGCTGGTCGAGGCCAACTCGAAGCTCCAGTTGCTCTCCGGGCTGGGCGGCTTCGCCGCAGGAATCCCCGGGGCGCTGCTCCTGTTGATCGGCGCCGGGCACGTGATGGCGTTGGCGGCCGTCGCCTTCACCGCTGCGGTGATCGCAGCCATGTACGTGCCTCGGACCACGGTCGCCACCGAACCGGCGGGCACCGAGGAGAAGGCCGAGCTGCGCAGCGCCGGAGTGCTGACGTCGGCGTCGGCCATGGGCACGCTCCGGGCGATCGTCGGGTTCGTGACCTTCCTGCTGGCGTTCGCACTGCGGGGCGACACGGGCCCGCCGCCGTCGGGCACGGCCCTGGGGCGACTGGTCGGGAGCCGATTCGTGGACGAGCGGGTTCAGGTCGCCGACGTCTTCGCTCCGGTCGGCCCGCCCGCATGGCACTTCGGGGTCATCGTCGCCATGAGCGTTGCTGGTGGTCTGCTCGGTGCCGCCGTGTCGCCGTTGCTCCGCCGTCGGTTCCCCGAGGAGTACCTGCTGGCGGTGGCGGTCGGACTCGCCGTGGTCGCCGGCGGCGCAGGGTTCCTCCTGGGAGGGTTGGCGGGTCAGGCGGCGCTGGCCCTGCTCGTGGCGGTGGCGGCATCGTCGGCAAAGCAGGCGTTCGACGCGGTGGTCCAGCGGGACGCGCCCGACGCCAACCGGGGCCGCTCGTTCGCACGATTCGAGTCCCGGTTCCAGGTGGCCTGGGTGCTCGGGGCGTTCATCCCCGTCGTGGTGCCCATGCCGACGCGACTCGGCTCGGTGTTCGTCGGTCTGGCCGCCACCGCAGCCGGAGCCCTCTACCTGGCCGGTACCTCGGCGGTCCGCCGAGGTCGGCAGCCGCCCCGGATCCCGACGGTCCGACAGGTGGGGTCCAACGTCCGGCGCTCCGTGTCGGACCGACGGGCCCGCCGTCAGTCCGACTGATCGTCCTCGGATCGCGTGCTCCGGCTCCGGAGCGCGGCGCACAACCTGCGGGGACCCGGATGTCCCCGGTGCTCAGGTCCAGTCGTCGGGGAGGGTGTCGGGGATCTCGACCTCGCCCAGCGACGTGAGGTCGCTGTCGACGGGACCGGCGTCAACTCCCACCCGCGCGAGCCACAGGCCCGGTGCGTCGAGCTCGGCCGGGGTCGGCAGCGACTCGGTGTCCGACCACAGGACCTCGAAGACGCCCGTGCCGGCCCGCTCGACGAGGCCGGACACGAACGCTGTGCCGCGGTCGAAGGTGGCCTGCGACAGCTCCAGGCCGAAGATCCGCTCGACGAACCTGGCCTCGGGTCCGAACTCCACCCGCCGACGGCGCAACGCCTCGGTCACCTGGTCGTAGTCGGCGATGAGGCGCGCCCCGATCGTGTCCAGGATGACGTCCACGTACCCCTCGACCGCGGCGACGATCGCCTCGATCCGGGGCATCAGGGCCCGCTGCGCCGGTGACTGCATGGCCCCGAGCAGCAGGTCGGGGTCGCCCGCCAGCCGCTGGACGGCCGCCATGTCCGGCTCGCCGGAGCCGAGCAGGTCGTCGATCCCGAGCTCCCGCATCCGGCGGTCCAACTCCTCGGGATCGTGGTCGAATCCCTGCGCGTACTCACGGAGCAGCGCCCCGAGATGGTCGCGCACGTGCGGGAGGGTCAGGACCTGGTGGTGGACCACGTCGGAGAGACACACCCAGAGTCGGATCGAGTCCTCGGGCAGGCTCCAGCTGCGGGCGAACTCGTCGACGTTCGCCAGCACCATGGAGAGCGGTTCGTCGGCGGGCCGGGGGAGCGGCAGCTCGTAGTGGCCGAGCGCCCGGGCGGCCAGGTGGCCGGCCGTGCTCCCTGCCATCATGCCGAGCAGCATCGGCCCCATCATCCCCATCACCTGGCGGATGAGGGCCTCGGGCGAGACGCCGAAGGGGCTGGGCTGCTCCTCCGAGCCGGCCAACTCGTCGATGTCGAGTCCCCCGAGCTGTGACTGCAGAGCCTGACCGATCGAGCCGGCGATGCGCTCGAGCAGATCCTGCTCGTCGTTCAGGAAGGTCCGGGCCCACTGGGACCGGTTGAGCGGTACGAGCCGGACCGGGGGATCGGACGCCCGGCCGGTCGCGTCCTGTACCTGCAGTTCGGCGACCCGGGCCAGCTGCTCGACCGCCATCCGGTCGACCGGGTCCACGTTCGACTCGGGTGCGCCGCGGGATGCGATGGATCCGGCGAGCTGCGCGGCCGAGTCCCACGGTCCGGAACCACCCGACCCGGTCAGCATGCGCGTCAGATCCTGGAGGAAGAACCCGATGTCGCCGAGGTCACCGCCTCCGAACCCGCCGAAGCCGAACCCGCCCGGATCGTTGGGTCGGTCGTCCTCGGGTCGGTCGTCGTCCACCGGAACATGCTAGGGCGCTGCCTCCCGGGCAGGTGCTCGCCCCGGCGCCAGCCGCCGCCGTGCTCGTCCCGGCGTCAGCCGCCGCCGTGCTCGTCCCGGCGTCAGCCGCCGCCGGTGGCCCCGACGACCGTGGAGCTCACGGGCGTCACGTCCGCCGACGCCGATGCATCGAGGCGATCCACCGTTGCGGCCAGATCGGCCACCGATGACACCACGAGGTGGCCCGATCCGGTCCGTCGGGACACGACGACCCCCACCAGACGCCCGGTGTCGTCGTAGACGACGCCGTCGGCGGCCTCCGGGGCGAGCACGTCCGTCGCGGCCACGGCGAGGGTCGGTGTCGCCGGACCCGTCTCGTCGGAGGTGAGGAACAGTCCGCGACGGAGGGTCCCGTCGACCTGCATCTCGTCGACGTCGGTGGCCTGGACACTGGTCGCCCGGCGCTCGGGGCGTCGTTCGGCCACCGCAGCCGACCAGACGACGAGCTCCTCGCCGACATCGGGTGCCTCGGCGAGCTCGCAGGTCCGACCGACCGGCGAGTCGACCTCCAGCACGCTCAGACCGAGTTCCGGGTCGGCGCCGGCCACCCGGGCCAGCATGGGCTCGCGCCCGCTGACCGCCACCCACACCTGCGTGTCAGGACCCAGGCCGGCCGACCGGGTCACGATGCGATCGTCGCGACCCACGACCACTCCGGTCCGGGTCGTCGTGCCGGTGTCCGACACCAGGGTCAACGACACCACCGCCGCCGGATCGGCGCCGCTGTCGGCGGTCTCGTCCTCGCCGGCGGGGACCCAGCCCCAACCGAGCGCGACCCCGATCGCCACGATCGCACCGCCGAGCACGAGGAACGCCAGCGCGGCGATCCGACGCGGCCGGGCCCGATCCTCCTGCTGTCGGGCCTGCATGGCGATCTCGCTGGGGTGCCGCCACCCGCGCTCGCCATCGGGCCGGGAACCGCCGTCGTTCCACCCGTCGACCCACCCGTCGACGCGGTCGTCGAACGGGTCGTCGGGGTCGGCGGGAGGCACGGCCCCGAAGATAACGACCGGGAGCCGTCCGTCGGGCGCGGCCCGTCCGGCTACGGGTGCAGGCGTTCCGTTCCCTACGATGGCGGCGTGCTGGCCGACCCCGTGCGACCGAGCGTCCCCGCCGTGGGCGCTGAGGACCCTCCGGTCCGGGATCCCGCCGACCTGGTCGACGACCACACGTGGTGCGGGCTGCGTGCGGGTCACCTGCCCGTGGCCGAGGTCGGGTCGTGGGTCCGTCGTCCGTCGAGTGGCGCGGTCGTGACCTTCGTCGGCACGGCCCGCGACCACTCCGAGGGTCGGACCGGGGTCGTCGAACTCGTCTACGAGGCCTACGACCGTTACGCCGTTCGCCAGATGCAGCGGATCGTCGAGCGGGCCCGGACCACCTGGCCGACCGTGGCCCGGGTGGCGGTGCTGCACCGCACCGGGGCGGTGGCCGTTGGCGAGGACGCCGTCGTGGTGGCCGTGTCCTCGCCGCACCGTGACGAGGCGTTCCCGGCCGCTGCATTCGTGATCGAGGCGGTCAAGGCGACGGCTCCGATCTGGAAGCTCGAGCGGTGGGCCGACGGCGAGTCGTGGTCACCCAACTGTCGGTGCGCCGACCACGGCACCCTGGCCGAGTTCGGGTTGGTGGTCTGATGGGGAACCTCCTGTTCCTGATCGTGCCGGCGGTCCTGGCCGCCGTGGCGGTGACGTTCGTGTGGCTGCGGAACCGTCCGGAGACCTCGCCCACTGCGGGCATCGACCGGTTCAGCGACCAGATGGCCGCGCTGGCCCCGGAGCGTGTCGAGGACCGTGCGGGCGTGACCGTGCTGACACCGGACGACGACCAGGTCGGTGACGCAGCGGCCGAGGGTGTCGTCGGGGTCTCCGACGGGGCCGACGACGCCGACGGTGGCCGGGACGAGGTCGACTAGTGGCACGTGACCTGGCGATCGACCTCGGAACGGCCAATACGCTCGTCTACGCACGCGGCGAGGGCATCGTGTTGAACGAGCCGTCGGTGATCGCCCTGAACAGCCGGACCAACGAGGTCCTGGCCATGGGTCGCGAGGCGTGGAAGATGATCGGGCGGACGCCGAGCTACATCGTGGCGGTCCGGCCCCTCCGCCAGGGTGCGATCACCGACTTCGAGGTCACCCAGGAGATGATCCGGCTGCTGCTCAAGCGTGTCGGTGTCAACCGGTTCAACCGCCCGCGGGTGGTGATCTGCGTGCCGTCGGCGATCACCGCCGTCGAGAAGCGGGCCGTGACCGAGGCGGCGCGCAAGGCCGGTGCGGTGGAGGCCCAGTTGATCGAGCAGCCCATGGCGGCGGCGATCGGCTCGGGCCTGCCCATCAACGAACCGGCTGCGAACATGGTCGTCGACATCGGCGGCGGCACCTCGGAGACGGCGCTCATCTCGCTCGGGGGCGTCGTGGCGCTCAAGGCGGTCCGCGTTGGGTCCTTCGACATCGACGCTGCGATCATCACCTACATCCGACGCGAGTACGGGATCGCGATCGGCGAACAGACGGCGGAGGAGATCAAGATCCTCATCGGGTCCGCCCACGTGACGCCCGACGAGATGCGCGCCGAGGTGCGGGGACGCGAGCTCATGTCGGGGCTCCCCAAGACCGTGATCCTCTCGGCCTACGAGGTGCGCGACGCCATCGCCGATCCGGTGAACACGATGGTCGACTCGGTGCTCGCGTGCGTGTCCGAGGCGCCGCCCGAACTGGCCCAGGACCTGATCGAACGGGGCATCCACCTGGTCGGAGGTGGTTCGCTGCTCAAGGGCCTCGACCTTCGACTCGCCAAGGAGACCGAGGTGCCGGTGCAGCTGGTCCGCCAGCCACTCGAGTCGGTCGTCCTGGGCGCGGGTCGCGTGATCGAGTCCTACGAGGAACTGCGCGACATGTTCATGTCGAGCCGCCGTTGACCGCACTCCGCGGTCGGGCCACCGCAGGCGAGTAGGATGCACGAACTGCAGTTCCGCTATCAGGCGGCGCTGCGCCCAGGGGGTCGGAGTTGGCGCTGCTCGAGGTGGACGGGATCGGGGTCCGGTTCGGTGGCGTCGTCGCGCTGTCCGAACTCTCCTTCTCCATCGCCGAGCACGAGATCTGCGCGCTGATCGGTCCGAACGGCGCCGGCAAGACCACGTTCTTCAACGTGGTCAGCCGCCTGTACGAGCCCACCGAGGGGTCCATCGCCTTCGCCGGCCAGGACCTGCTGAGCCTGCCGGCACATGCCATCGCCGGTCTGGGCATCGCCCGGACCTTCCAGAACCTGGCGCTCGTTCCCGGACTCACGGTGCTCGAGAACGTGATGATCGGCGCCCACGCCCGCACCAGCGGTGGGTTCTGGGGCAGTGCCCTGAACCTGCCGGTCCGCTCCGCCGAGCGGCGCACCCGGGCCGACGCCATGGAGCTCCTGGGTGACCTGGGACTGGCTGCCGTCGCCGAGCACCCCGCGGCCGGCCTGCCCTACGGGACGCTGAAGCGGATCGAACTGGCCCGGGCGCTGGCGGCCCGGCCCCGCCTGCTCATGCTCGACGAGCCAGCCAGCGGGCTGACCCACGGCGAAGTGGCCGAGCTCGGAGCGACCATCCAGCGGCTCCGGGAGCAGTTCGAGCTGACGGTGCTCCTCGTCGAGCACCACATGGGCATGGTGATGAGCGTCTCGGAACACGTCGTGGTCATGGAGTTCGGACGGAAGATCGCCGACGGGACACCGGCCGCCGTGGCCGAGGACCCGGCCGTCATCGCCGCCTACCTGGGGTCCCCCTCGTGACGGCGCTCGCGGTCAGCGACCTGCGCGCCGGGTACGGACCGGTCCGGGTGCTCACCGGTGTGTCGATCGACGTCGACGAGGCCGAGGTGGTCGTCGTGCTGGGTGCCAACGGCGCCGGCAAGACCACGCTGCTGCGAGCCATCTGCGGGATGATCCCCGTCGAGGGGTCGGTGGTCGTCGGCGGGGCCGAGGTGGCGGGGCGCCGACCCGACGAGCTGCTCCGGATGGGGGTCGCCCATGTCCCGCAGGGGCGCGGCACCTTCAACGACCTGACGGTCGAGGACAACCTGCGTCTGGGCGGGTTCACCCGGTCCTCCGACGAGGTGGCCGCCGACACCGAGCGGTGGCTCGACCTGTTCCCGCGGCTCCGGGAGCGACGCGAGCAGCTCGCCGGCAGCATGAGCGGCGGCGAGCAGCAGATGCGGGCGATCGCCCGGGCGCTGATGAGCCGACCGAGCCTGCTGCTGCTCGACGAGCCCTCCCTCGGACTGGCGCCGCTGGTCACGCGTGACGTCTTCGACTCGATCCAGAGCATCGTCGCCGAGCTCGGCACCGCCGTGCTGGTCGTCGAGCAGAACGCCAACCTGGCCCTGGGGATCGCGGACCGTGGATACGTGCTGGAGACGGGCACGATCGTGTCGAGCGGGACGGCGGCGGAGTTGTCCTCGGACGACTCGATCCGACGGGCGTACCTGGGGGTCTGACGGTGGAGCTGTTCATCCAACGCGTGTTCGACGGACTGCAGGCGGGCGTGATCTACGCCATCCTGGCGCTGGCGATCGTCGTCATCTTCCGGGCGTCGGGGCTGTTGAACTTCGCCCAGGGTGAGCTGGCGATGTTCACGACGTTCATCGCCTGGGCGATGCTCGACGCCGGGGTGCCGTGGTGGGCGGCGACGATCCTGGCCGCCGTGGTCGGCTTCGGCATCGGGGCGCTGTTGTACCGGTTGCTCGTCGTCCGGCTGGGCGGCCCCACGGGCAACCCGCTGGCGATCGTGATCGTCACCATCGGCCTGTTCCTCATCCTCAACGACGGCGCCGGGATCATCTGGGGGTCGAACCCGGCCAAGGTGCCGCGGATCTTCGGTGACGGACGCGTCGAGTTCCTGGGGGCCGGCATCTCGGTGCAGGTGCTCGGGCTGCTCGGTGTGCTGGCGCTCCTCGTGATCGGCTTCGGACTGCTGTTCCAGCGGACCAAGCTCGGTCTGGCGCTGCGTGCGGTCACCTCGAACCAGGAGTCCGCGGCACTCGTCGGCATCAAGGTCGTCAGCACCCTCATGATCGGCTGGGGCCTGGCGGCGGCCATCGGCGCGCTCGCCGGCACGTTCACGGCGTCACAGAACTCGAGTGTCGACACCAACATGATGCAGATCGCTCTGATCTACGCCTTCGCCGCCGCCACGCTCGGCGGGTTCGACAGTCCCCTCGGGGCTGTGGTCGGCGGGCTGATCATCGGGCTCGTCTCCGAGCTGGTCGTCGGGTACGTGGACGTGATCGGACCCGATCTGCGGCTGCTGCCCGGGTTCGTGCTGGTGCTCGTGGTGCTGCTCGTGCGGCCACAGGGGCTGTTCGGTTCCGCCCAGGTGGCCCGAGCGTGAGCACCCGCCTGCGCTGGGGTGTGTTCGGGGTGGTGCTGGTGGTCGTCGCCGCGCTGCCCCAGGTGCTGGAGGCCGGCATGGTCAACCGGCTCAGCGAGGTCCTGTGGGTGGCCGTCGCCGCGCTCGGTCTGGCGCTCCTCACGGGCTACAACGGCCAGATCTCCCTGGGTCACGGCGCGTTCGTCGGGCTTGGCGCCTACGTCACCATGATCCTGACGGTCGACTACGGCGTTCCCTTCGCCCTGGCCGGGCTGGTCGCCGTGGCCGCGGCGTTCGTGGTCGGAGTCGGAGTCGGACTGCCGGCGCTGCGGATCACGGGCGTCTACCTGGCGCTGGTCACACTCGGACTGGCGGTCCTGTTCCCCCAGCTCGTCGTCCGGTTCGGGGACATCACCGGCGGGACCGTCGGCCGCCAGTTGATCCCGCGGCCGGGCTACGGGGACTCCGCCCTGATCGAGGAGATCGGCCAGCGGCGGTACCTGGGCCAGGCCGGGTTCCGGGCACCCGAGTGGACGGGTCTGGCCGACGACCAGTGGCGGTTCTACGTCTTCGGTGTGGTGGCACTCGTGGCGTTCCTGCTGGTGCGCAACCTCACCCGATCCCGCGTCGGCCGCAGTCTGGTGGCGATCCGCGACAACGAGACCGCCGCCGAGGTGGCGGGTGTCCGGGTGGACCGGACGAAGGTCCTGACCTTCGGCGTGTCGGCCTCGATCGCAGCCGTCGGCGGTTGGATGTTCGCAGTGCTCAACAACCAGGTGTCGCCGACCTCGTTCACCATCACGCTGTCGATCACGCTGCTCGTCGCCGCCGTGCTCGGTGGCGCGGCGAGCATCGTCGGCCCGCTCATCGGAGCCACCGTCGTCGTGCTGCTGCGTGAGGTCATCCCCGCCGACAGTCAGCGCTACTCCCAGGTCGCCTTCGGTGTGGTGCTCATCGTCGTGATGCTCGTCGCCCCGGGCGGCATCGTCGGCATCTACCGACGCGCAGAGGCGGCGATCCGCCGACGGCGGCCGCTAGCGTCGGCGTCCGGTTCGACCGGCCCCGACGGTTCACCTGATCCCGCAGTTCCCGCCCGACCACAGGAGGCATGACATGAACACTGGCCAACGCCAGCGACCGACCGGTTCCGACCGGACCCGACCCAGCGCCCGGACGGGCTGGCGCCTCGGCGTCGCACTGCTCGCCGTCGGTCTCGTGGCCGCCGCGTGCGGCGGGCGCGAGGAGTCCGGGGGAGGCAGTGGCGGCGACGGTTCGTCGACGACCGTGGCCGAGGCCGTGAACCTGGCCGACCCGGCCGACTGCACCAGCTACGCCGGCACGACCGGGGCCGACGGTGCGACCATCAAGATCGGCAACTCGCTCCCGCAGTCGGGCACGTTCAAGGTGTTCGACAAGGTCCGTGTGGGCATCAACGCCTACTTCCAGTTCGCCAACGCCGGTGGTGGCGTCCAGGGCAAGCAGATGGAGCTGGTGTCGCTCGACGACGCCTACCTTCCGGAGCGCACCCGGGCGAACGCCGAGACGCTGACGCAGACCGACGGCGTGTTCGCGCTGCTCGGCCTGGTCGGCACGGAGAACAACAAGTCGGTCCAGCAGTACTTCGCCGAGACCGGCCAGTGCGTCCCCAATCTGGCCGTGGCGACCGGGTTCCCGGGCTTCGGTGACCCCGGCGCCGACCCGTGGATCATCAACGGCCTGCCCAACTACGGCCTCGAGTCCGTGGCCTTCGCCGACTACCTCGGCAAGAACAAGCCGCAGGCGAAGGTGGCGATCCTCTCGCAGAACGACTCGTTCGGTGAGTCCTACGTGAAGGCCTTCAAGCAGGCGATCGAGGGCACCGGCGTGACCGTGGTGGCCGAGCAGACCTTCGACCCCCGGGCCGAGTCGAACGCCCAGGGCCAGGTGACGACGCTGGCCGGCTCCGGCGCCGACGCGCTCCTGCTGGGCGTCACCTCCATCCCGTGCCCGACGGCGCTCAAGTCGATCCAGGACTCGGGCTGGAAGCCGCTCACGTACGTGACGCTGACCTGCTCGTCGAAGGTCCTGATGGACCTGGCCGGCACGGCTGCCGAGGGGACGATCAGCACGCGGGCCACCTACGACCCGTCCGACCCGGACAACCAGTCGCAGCCGAGCGTCCAGGAGTTCCGGACCGAGGGCGCCAAGTACGGCCTGGCCCCCGAGGACCTCGACGACCTGAACGTGGCGACCGGCTGGAACTTCGGCGCCTACCTGGTCCAGCTGCTCAAGGCGTCGCCGGAGCTGGAGCGTTCCAAGGTCATGAACACGGCCTGGTCGCAGTCCGGCGTGACGTTCGGGATGAACCTCGACGGGATCGAGTGGACGACCAACGGCACCGACGACCCCTTCGGCTACGAGCAGCTGCAGTTCGTCACCCGGACCGGAGGCAAGTGGGTGCCCGAGGGTGAGATCCTCGACTTCAGCCCGCAGATCGACGAGCAGGGCGGCAACTGAGCCGACCTCGGTGACGGCGGGTCGCCGCCGTCACCCGGATCCGCTGGACGACCCCGCCCCCGGCCCGCCGGTGGCGGGGTCGTCCGCGTCGCGGGTCCGGGTCCGGAGCTCCACGGGGCTCGCCGTCGGTGTCCCGCCCACCTCGAGCAGGTCCTCGGCGATCTGGCGGACCTGCAGGTCCCGGTCGGCGAGGAACCGCTCGCAGAGCGCCTCCACCCGGGGATCCTCGAACGCCGCCGTGGCCACGGCGACACGCCGACGCACGGCGGCGACGTCGTCGCCGGCCCGGAGGATCGCCGTCACCACCTCCTCGGTCAGGTCGAGCTCGTCGATGCGCCCCTCGCCGGCGAGCGAGCCGAGCGCTGCGACAGCGGCCTCGCGGACGAGCGCGTCGTCGTGTCCGGAGGTGAGCTCGACGAGTCGGCGGACGCCGCGGTCGGGCAGGTCGGCACGCTCCCCGGCGGCGGCACACGCGGACTCCACGACGGTGCCGTCGCCGTCGTCGAGCAGGTCGGTGAGCGCCTCGACGGCGAGCGACGAGGTGGCGGCGACCCGACACGATCGGATGCGCACCCGGGGATCGGCATCGGTCAGCCCCTCGCGCAGGTGGTCCTCGTCGAGCGTGCCGCAGCGCTGCGCCGCGGCCACCGCCGCCGCCCGGACGCCGGCGTCCGGGTCGCTCCGGGCCGCCCGGACGACGCCGGTGTCGCCGGTGTGGCCCGCCAGGACCACCGCCGCCCGTCGAGCGGCCGAACCCGCGGTGACGGGGTGGCCAATGGCAGGTGACGCCGAACTGGACGGTGCATCCGCCGGCGATGGTCGGGCGGACCCGTCGCCGGAACCATTGGCGGTGGACCCCCGGGACACCCCTACACTGTGCCCGACTCGCAACTGCTAGGAGGACCTCGTGTCGCACATGGTGATTTTCCAGACGCCCGGCGGGAGCCCCGGATACAACCAGTTCGACTCGCTGTCCGAGGCGGTGTCGTTCGTGGAGAAGTTGCGCAACGAGCAGGGCATCGAGAACGCCAGGATGTTCGCCCTCGAGGAGATCAAGTTCGACATCAAGACCGTCTACAAGGTCGAACTGCAGGCGCTGAACGCCGGCCCGTCGGCCAGCGCTCCCCGATCGGTTGCGCCGAGCGAGCCCGCACCCGCCCCTGCTCCCCAGCCCGCCCCGGCCCCGGCGGCGCAGCCCGCACCGGCTCCGACCCCGGCGGCGCAGCCCGCACCCGCTCCGGC
>CAYMKW010000045.1:0-19777 GCA_964391365.1 uncultured Microthrixaceae bacterium | reverse complement strand
ACCGACCGAGTCGTGCGTCCAGACGAAGACGCACTTCGACTGTGACAGGGCGGCCAGACGGACCGCCCCCCGCATGTAGTCGCTGAACACGAGGAACGTTCCTCCGACCGGCAGGACCCCGCCGTGGTCGGCCGCACCGACCAGCAGGGCGCCCATGGCGTGCTCCCGGATGCCGAAGTGGATCTGCTCGCCCTCCGGCACGCCGGCGGCCAGGACCGGGCGACCGGGCAGTTCGGTGCCCGTGTTGCCGGTGAGGTCGGCCGCTCCGGCGAGCAGCCCGGGGACACCGCCGATCATCGCGGTGACGCAGGCCTGCGACGCGACGCGGGTGGCGGGCGAGTCGTCGGGCCCGAAGGTGGGCAGGGCGGCCTCCCAACCGGGAAGGCCGGTCGCTCCCAGGCAGGCCTCCCACTCGGCGGCACGGTCGGCGAGCACGACCCGTGACCGCTGCTCCCAGTCCTCCCGCTGCACCGCCCCGCGCCGACCGGCGGCCCGGTACATCTCGAGGACCTCGGCGGGTACGTGGAAGGTCTCGTCCGGCGGGAGGCCCATGGCCTCCTTGGTCCGGCGGATGTCGTCCTCGGAGAACGCGAGCCCGTGCGCCGCAGGGTCGTCGGTGTGGTCGGGCGAGGGCGTGGCGATGTGGGTCCGGAGGATGACCAGCGAGGGTGCGTCCTCGACGGCGGCGGCGGTGCGCAGTCCGTCCTCGATCGCATCGAGGTCCTCGCCCGCCTCACCGAGCTCGAGCACGTGCCATCCGTAGGCCCGGAACCGTGCGGCGGCATCGTCGGTCAGCGCGAGCTCCGTCGGCCCGTCGATCGACACGTGGTTGTCGTCGTAGACGTACACGAGACGGCCGAGGCCAAGGTGGCCCGCGAGCGATGCGGCCTCGTGGCTGATCCCCTCCTCGAGGTCGCCATCGGAGACGAACGCCCAGATGCGGTGGTCGCAGACGTCGGGGCCGAACCGGGCCCGGAGCTGCTGCTCGGCGACGGCCATCCCGACACCGTTGGCGAATCCCTGCCCGAGCGGCCCGGTGGTCACCTCGATCCCGACGGTGTGACCGCGCTCCGGGTGGCCCGGCGTCAGCGACCCCCACTGGCGGAACTCCTCGAGGTCGCTGAGCTCGAGCCCGTAGCCCGTCAGGTGGAGCATGGCGTACTGGAGGATCGAGGCGTGACCGCAGCTGAGCACGAAGCGGTCCCGGTCCGCCCAGTGGGGTGCTCCTGCGTCGTAGCGCATGACCCGGGTCCACAGCACGTGTGCCAGCGGGGCGAGAGCCATGGCCGTGCCCTGGTGTCCGGAGCGCGCCCGCTGGGGAGCGTCCATGGCCAGGCCGCGGATCACGTCGATCCCCAGTCGCTCGAGCTCCGGCGTCGGCTCGGTCCCCACGGTGGTCTCCTGTTCGTGCGAGTGCCTCCGACCCGACGTGGGTGGACGACCCGGCGACAGTAGCAAGCGTCAGTGGAGCGATCCGACGGCGAGCCCGCCCTCGCCCGGTCGCTGCACGGCGCCGTGGTCACGCACGAGGGAACCGACCGTCCGCAGCCCCCACGTCGGTGCGCCCCGGGTCGACTCGGCCAGGATCGCCGCGTCGCTCGTGGCGTGGTCGACCGCCGGCACCCGACCGTCACCGACGAGAACGAGGGCCGGTGACCGGGTCGCTGCGTCGACCGTCCTGGCCAGGTCGATCTCCGCGGCCGGACGGTCCACGAGCGCGAAGCGGACCGTGGCACCCGGTCCCGGCGCATCGGTCACGACCAGTCCCGTGTCGCCGACGCGGAGTCGAACCGGCAGGACGTCCCCCGCCGAGGCATCCGTGCCGACGACGAGGGCGAGGGCGGTCTCGGCGCGCTCCCGGCGGGACTCGTCGAGCACGGTGACCGATCGGAGGACTGCATCCGTCGCCGGGACCCCGGACAGGTGGGTGACCAGACCGCTCTCCGATCCGGTGACGACCCACGTCGGCCCGAACGTTTCAGCACCCCGGGCGACCCGAACCGACATCGAGGCCGTCCCCAGTGCCACCCCGACCGCCCCGTTCGACACCACGCCGTCGTCGCCGAGCAGCCGGTTCGATCCGGGACGGTTCCCCGCCCCGACCAGGCCGGCCGCGACCGTCGAGCCGGGAGCGAGCGACCCGGTCAACTCCTCGAGCCCCTGCAGGTCGAGGCTGAACGGATCGGCGAGGAGGAACAGGCCGACGGGTTCCGGGCCGAGCGAACGGAGGCCCGCCGCCGGGTCGGCGGGGTCGAGCCGCAGGGGGGTGCAGCGGCGGCCCCACAGCGCCATCACGGCCAGTGCCGCGTGACCATCGGCCTGCCGGCCTCCGCCGAGCACGCCGGTGGCGACGGCCCCCACGACCGCTCCGGGGCGGAGCAGTGCCCGGATGGCGGCGACGATGTCCTCGAGCGCCCCGTGGAGCGGTGGCGTGCAGGTGACGGCGAGCAGGTCGGGCGCCGCACCTGCATCGGAGGCGGCCTCGAGCAGCGTGCCGGCGCACTCACCGAGCGCCTCGGCGGCGACGGGGTGCTGCGACAGCGCCGCCGTCGCCCGGAGCGTCACCCGACGGGTTCGAGCAGGGTGTAGGGGACGCTGGTCACGTGCCCCTGGTCGATCCGGCACCGGGCGTGGACGGTGCCGGCCCGGGGGTAGGTCAGGTTCGCCCGCACGAGCTGGCGACCGAAGCGTCCCGGCTCCACCTGCAGGGGCTGGACGTTCCGGGCGATCTCCTCGCCGCTCTCGTCGGTGAAGACCACCTCGAGGACGCCGGTGCCGTTCTCCTCGGCGGGGCAGTGGACGAGCACCACGAGGTGCGGGTCGACGGTGATCGGGAAGGGTGCGGGAGCGGGAGCGGAGAACTGCACCCCCCGGAGGTCGATGCGGGTCGCCGGTCCCGGCACCTGCCGCATCTCGATGTCGTCGATGAACAGGGCCGCCACGATCTGCACGCAGCAAGACTAGGGCGGTCGCGGCAGCTGGCCGGACCCTGCGGACGCCCCCGTCTAGGTTGCTGGCGTGTCGACGACGACTTCCGAGGACGAGTCCAAACGACGGCTCCGGCCCCACGGCATCCCCTTCCCCCGGGAGGAGCTCGCCGGGGACGCCGATGCCGCCGTCGCCGCTGCCGAGGCGATCGGTCACCCGGTGGTCGTGAAGCTCTGCGGTGACGCGGTGGCCCACAAGTCCGAACGGGGTCTGGTGCGGGTCGGACTCGGGGACGCCTCCGCCGTGCGCATCGCAGCCACCGAGCTGCTCGAGGCGGCCCGACCCGAGGATCTGGCGACCGGGGTGCTCGTGGCGCCGGTCGTGCGCGGACACCGAGAGCTCATCGCCGGCCTGGCCACGGACCCCACGTTCGGCCGGACCATCGTGGTCGGCATCGGCGGCGTCCTCACCGAGGCACTCGCCGACGTGAGCGTCCGGCTGCTCCCCATCGAGCGGGGTGATGCGCTCGACATGCTCGACGGGCTCCACAACCAGGCGCTGCTCGGCGAACTGCGAGGTGAACCGCCCGTCGACCGCGAGGCCGTGGCCGACGTGCTGGTGGCACTCGGCGAGTTCGCAGCCGCTGCGCCCGACGTGGTGTCGGTCGACCTGAATCCGCTGATCGTCCAGGACGGCCTGCCGGTCGCGGTGGACGCACTCGTCGAGGTCGTCGGTTCGGACGAGCAGCCGGCACCGATGCTCGCCGCAACGGAGACCCGACCACCCGACGACCGCTTCCCCGCACTGTTCGAGCCAGCGGGAGTCGTCGTCGCGGGCGCCTCGACGCATCCCGGCAAATTCGGGTTCGTGAGCCTCCACAACCTGCTCGCCGCCGGGTTCCCCGGTCGGATCGCGGCGACCAACCGGGATGCGGCGACGGTGCTCGGCATCGAGTGCGTCCCGGCGCTCGACGACCTGCCGGCGGGCAGCGCCGATCTGGTCTTCGTCTGCACGCCCAAGGCCGCGGTTCCCGAGGTGCTGCGTCAGGCCGCAGCCATCGGCGTGCGGGCGGCATTCCTGGCCTCCGCCGGCTACGGGGAGGCGGGGGAGGAGGGTCGTCGCGAGCAGGCCGAGCTGGTCGAGCTCTGCGAGGAGCTGGGGATCCTCCTGATCGGCCCGAACGGCCAGGGCGTCGTCTCGACGCCGGCGTCGCTCTGCGCCCAGATCGTCGCCCCGTACCCGCCCGCCGGTGGCATCAGCGTCGTCAGCCAGTCGGGGAACCTCGTCTCGAGCTTCCTGAACTGGTCGTGCGTCAGCGGGGTGGGCATCGCCCGGGCGCTGTCGGCCGGGAACGCCGCGGCGACGGGCGTGGCCGACGTCCTCGAGTACTACGCGACCGACACCGCGACCACGGTGGCGCTGGCCTACATCGAGGGGATCGCCGACGGCTCCCGGTTCGTCGCCGGTCTGCGGGCGGTCTCGGCGGTGAAGCCGGTGGTGGTGCTGAAGGGCGGGGTGACTGCGGGCGGCGCCCGTGCGGCAGCGAGCCACACCGGTTCCCTCGCCACCGACGACACCACCTTCGAGGGGGTCTGCCGGCAGTTCGGTGTGAGCCGAGCCCGCACGGCGGAGGAGGCCTTCGACGCCGCTGCCACGTTCGCCACACAGCCGCTCCCTCGTGGCGGGAGGGTCGTGGTCGTCACGACGGTCGGCGGGTGGGGCGTGGTTGCAGCGGACGCGATCACGGCGCATCCGGATCTGGAGCTGGTCGAGTTGCCCGAGGACCTCCTGGGCTCCATCGACGGGCTGCTCCCGCCGCGGTGGAGCCGCAACAATCCCGTGGACCTGGCCGGTGGGGAGACCCGGGACACGGTGCCGGCGGTCCTGGATCTGGTGGCCTCGCACCCGGGTGTGGACGCCGTGGTGTTCCTCGGAATCGGCATCCAGTCGAACCAGGCCCGGCTGCTCCGCAACGGCAGCTTCAGCGACGACGAGGACGTCCGTCGGATCGTCGCCTTCCACGAGCGTCAGGACGAACGCTACGCACGGGCTGCTGACGAGGTGTCGGAGGCGACCGGCACGCCGATCCTGACGGCGACCGAGCTGGCGGTGGCGTTCCCCGAGAACGCCGGTCCTGCGGCGGTGCGATCGACCGGCCGCCTCTGCTATCCGTCGGCAGAGCGTGCTGTCGCGTCGTTGGGGCACCTCGTCCGGAGGGCCCGCCACGAAGCCGGTCGTCCGGGACGGTGAGCACGGATCGGCCCGCCGAGCAACCCGCTCCGGTCGTCCGGAACCGGAACTCGGGCCGATCGCGCACCACACGGCGGAGGGCAGCAGCGCTCGGGCTGCTCGGAACCATCGGAGCCCTCGTCTGGATCGTCACGGGTCCGGCGGTGGAGGTGGCGACTGCGTCGGGCTCCCCGCCGGCCACCGACGGCACGCCGCTGGCGTCGCTGCGCCGGGTCCCCCAGTGGGCGACCGCGACGGTCGCGGAGCGTGCGCTGTCCCTGGCGGTCGCACCGGCGGCGGCCGAGCTGCCCGGCGCATCCTGCCTGGTCGTCCGGGACGCCGGCCGCACGATCCTGGCCAGCGACCCCGACGAGGTGGTGGTGCCGGCATCGAACCTCAAGCCACTGACGGCGACCGCTGCGGTGGAGCTCCTGGGGGCCGAGACCCGTGCGGCCACGACCGTGGTGTCCGGGAGCGCTCCGGTCGGCGGCGTCGTCCGGGGTGACCTGACGATCGTCGGGGGAGGGGATCCCGTCCTGACCACCGCCGGCTACGAGCCCTACGAGGGGATCCCCCGCGAGCTCCTGACCTCCTTCGAGTCCCTCGCCGATGCGGTCGCGGCCGCGGGGGTCCGCGAGGTCACCGGTTCGGTCGTGGGTGACGACACCCGTTACGACGACGTCCGGACAGCTCCCGGGTGGCGTCCGGGCTACCTGGACGATGCGCAGGTGGCGCCGCTCTCCGCCCTCGTCGTGGATGACGGTGCGCCCTCACCCGCGACGGTCGACCCGGCCGCCCGAGCCGCAGCGGTCATGACCACGCTGCTGCAGGCGAGGGGCGTCCGGGTGGTCGGGACGCCGCGTCGGGGAGTGGCGCCCGACGGTGCGACCGAGCTGGCCCGGGTCGAGTCCCCGACCGTCGCTCAACTCGCCGAGGGACTGGTGCGCTTCTCGGACAACACGACCGCGGAACTCCTCGTCAAGGAGATCGGCAGGCGCGTGCGTGGGGAGGGCAGCACGGCGGCCGGGACCGCGGCGGTGCTGGAGTGGGCCAGGGGTGCCGGTCTGCCGATGGACGGGGCGGTGATCGCGGACGGCTCCGGCCTGTCCCGGGACAACCGGCTGAGTTGTTCCACGATGGTCGCGGTCCTCGAGCGGTCGGGGCCGGAGGGACCGCTCGCCGGTTGGCTCGCCCGACCGGGCCGCGCCGGCACCCTCGACGACCGCATGGTCGGGACGGAGCTGACCGACAGGGTGCGGGCCAAGACCGGCTCGCTCGACGGCGTGCGGTCCCTGGCGGGTTGGCTGGACCTGCCCTCGGGTCGGGTCGTCGCCTTCGCCGTCGGAGCCGTCGACGACGGCACCTCCACCTCGGCCGAGTTGGAGTCGATCGAGGAACGGATCCTGACGGGGACGCTGGGCTACCCGGCGGTTCCCGACCCTGCGGCGCTGCGCCCACGGACGGCGTCGCCGTCATGAGCGAACAGGTCCGGCGACTGCCGGTGTTCCCGCTCGGGTCGGTCCTGCTCCCTGGAATGATCCTGCCGCTCCACATCTTCGAGGACCGATACCGCGTGCTGGTCGACGACGTCCTGGCCGCCGACGTGGCCGAGTTCGGGGTGACGCTGATCGAACGGGGGAGCGAGGTCGGCGGGGGCGACGTCCGTTCCGACGTGGGGTGCGTCGCGAGGGTGCTCGAGGCGGCGGCCACCGACGACGGCCGGTGGGCGCTCGTCACCGTCGGCACGGAGCCGTTCGCGGTGGAGGAGTGGCTGGCGGATGATCCCTACCCGTGCGCCCTGGTCCGTTCGCTCGAGGATCTCGACGGGCCGCCGCCGGACGCCGCCGAGCGGCTCACGGTCCTGGCGGCAGCGGTCCGGCGCTGCGCTGCGCTCGCCACCGAACTGGGAGCGGCGGGTTCACTGGACGTCGAACTCAGCGATGATCCGTGGCTCGCGACCTTCCAGGCTGCCGTCCTGGCCCCGCTCGGTGCGCTGGATCGCCAGCGGGTGCTCAGGTCCCGCTCGGCGGCCGAGCGACTCACCCTGGTGGAGGAGTTGGTCGCCGAGCAGGCGCTGCTGCTCGACGGCCGACTGCGGCTGGGCTCGACCGACGACCCGGAGGCGCTCGGGTGACCGGTTCGATCGGGGCCGCGTCGGCGAGCCCGACGAGTGGTAGAAACACCTGACTCAGGAGGTCGAGCCGTGAGCGACACCCAGGCCCGCCGAGGGGTGGATACCGAGCGACGAGGTGGCCGCAGCGACCTGCGTCGCGGCGCGGTGGCGGAGGCCACGGAGTTCAAGGATCTCGTCGTCGCCTACGCCCGTCAGGAGACCGTCGAGCCGCTGCGCAACCTCGGTCACGATCTCGCCTTCGGCATCTCCGGGGCGGTGTGCATCGCCACCGGGATCCTGTTCGCCATGCTGGCCCTGCTCCGTGGCCTCCAGGAGCTCAGCGTCTTCAATGATCCGTCCGAGGTGGCCGGCGGGAGATTCTCGTGGGCTCCCTATACGATCGTCGCCGTCGTCGGCACGATCGTGGCGGCGATCTTCCTGCGGCAGCTGGTGCGTTTCGTCCAGCGGCGGCCGCAGCGCTGAGGACGTCGAGGCAGAGGAGCACGCAGGTGACACAGCACGCCAGCACCACGGAACCGGCGATCGGCCGAGACGATCTGAAGGCCAAGCTCACCGACATCCAGGGCGAGGCCCAGGAGCAGGTGGAGGGGGTGCGCAACCAGTTGCTCGCCACCGGAGTCCTCGTGGCCCTGCTCGTGCTCGTCGTGGCGTTCGTGCTGGGGCGACGCGCCGGACGGAGGTCGTCCGCGGTCATCGAGGTGCGTCGGGCCTGATGCTCCGACGACTGACCGAACGGGCGGTCCACTGGATCTTCGGTGACGGGTTCGGCGCCGAGCTGGCCGCCCGGGGCGCTGGCTTCCTGGCCGAGGGCCTCCGCGATGCCGTCGACCGGCCCCCTCAGGACCTGACCGGTGTGCGTCTGCGCCCCGGCGAGTCGTACCTGGTGGTGGCGCGGCCCCCGGCGAGCCGACGCCAGCGTCGTCTCGCCGCCCGGCAGCGCGGCCTCGCCGAGCGGGATCGTCATCTGAGCCGGCCGAGCCGTCGGCAGCTGCGCACCGCCCGTCGCCTCTCACGGGTCCAGCGCCGATCGGACCGGGCCCGACCCGGTTCGCGTCGGGCCCGGCGGTTGGCCGCCGCCGAACGCTCGGCGGGCGAGCGATTCGACCGGGACCTGGCGCCGACGCGCCGCCAGCAGGCCGTCCGGGCGCAGCTGCTCGAGGTCACCCGTGAGCTGGACGAGTCGCGAGCCACCAGTTTCGACGCCGCTCGGGAGCGTCGTTCCCGTCGGCGCCGTCGCCCCCGGGACCGCTTCTACGCCTGAGGCGCGGTTCCGGACCGCGGCGGGTGTGTGGCTCGGCCGTCGGCACGCGAGACTGCTCGCCGTGAAGGTGCGTCTCCGCAACCCGGAACGAGAGCTTGAGGTTCCGGGACCAGCCCTGGTGTCGGTGGTCCTCGAGCGTCTCGGGATCAACCGTGAGTCGGTCCTCGTCATCCGCGACGGAACGATCGTCCCGGGTGACGAACGCGTCGAGGACGACGAGGCCATCGAGGTGCGGCCCGTGATCTCGGGCGGCGCCGGGTGAAGGCGTCCCCCTCGTGAAGTGCACCGTCTGCCGAGGCGCCGCCCTGGTGGACCTCCGCCGCCACAACGCCGCGTTCTGCGGTGAGCACCTGAGCAGGTTCTGTCGGGACCAGGTGCGCCGCGCCATCGACGACTTCGAGATGGTCGCCCCCGGCGACCGGGTTCTCGTGGCCGTGTCGGGCGGCAAGGACTCCCTGGCCCTCTGGCACATCCTCGGCGAACTGGGCATCGAGGCCGACGGGTTCAGCATCGGCCTCGGCATCGGCGGTTACAGCGACGCGTCGACGGAGTGCACCCGTCGATTCGCGCGGGAGCACGGGCTCCAACTGCTCGAGTGCGACCTCCGGGATCGGTTCGGCACGGACGTCCCGACGGCGGCTGCGGCGGCGAAGCGGGTCCCATGTTCGGCCTGCGGACTCTCGAAGCGGCACCTGTTCGACAGCGCCGCGGTCGAGGGCGGGTACGACGTCGTGGCGACGGGACACAACCTCGACGACGAGGCGGCCGTCCTGTTCGGCAACGTGCTGCACTGGCACACCGAGTACCTGGCACGTCAGGCGCCCGTGCTCCCGGCGGCTCACGGTTTCCCGCGGAAGGTCAAGCCGCTCGTCCGCCTGGCCGAGCGGGAGACCGCCGCCTACTGCATCGTGAACGGGATCGACTACCAGGTGGAGGAGTGCCCCATGTCGGCGGGCAATCGCCATCTCGGCTACAAGGAGGCGCTCGCGGACCTCGAGCTGCGTTCGCCCGGGTCGAAGGCATCGTTCTACTTCGGTTTCCTCCGTGAGGCCGCCGAGCGGTTCCGCTCCGAGGGTTCCGACGGTGGCCCCGACGGGCCGGTGCCCTGCGGACGGTGCGGTGCCCCGTGCTCGGGCGAGATCTGCTCGTTCTGCCGCCTGCTCGAGCGGGCCGGCGCGGAGTCGCTCACCGTCGACGGCCCCCCGGTCGCCGTGCCCGTCCAACTGGGGCGGAGCGAGCCGTCGCTCGCCCCGCACCCCGGAGGAACGACGTGACCCATGACGAGACCGCGCCGGCGGAACCGGAGCTTCCGGAGCGACCGGAGCATCTTCCCGAAGGTGACCCCGGGACGCTCCGAACCGGTGACGTGGTCCAGTTCGTCGATGTCAAGGGCCGGCGCTACCAGGCGACACTCCGGCCGGGAGGCCAGTTCCACTCGCACGCCGGTTTCGTCGAGCACGACGACGTGGTGGGGCTCCCCGACGCCAGCACGGTGCTGACGACGAAGGGACAACGGCTGGTCGTGGTCCGTCCGACCCTGTCCGACTTCGTGTTCAAGATGCCGCGCGGTGCCCAGGTGATCTACCCCAAGGACCTCGGGCCGATCCTGATGCTGGCGGACATCGCCCCGGGCGTCCGGGTGCTCGAGAGCGGTGTGGGGTCGGGGGCCCTGTCCATGGCGATGCTCCGGGCCGGTGCGGACGTGGTCGGCTACGAGATCCGTGAGGACTTCGCCGAGCGGGCGCGAGCGAACGTCGAGCGGTTCGCCGGCGACCTGGCGGCGGACCGCTATCGCATCGAGCTCCGGGACTGCTACGAGGGCATCGACGAGCGCTCGGTGGATCGGGTGGTGCTGGACCTTCCGGAGCCGTGGCGCGTCGTCCCGCACGCCGTCGAGGCGTTGCGGCCGGGCGGGATCCTCCTGGCCTACACGCCGAGCACCGTGCAGGTGTCGCAGGTGCGGACGGCCATCGCGGAGGCACCGTTCTTCGACGCATCGACGCTCGAGGTCATGCAGCGTGGCTGGTACGTGGAGGGAGCAGCCGTCCGGCCGGACCACCGCATGGTCGGGCACACGGGGTTCCTGACGGTGGCCCGCCGACTCGCGTGAACCCGCTCGACCTGCTCGTCCTGGCGGCGGCCGTCGTCGCCGTCGCCGCCGGGTGGAGGATGGGGTTCCTGGCCCGGGCCTTCGGTTGGGCCGGAGCCGCCGTCGGCGTGGTCGGGGCGTTGGTGCTGGTTCCGAAGCTCGTGGAGCGTCTCGACCTGGAATCCCGCGCCGTCGTCGCCGTCACGAGCGCACTGGCCGCGCTGGTGCTGGTGACGCTCGGTCAGGGCGTCGGCGCCGCCATCGGAGCGAGGTTGCGCCCGGGGGCGTCCGTGCCCCACTGGCGCCTGCTCGATGCAGCCGGAGGTGCCGCCCTCGGCGTGTGCGTGGTGGCGGTCCTCGTCTGGCTGCTCGTCCCGGTGCTGGCCCGAACCGACGGGTGGACGGCGAGCCTGGCGAGGAACTCGAGACTCGCCGAGCTCGCGTCCCGGTACCTCCCGGAGCCGCCGCCGGTGCTCGACGAGCTGCAACGTCGGCTGGAGACCGGAGACTTCCCTGAGCTCTTCGCAGACCTGGACCCCGCACCGGAGCTTCCGCCGCCGCCTGCGGGTTCCTCGATCGACGCCGCGCAACTCACATCGCTCGCATCGGGTGTCGTCCGGGTGGAGGGTGAGGCCTGCGATTCGCTGCAGACCGGGAGCGGGTTCGCCATCGCTCCCGGCCTGGTGGTGACCAACGCCCACGTGGTCGCCGGGACCGGTCGCAGCGAGCTGGAGGCCCCGGATGGTCGGCGGGGCAGCGGGCGGGTCGTGGCCTTCGACCCCACGATCGATCTGGCCGTGGTCGCGACCGACCTCGAGCTGGAGGTCCTGCCCACGGGAACGGTTGCGGTCGGTGACACCGGGCTCGTCCTCGGGTTCCCGGGCGGCGGTCCGCTCGACCCGTCGCCGTTCGCGGTGGGCGAGCTCCTGCGCGCGCGAGGCCTCGACATCTACGACCGCGCGCAGGTGGAGCGGTCCCTCGTCGTGCTCGCCGCCGAGCTGGCTCCGGGCGACTCGGGGAGCGCCGTCGTGCGTGACGACGGCAGGGTCGTCGCGGTCGCTGTGGCCATCGCCCCGGACCGCCCGGGCGTGGCCTACGCGCTCCGGGTCGAGGACGTCCTCGACGACCTCGAACGCGTTTCCGGTCCGGTGGACACGGGAGCGTGCCTCGCCTGACGCAGGCGGGTCGTGGGTGCCGGCCGGTAGGGTGCCGCGATGAGCGATCCCCAGCAACCGCCCGTCGGCGACGAGCCCACGATGGTGTCGGGCGAACCCGTCACCGGGGGCGAACCGACCACCGCCATGCCCGCAGTGGGCGCATCGGGTACCGGAGGGTCGAACATTCCTCCGCAGGGCGACGGCGGTGGCACGGGTGGCGGCCCCAGGGGTGTTCCGGCCTGGGCGTGGGTGATCGTCGCAGCGATCCTGCTGGTCGGCGCCGGCGTGGCGTTCGCCGTGACCCGCAGTGGTGGGGGATCGACCACCACCACGTCGATCACCTCGACCACGGCCGGTCAGTCGACGACGTCGTCGAAGCCGACCACCACCAGGGCGCCCTCGACCACGTCGAAGCCGACCACGACCGTGCCGATCACGTCGACCACGAAGCCGACCACCACGTCGACGACCTCGACGACGACGACGGAACCGTCACCCTCGACGCTCCTGTCCGTACCGCCACTGCCGGACGGGGTGGAACTCCCGTCTCCCTAGGCCGGAAAGGGTCCTTACTGGGTGTGTCCCTATTCGTGAGCGGAGGTTGCTTCTGGCGAATCCCAGTGCACCCTGGGACCCCTGGCGGATCCGACTGGGCCTGAGTCGCCCACGCGCTTCCGCGGAAGCACCCCCACCACACTCGGTGACGCCGTGGGTGCCGGATCCCACATTCGGTGACCGAAGCGCTTCCGCGGAAGCGCCTACACGGTCGTGAGTCGCAGGACGAGCGTCGCCACCGACATCACGAGAACGGCCGTCGGCGCAGTGAGGCCGTTCCAGTCACCGACGCGAATATGGGCCGCCACTGCGGCCAGGAAGTAGATCACCGCCCCTGACGCCGCAGCGATCCCGATCGGCGGCCACCACAGGCCCACCACGATCCCAGCCGCGGCCGCGCCCTCGAGGACGGCGAGACGCGGGAGCCACGACAGCGGCAACCGACACGTCTCGAACGTCTCGAGGCAGATCCGGTGCCGGCGCAGCTTCATGCCGGCAGAGGTGGCGAGCACCATCGCAGTGACGCTCGAGATGACCACGCCAAACATGTGGAGCACCGTACCTCGCTCTGCCGAGACCGCACCCATCTCGGGAAAGCGATCCTTCATCGTCTGCGGCGAAGAGGGACACACCCGGTTAGGCCGGGACGGGAGCTGTGGCGCAGGCGGTCGGTGTGCCCGACCGCCTGCTCGTCAGTCGTCGGACTCGATGTAGATGCACTCGCCGGGGCACTCCTCGGCGGACTCCACGACACCCTCGATCTCGCCGTCGGGGATGATCGCGATTCCCTCGGCGCCGCCCGGGTCGGAGAACACCTTGTCACCCTCCTTGACGTAGGCCAGGCCATCGTCGAGAAGCGTGAAGACCGCGGGGGAGATCTCCTCGCAGAGACCGTCACCGGTGCAGAGATCCTGGTCGATCCAGACCTTCAGGGCCATGAGCTGTGACCTGCCTTGTGTGAGCCGGCGCTCGCCGGGGGGAGTGACACACGGGAGTGTAGCCACAGGTGGAATTTGCACGGAACCCGGGTGGGAAATCCGCCGTCCGTCGGAGCGGGCGAGCCGGCGGTGGCACTCCGGGACGCTCCGGTCGGGGTAGAACGACGGTGTACGACCGGAATCGGTCGCCGAGTCGAGGGGGTCACCCGTGCGCGAGGACGACGTCGAAGGGGCGACGCCCGCCGATGATCCTGACCTGCGTGCCCAGGTCAGGGTGCTCGAGGACGAGGTGGCGTCGTTGCTCCGACGACTCCAGGACGCACCCAAGCGGGTTCGCACCCTCGAGGAGCGACTGCTCGAGACCAAGGGGCAGCTGGCTCAGGCGGTGAGCCAGAACGAGAAGCTCACTGCCACGCTGCGCGAGGCACGCGATCACATCGCCGCCCTGCGCGAGGAGGTCGGCAAGCTGACGCAGCCGCCCGCTGCGTACGCCACGTTCCTCGGTCGAAACGACGACGGCACCGTCGACGTGCAGGCCGCCGGACGCAAGATGCGCGTCCAGGTGTCGCCGGAGGTCGACCTGGACGAGGTCGAACGCGGCGCCGAGGTCGTCCTCAACGATGCGTACAACGTCGTGATGGCTCGCACCCCCGAGGGTTCCGGGGAGACGGTCACGTTGGTCGAGGTCCTCGAGGACGGACTCCGCGCCCTGGTCGTGGGTCGGGCCGACGAGCAGCGTGTGGCGGAACTCGGTGACTCGCTCCGTCGGGGCCGACTGCGCAGCGGGGACGTCCTGCTCGTCGACCCACGGAGCGGGGTCCTGCTCGAGCGGCTCCCACGACCGGAGGTCGAGGAACTGGTGCTCGAGGAGGTGCCCGACATCTCCTACGAGGACATCGGTGGTCTGGACGAGCAGATCGAGCAGATCACCGATGCCGTGGAGCTGCCGTTCCTGCACCAGGAGCTCTTCGCCGACTACGACCTCCCGGCACCCAAGGGGATCCTCCTGTACGGCCCCCCGGGGTGCGGCAAGACGCTCATCGCCAAGGCGGTCGCCAACAGCATGGCGCGCAAGGTGACCGAGGCGACCGGCCGGTCGGCGCGCAGCTTCTTCCTGAACATCAAGGGGCCGGAGCTGTTGAACAAGTACGTCGGCGAGACCGAGCGCCACATCCGTCTGGTGTTCCAGCGCGCCCGGGAGAAGGCCGCAGAGGGCGTTCCCGTGATCGTCTTCTTCGACGAGATGGAGTCGCTGTTCCGGACACGGGGGACCGGTATCTCCTCCGACATGGAGGCCACGATCGTCCCGCAGCTGCTCGCCGAGATCGACGGTGTGGAGACGCTCCGGAACGTCATCGTGATCGGTGCCTCGAACCGTGAGGACCTGATCGACCCGGCGATCCTCCGCCCCGGTCGTCTGGACGTGAAGATCAAGATCAACCGGCCCGACGAGCAGGCGGCGGCGCAGATCTTCGGGAGGTACCTCACCACGGGCCTGCCGCTCGACGCCTCCGAGGTTGCGGAACTGGGCGGCGGCGACCCGGACAAGGCCGTGCGCGTGATGATCGAGCGCACCGTCGAGGAGATGTACCGGGACGACGAGGCGAACCAGTTCCTGGAGGTCACCTACCAGAACGGCGACAAGGAGGTCATGTACTTCAAGGACTTCTCCTCCGGCGCCATGATCGAGAACATCGTCCGGCGGGCCAAGAAGTTGGCGATCAAGCGCGAGCTGGCCGGTGGGCCGCGGGGCGTGTGCACCCAGGACCTGATCGACTCCATCCACCAGGAGTACAAGGAGCACGAGGACCTCCCGAACACGACCAACCCGGACGACTGGGCGAAGATCTCGGGCAAGAAGGGCGAGCGGATCGTGTACGTGCGCACGCTCGTCCGCCACGACGAGTCGGAGGACCCGGCCGGCGGTCGGTCCATCGAGCGCGTCGCCACCGGTCAGTACCTGTAGGTCCGGAACGTGGCGATCCCCAAGATCCTCGGCATCGAGACCGAGTACGGCATCCTCGTCCGGGGGGCCGGCGAGACCAACCCCATCGCAGCCTCGTCGACGTTGATCAACGCCTATCTGTCCTCACTCGAACAGGGGCGGGGAGGGCACCGGACCCAACGTGTCGGATGGGACTTCGAGGACGAGTCGCCGGGGGTCGACGCCCGGGGCGAGGCCCTCCTGTTGTCACTCGCCCCCGAGGTCGAGACGCACCTCGTCAACGCCGTCCTGACCAACGGTGCCCGCTACTACGTCGACCACGCACACCCGGAGTTCTCGTGTCCGGAGACCGCCGATCCGCGCACGGCCGTGGTCTACGACCGGGCCGGCGAGGAGATCCTGGTCCGATCGATGGCCGCGGCCAGTTCGATGCTCCCGGACGGACACGAGATCGTCGTCTACAAGAACAACTCCGACGGCAAGGGCAACAGCTACGGGTGTCACGAGAACTACCTGCTCGACCGGACCGTCCCCTTCGGTCGGATCGTCGTGTTCACGACGTTGCACCTGGTGACCCGACAGATCCTGACGGGTTCGGGCAAGGTCGGTTGCGAGGTGCCGGGGGTCGGCTCCGACCAGGTCCCGTTCCAGATCACGCAACGGGCGGACTTCTTCGAGGAGGAGGTCGGTCTCGAGACCACCCTGAAGCGGCCGATCATCAACACGCGCGACGAGCCGCACGCGGATGCCCAGAAGTACCGGCGGCTCCACGTCATCGCCGGTGACGCCAACATGTCGGAGACAGCAACGTTCCTGAAGCTGGGCACGACGGCACTGCTCCTGGCCATGGTCGAGGACGATGCGCTCGGCGAGCCGGTGGGGCTGGCCCGACCGGTTCCCGCCATGCACCAGGTCTCCCGCGACCTGACGCTCCGTCGGCCGCTGGAGCTCGATGACGGGACCACGGCGACCGCGCTCGAGCTGCAGTTCCGCCTGCTCGGCCGTGCCGAGGAGTACGCGGCGAGTCGCGGTCTCGGCTGCCTCGGCTCCGAGGAGGTCGGTCGGGAGGTCCTGGCCTCGTGGCGTTCGGTCCTCGAGGACCTGGAACGGGACCCCGACCTGACCGCCGACCGGCTGGACTGGGTCGCGAAGCGGCGGCTCGTCGAGGCGTACCGGCGGCGCGACGACCTGGAGTGGACCGATCCGAAGCTGCGGGCACTCGACCTGCAGTACCACGACGTCCGGCCCGGATCGTCGTTGGCGCGACGGGTCGGCCTGCGCCGGATCGTCGGCGACGACGAGGTGGATCACGCCATGGTCGAGCCCCCGGACGACACCCGGGCCTACTTCCGGGGCCGGTGCCTGTCCCGATTCTCCGACCAGGTCGTTGCGGCCAACTGGGACTCGGTCGTCTTCGACACCGGGGATGCGACCCTCCAGCGGGTGCCGATGCTGGAGCCCGGGCGAGGCACCCGCGCCCACGTCGGGGACCTGATCGATGCCGCCGAGACGGCTGCGGACCTGCTCGAGGCGCTCGGCCGCTAGGCGGCGGCGAAACCGTCCCGCGGCGCGCGCCCGTTCGTCGCAGCCCGCGGTACGGTGACGGCGGAGGTCCCCATGGCAGAGCGTGCACAGAAGAGGAAGCCTGCACCGCAGCGGCAGGAGGAGTCGGTCGAGGAGGCCCCTGCGGCCAGCGACACCGGCGACCGCATCAAGGCCGATCTGGACGATCTTCTCGACGAGATCGACGAGGTGCTCGAGTCCAACGCAGAGGACTTCGTGAAGTCCTACATCCAGAAGGGCGGGCAGTAGTCCGATCCGGCTGACGGGCCCCTGCGTCCCCGCCGCTAGTCTCGGAGGCGTGAGTCTCCCGAGCTTCCCGATCGCCGACGATCCCGGACCCGACTTCGCTGCGCTGGCGCGACGCGCCGGGCTGACGCAGCCCCTGGCCGGTTCCGTTGGGTCCGCTCCCTTCGAGGTCACGCACGGTACGACGTGCGTGGCGGTGCGCTACGCCGAGGGTGTCGTGATGGCCGGTGACCGTCGCGCCACCTCGGGGAACCTGATCTCGCACCGCCACATCGAGAAGGTGTTCCCGGCCGACCGTCACTCCGGGGTGGCGATCGCCGGGGCGGCAGGTCCGGCGATCGAGATGGTGCGACTCTTCCAGTTGCAGCTCGAGCACTACGAGAAGGTCGAGGGTTCGCCGCTCAGTCTCGAGGGCAAGGCCAACCAACTCTCCCAGATGGTCCGGAACCACCTGCCCGCCGCCATGCAGGGGTTCGTGGTCGTTCCGATCTTCGCCGGCTTCGACACGGCGCGACGGTCCGGACGGCTCTACCAGTACGACCCGACCGGGGGTCGCTACGAGGAGTTGGACTTCGCGTCGACCGGCTCGGGCAGCCTCCAGGCCAGCACGGTGATCAAGCTCGGTTACCGGCTCGACATGGACCGTGACAGCACGGTCGACCTGGTGCTGCGGGCGCTCTTCGAGGCGGCGGACGAGGACTCCGCCACCGGCGGCCCGGACCTCATCCGCAACATCTTCCCCGTGGTCGCAACGATCACCGCCGACGGTTTCGACCGGGTCGGGGACGACGACCTCCGCAGGAGGTTCGAGTCGATCGTCGATCTGCTCCGAACGGACCGCGGCGGCATCGAGTCAGGAGGTCTGTCGTGACCGCACCGTTCTACGTCTCACCCGAGCAGGTCATGAAGGACCGGGCCGACTACGCCCGCAAGGGCATCGCCCGGGGCCGGTCACTCGTCGCGACCGTGGCCGAGGACGGTGTCCTCCTCTGTGCGGAGAACCCGTCCCGCACCCTCAGGAAGGTCTCGGAGATCTACGACCGGATCGGCTTCGCCGGTGTGGGCAAGTACAACGAGTTCGACCAGCTCCGGATCGCCGGTGTCCGGTCGGCCGACCTCAAGGGTTTCGCCTTCAGCCGCGAGGACGTCGACGCCCGGACGCTGGCGAACCAGTACGCCCAGATGCTCGGACAGGTGTTCACCCACGAGATGAAGCCCATGGAGGTCGAGATCCTCGTCGCCGAGGTCGGCCACGAGCGGGCGGCCGACCAGCTCTTCCACATCCGCTACGACGGCACCCTCGTCGACGAGACGGAGTGGTGCGTGCTCGGGGGCGAGGCGGAGGCGATCGGCGAGCGGCTCGCCACGGCCTGGGACGGGGCGGCGGATCTGGGAGCTGCACTCCGCTCTGCCACAACGGCGCTGGCCGGACCGGATCGGGCGCTGCGGGCCGATGAGCTCGAGGTGGCGGTGCTGGACCGGGCGGCGACCCGACGGGCCTTCCGGCGCCTCGAGGACGACGAGGTCGACGCGCTCCTCGCAGGCTGACCGACCGGTCGATCGACCGGGGACGCTCAGCGGACGACGTCGAGCAGACGGAGGGCGTTCGTGGCCCACGCCGCGACCGTCACGGCGATCGGGACGGCGAGTGCGGCGCCGAGGGCCCAACGCATCGTCCGGACCGCCGGGCTGAGGCGTGCCCGAGGCGACCGTCCGTCGGCGATTCCGCCCTCGTCGATCGACAGGACCTCGGCGGCCTCCTCGGCCTCGTCGGCGGGCACCAGGACCTCGAGCCAGCCGATGGGGTGCGTCGTCGGGACGAGCTCCCGGCTGCGGATCTGCCACAGGACGCCGTGGGCGCCCAGCTTGGCGGCGTAGAGATCGGCCTCGAACCGGGTCGAGGCGCTCGCGACCACCACCATCCGCATGGGTCGAGGGTAACGCACGGTCACCGGTGGAAGCCGGGCTGCGGATAGGTTGAGCGACCATGGACCGCAGGATCTACGGACTCGAGAACGAGTACGGGGTGACCTGCACGCTCCGCGGGCAGCGACGGCTCAGCCCGGACGAGGTGGCGCGTTACCTGTTCCGTCGCGTCGTGTCCTGGGGGCGCTCCTCGAACGTCTTCCTGGCCAACGGAGCGCGGCTCTACCTCGACGTGGGCTCCCACCCCGAGTACGCCACGCCCGAGTGCGATTCGCTCCACGACCTCGTCGCCCACGACAAGGCCGGTGAGATGATCCTGGGCGAACTCGTCGACTCGGCCGAGCAGCGGCTCGCCGAGGAGGGCATTCGCGGCGACATCTACCTGTTCCGGAACAACACCGACTCGGCCGGCAACAGCTACGGCTGCCACGAGAACTACCTGACCAGCAGGGACGACGACCTCTCGCAGTACACCGAGGTGCTCATCCCGTTCCTGGTCAGCCGTCAGATCTACGCCGGCGCCGGGAAGGTCGTGCAGACCGCCCGCGGCGCCCAGTTCTCGATCGCACAGCGGTCCGAGCACATCTGGGAAGGGGTGTCGTCGGCGACGACCCGGTCCAGGCCGATCATCAACACCCGCGACGAACCGCACGCCGACTCCGATCGTTACCGACGGCTGCACGTGATCGTGGGCGACTCGAACATGAGCGAGTACGCAACCTTCCTCAAGGTCGGAGCCTGTTCACTCGTCCTGCGCATGCTCGAGGATCCCTCGGTGGCGCTCCGCGACATGACGCTGGAGAACC
>CAYMKW010000044.1:16748-19995 GCA_964391365.1 uncultured Microthrixaceae bacterium | reverse complement strand
CCAGACCGCTGCACCCAATCGGGCGCCTGACGCTTGGTCCCTCCGATGAAGTCGAACGCCGCTCCGACCGGGACGAGCGCCGCCCCGACGAGCGGGCGCAGCCGACCGACCAGGACGTCCTGCTGCGGGGTTCCGAGGCCGATCCAGACCACCGTCGCACCGCTGTCGAGAATCCGCCCGGCGATCTGCGCCACGTCGGTGTCGTCGAGCGGACGGAACGGCGGCGACTCCGCCCCGACGATGTGGACCCCGGGAGAACGTCGCTCGAGCGCCGAACGGAACGCGCTGAGCGTCTGGGGTTCTCCTCCGAGGAGGTAGTGCCGGACCCCGCGGGAACGGCCCGCGTCGACCACATCGAGCACCAGGTCCGGGCCGTAGACCCGCCGGCCTATGTCGGCACCGGCGAACCTGGCGAACCAGACCAACGGTGTCCCGTCGGGCAGGGGCAGGTCGCCGGCGGCGAGCACCGACGCGTACCCGGGGTCCGACCGGGCGCACGCCAGCGTCCAGGCGTTGCAAAGGTGGGCTGCGGTGCCCGGTCGGAGCATCGGGTCACGATCTGCCCGATCAGCCGCCTCCAGGATGAGTTCGACCGCCCGAGCCGGTTCGACCGCGAGCACCCGCACCCCGCAGTTGCGCACCCACGGCACCCGACGATCTGCAGGCGGGGACGCCGGGTCCGCGCTCACCCCGAACGACGGCCGGCGAACCGATCGGCCGCCGACCGACACGACACGAAGCTCTCGGGTGGGGCTCCGAACGCCTCGGCGACGGTCCGGCCGAGCACCCAGAGATCCAATCTCATCGACGACCTCGCCAGGTAGAGGTCGTCGTACTCGGGGGACTCCCCGATCAGGCCGCCGGCGCCCTCGCCCACCTGCCACGTCCCGGTGATCCCCGGCCGGACCCGCACCCGGCGCTGCACGAACCCCGGGTCGAAGGTGGCCGCGATCGCCGGGAGCTCCGGACGGGGACCGACGAGCGACATGTGGCCGGTGGCCACGAGCCACACCTGGGGGAGCTCGTCGAGGTGGGTCCGCCGGACGAAGCGGCCCCACCGGCCGATCGGCTGGGTGGCGAGTGCGTACTTGTCGATATCCGACGGAACGCTCGGCGCCAGGCTCCGGAGCTTCACGAACCGCAACGTCCGGCCGTCACGGCCGATCCGGTCCTGGGTGAACAGCGGGTTGGCGCGGAACACCAGCGCCGACACCGCGCACAGCGCCATCAGCACCGGGAGGGTGATGACCGAGAGCGTCACGGCGATCACCAGGTCGAACACCCGCTTGGTCGTCGAGTTGGCCCACGGGGCGACGACGATGCCGACGGCCGCATTGGCGGTCGGCGCTGCCCCCGCGGTCGACCCCACGGACCGGGCGGCGGTCACGAGACCACGCCCGCGACGTTCGTCAGGTACCACTCGTAGGTCGAGGCGACCCCCTCCGCGAGCGGGATCGACGGCCGCCACCCCAGCTGCTGCAAGCGGGAGGAGTCGAGCAGCTTGCGGGGAGTGCCGTCGGGCTTGGACGTGTCGAAGTCGATCGCCGCCGTCGGGTGAACGACGTCCCGAACCAGTTCGGCCAGCTCGGCGATCGCGACGTCGTCACCGAACCCGACGTTGATCGGGCCCGGTTCCTCGTAGCGCTCCATCAGGAACACGCACGCGTCGGCCAGGTCGTCGACGTGGAGGAACTCCCGCCGGGGCGTGCCGGTCCCCCAGACCGTGACCCGGTCCACCCCGGAGCGGCGGGCGTCGTCGAACTTGCGGATGAGTGCCGGCAGGACGTGGCTCGACTGCAGGTCGAAGTTGTCGTTCGGCCCGTAGAGGTTGGTCGGCATGGCCGAGACGAAATCGCAGCCGTACTGCGTGCGGTAGGCGTCACACATCTTGATGCCGGCGATCTTGGCGATCGCGTAGGCCTCGTTGGTCGGCTCGAGCGGACCGGTGAGGAGCGCCGGCTCGACGATCGGCTGGTCCGCCATGCGGGGGTAGATGCAGGAGCTGCCCAGGTACAGCAACTTGGCGACGCCGACATCACGGGCCGCATCGACCACGTTCGCGTGGATCATCAGGTTGTCGTAGAGGAACTCGGCCGGTCGGGTGCTGTTGGCCATGATCCCGCCGACCGTGCCCGCCACCAGGTACACCGCACGTGGACGGTTCGCCTCCATCCAGGAGCGCACGCCCGTCTGATCCCGGAGGTCCACCTCGTCGCGGCCTGCGGTCAGCAGGTTGCGGTGGCCACCCGCCTGCAGACGACGCACGATCGCGGATCCGACCAGGCCCCGGTGGCCGGCCACGAACACGGGGTCGTCGGGATCCAGCTCGAAGCTCACGGGGCGACGCTCCGGAGGTCGGCCGGAACCTCGGCGCCCAGCTGCCCGGCGATGGAGGCGACCGTCCGGCGCATGCCGTCACCGATGTCCACCGTCGGTGACCAGCCGAGCAGGACCGAGGCCCGGGTCAGGTCGGGGCGGCGGCGGCTCGGGTCGTTCTCCGGACGCTCGACGAACACGATGTCCGAGGAACTGCCCGTGAGCTCGATCACCAGCTGCGCCACGTCGAGCACCGTGTGCTCGTCGGTGGATCCGAGGTTGACGGGGACGTCCACATCACTGTCCAGCAGCGCCACGATGCCTGCGGCCAGGTCGTCGACGTAGCAGAAGCTGCGCGTCTGGGTCCCGTCGCCGTGGACGGTCAGCGGGTCGCCCGCAATCGCCTGCTGGACGAAGGTCACGACGATCCGCCCGTCGTCCAGGCGCATGCGCGGTCCGTAGGTGTTGAAGATCCGGGCGATACGGGTGTCCAGGCCCCGACGGAGCCGGTAGGTGTCCACCGCCGCCTCGGAGAACCGCTTGGCCTCGTCGTAGCAGGCCCGCTCCCCGAGGGTGCTGACCGCTCCCCGGTACTCCTCGGGCTGCGGGTGCACCTCGGGCTCGCCGTACACCTCGCTGCTGGAGGCGAACAGGAAGGTGGCCCGGGCGGACTCGGCGAGCTCCAGCAGCCGCAGGGTGGCGGTGCTGCCTGCGTGGAGGACCTCGATCGGCAGGTCCCGGAAGTGACGCGGCGACGCCGGCGACGCCAGGTGCAGGACGGCGTCGGTGCCGGGGGGCAGCGCATCGAGCTCGGCGGCGTCCCGCTCGACGAACGAGAACCGATCGCCACCCAGCACACCGGCGAGGTTGGCGCGTTCGCCGGTCAGCAGGTGGTCGACGCCCACCACCGCGTCACCGCGCCCGCCCAGCC
>CAYMKW010000044.1:0-16738 GCA_964391365.1 uncultured Microthrixaceae bacterium | reverse complement strand
CAGCCGCTCGACGACATGGGATCCGATCATGCCGGCTGCGCCGGTGACGACGACCTGTGCCACGTGCCTGCAGTCCTCCGGGCCTCTCCGGAACGCCGTGGGGGACGGCGCACACGCCGCCACCCTAGACGACCGCAACGACGGGACCGATCGGGTGAACGGGTCGAGCCGCCGACGCCCGGGCACTCCTCTCGTCGACACCGGTGGCGCAGGAATCACCGTGGGAGCGATCCTGTGCTGTACTCGCCGCACCGGCGGGATGGCCCGTCCGGGCACGGCAAGGGGGGCAGCAGCGTGACCCACGACATCCTCATCCGCAACGGCACGGTCGTCGACGGCACGGGGTCACCGGCGTTCCGGGCCGACGTCGCCGTGCAGGGCGACCGGGTGGTCGAGGTCGGCGACCTGCAGGGGCACGCGGCCCGTCGCACCATCGACGCCGACGGGCGGTTCGTGACCCCCGGGTTCGTCGACCTGCACTCCCACCTCGACGCCCAGATCGGCTGGGACCCGACGATGTCATCGTCCTGCTGGCACGGCGTCACGTCGGTCGTCATGGGCAACTGCGGCATGACGTTCGCGCCGGTCCGGCCCGGCCAGGGTGACGTCCTGGCGACCGCCATGGAGTCGGTCGAGGACATCCCGGCGTCGTGCATCCTGGAGGGCCTCCCGTGGGACTGGGAGGACTTCGGCGGCTACCTCGACGCCCTCGAACGACTGCCCCGCGGGCTGAACGCGGGAGGCTACGTCGGCGACGTGGCGGTCCGCCTCTACGTCGCCGGCGACGCCGCCTGCGAACGGGACTTCGTGGCCACCGAGTCCCAGCTCGATGAGATGCGGCGGCTGGTTTCGGCCGCGCTCGACGCCGGAGCGCTGGGCTACTCCCTGTCGAGGAGCCTCTTCCACCGGGTCCCGGACGGACGCAACGTCCCCGGCACCTGGAGCTCCCCCGAGGAGTTCCTGCACATCGGCCGAGCACTCGCCGACGCCGGGCGAGGCGTCTTCGAGAGCGCCCCCCGGTACAACTTCGAGCACGAACCCGGCGACCGCGTCGAGGAGGAGCTCGCGTGGATGGCGGAACTGTCGATCCGCACCGGGCGTCCGTTCAGCTTCAACCTGCAACAGATCACGGCGCTCGACGACCACTACCGCCGGGTCTGCGAGCTCGCCGCCCGGGCCAATGCGGCCGGCGCCCGACTCCGGCCGCAGATCACCCCACGCAGCGTCGGCGTGCTGTTCAGCCTGGATGCCAACTCGCTGCTCGACGGGCTGGCCTCGTTCGCCCCCGTCGCCGGCGGGACGCTCGAGGAGAAGCTCGCCCGGCTCCGGGATCCGGAGCACCGGGCGACGTTGCTGGACGAGGCCCGCCGGTCGCCGGTCGAGCCGTACGAGCGCATGTACCCGATGGACGCCGACGCCCCGGCCACCTACGCCTACGGGCCGGGGGACTCCCTCGCCGCCCGGGCCCGGGCCGCAGGCGTGCACCCGTTGGAGCTGCACATGGAGGAACTCGACCGGTCCGACGGTCGGTCCATCGTCAACTGGCCGGTCATGAACACCGACGAGCAGGCGATCGCCGACCTGATCGCCTCACCCGTGACGATCCTCGGACTGGCCGATGCCGGCGCCCACGCCACCCAGATCATGGATGCCAGCCAACCCACCTGGTTCCTGGCCCACTGGGTCCGCGACCAGGGCCTGCTCACCCTGGAGGAGGGCGTCCGCCGACTCACCTCGGACACCGCCGACTTCATCGGCTACCGGGACAGGGGCACGCTGCGTCCCGGGGCCTTCGCCGACGTCAACGTCATCGACCTCGATGCCCTGTCGCTCCCCGTGCCCCGGATCGTCCGGGACTTCCCGGGCGGGGCGCCCCGGTACGTGCAGGGGGCCACGGGCATCGACCACACCATCGTCAACGGCGTGCCGTTCATGGAGCACGGCGAGCACACCGGGGAGCTGGCCGGACGGATCCTCCGCTCGACGGACTGAGGTCCGTCGGGATGCCCGGCGGGAGTCAGCGGACCACCGGACGTGCCGCCTCGAGCACGATCCTCCGCTCGGCCGCGGCGACCGCCCGCCGGAGGGGCTCGACGGCATCCGGGGTGACCGAGATCGCGTCGATGCCGACCCGGACCAGGTGTTCGGCGAAGGCCGGGTCGTCCGAGGGCGCCTGGCCGCACAACGAGGTCGACAGCCCCGCCGCGTGGGCCCGGGTGACGATGTCGGTGATCGCCGCCAGGACCGCCTCGTCGCGCGGGTCCGACAGGGGCGCACAGACGCTCGAGTCCCGGTCGACCCCGAGGAGGAGCTGGGTGAGGTCGTTGGTCCCGATCGAGACGCCGGCCACGCCGAGCGCCGCGTAGTCCTCCAGTCGGTAGATGACCGACGGCACCTCGGCCATGATCCAGCGCTCCAGGTGCCGGTCCGCCCCCAGCGGTGAGGCGTCCACGAGTTCCAGGCAGGCCGCCAGCTCCCATCGGGTCCGCACGAACGGGATCATCAGGTGGACGTTCGGGTGGTCGGTTCGCACCCGGGCCAGCGCCTCGAGCTCGAGTCGGAACAGCACCGGATCGGTCACGTAGCGGTAACAGCCGCGGTAGCCGATCATCGGGTTCGCCTCCTCGGGTTCGACTTCCTCACCGCCCTCCAGGCGCCCGAACTCGTTGCTCCGGAGGTCGGTGCTCCGGTAGCGCACGGGTCGGCGGCCGAACGGCTCCGCCACGGCTGCGAGCGCACCGGCCAGCCGGTCGACGAACCGATCGGCCCCGCCGGCGGCCACCATTGCCGCAGGGTGCACGCCGTCGAGCGCGTCGACGAGCAGGACCTCGGCGCGCAGCAGGCCCACGCCGTCGACCGGGAGCGCAGCCGCTGCGGCCGCCGAGGACACCACCCCCAGGTTGACCTCGATCCGGGTGGCCGTCGGGCCGGGTGGCGGAGCGGTGTCCGGGGCCGGGTGACCGACGACGGAGGACAGATCGTGGCCGGCCGACAGCAAAAGGGGTGCCGGGGCACCCGGCGTCACCGTTCCCGACGATCCGTCGACGGTGACCTCGTCGCCGTCGGACAGGACCCTGGTCGCGTCGTGCACGCCGACCACGCACGGGACGCCGAGTTCACGGCTCACGATCGCCGCGTGGCAGGTGGTCCCACCGGACTCCGTGACCACCGCCGACGCCCGTCTCAGCAGAGGGACCCAGTCGGGGCTGGTGCTGCGCGCCACCAGGACGTCGCCGGCGGTGAACGCCCCGGGGTGCCGGGGATCGGACACCACCCGGACCGGCCCGGACGCCACGCCCCGGGCCGCACCGAGTCCACGGAGCGGCTCGCCCCCGGTGCCGGACGGCAGGACCGGCGGCGGCGCCATCGACGGCGATGCGGTGATCGTGGTGATCGGCCGGGACTGGAGGATCCACAGCTCGTCACCGACCAGAGCCCACTCGACGTCCTGGGGTCCACCGAAGTGATCGGCCACCGTCCGGGCCGTCCGGGCGATGCCGACGACCGCGGACTCGTCCAGTACGTGGGGTCCCGGGTCGACCGCCCCACGGACCCGCTGCACCCTGTCACCCGACAGGACGAGTTGCTCCACCTGCCGTCCGGGACGTCGCGTCACCACCGCCCATCCGGCCACGTCGACCTCGTCGTGGTCGGGTTCCACCGCACCGCTGACGACCGACTCACCGAGCCCACGGGCCGATTCCACGACCACCACGTCGGGGGCCGAGCCGTCCGGCCGCTCGCTGAAGGCGACACCAGCCACGTCGGCCGGCAGGGCCATCTGGACGACGACGGCGAGGATGGGCTCCTCGAGCAGGCCCCGTTCGATCCGGTAGGCGATCGCCCGGTCGGTGAACGCCGAGGCCCAGCAGGTGGAGATCGCTCCCAGCACCCCGCTCAGGCCCGCGACCCCGACGAGCGTGGCGTGCGCGCCGGCGAAGGATGCACCGGCGGCGTCCTCCGCGGTCGCCGACGACCGGACCGCCAGCACCGCATCGGGTCCCAGTCGTTCGAGCGCCGCAGCGACCGCGACCCGGACCTCGCCCGGGACCGGGACCGACGCCACCCGCTGTCGCAGCACCGCAGCACGGTCGCGACGTCGTTCCGGGTCGTCGATCGCCACGAGCGCCCGGAACTCCTCGAGCACCTGCTGACGGCAGGCGGCACCGGTCAGTGCCGCCAGGTAGGCGGACGAGGTCACCACGAACCCCGGCGGCACCCGGAACCCGGCCCGCCGGAGGGAACCGAGGTTCGCCGCCTTTCCACCGACCTCCGCAACGTCGGGCGGCCCGACCCCGTCCAGGTCGACGACGAGGCGACCGGCGGGCGTGGGCGTCGACCGGACCGGCGCCGTGTCGGTCACGACGGCACCACGACCGCTCGGCCCTCGAGCTGACCGGCGGCCATCAGTCGGTAGGCATCCGGCGCCTGGTCGAGCGTGAATCGCTGGACGTCAGCCCGGATCCGACCCGCAGAACCGAGCTCGAGCACCTCCATGAGCTCGGGGATGCTCCCCCAGTAGGTGGTCGCCACCGAGACCTCGTAGGCCATCGACGTGAACCCGACGGGGAGCGACCCTCCGCCCAGGCCGACGATCGTGAGGTGACCGAGCGACCGGGTGAGCGCTGCGGCGAACGCGAGCGTCACCGGCGAACCCACCAGGTCGATCGCCACGTCCACCCCGCGTCCGGCGGTCCGGGCGAGGATCTCCTCGTGCGCCGCCGGCCCCGGGAGGATCGTGTGGTGTGCTCCGAGGGACGCCGCCAGCACCAGCGCCTCCGGGCGCTCGTCGACGGCGACGATCGTGGCCGGGGTCAGTTCCCGGAGGATCTGCAGAGCGAGGTGCCCCAGTCCGCCGACGCCAACCACCAGCGCCGTCGACCCCGGCACGAGCAGGTCCAGCGACCGTCGGATCGCGTGGTACGGGGTCAGGCCGGCGTCGGTCAACGGCGCCGCCACCACCGGGTCCAGATCGCCGAGCTCCACCAGGTGTCGGGCCGACGGCACCAGCATGAACTGCGCCATCCCGCCGTCGGCACCCAGGCCACCGCCGGCCACCGGCCGCCGTGCCTGGTCGATGCAGTAGTTCTCGGCGCCCACCCGGCACCGGTGGCACCGGCCACACCCCCACGGCCCGTAGACCGCCACGGGCGTGCCCGGATCGAGGCCCGAGACCCCCGGCCCGACCGCCTCGACCCACCCCGCGTTCTCGTGACCCAGGGTGAAGGGCGGGTCGAACGGCAGCGAACCCGGCGTGAAGTCGTGCATCAGGTGGAGATCGGAGTGGCAGGCACCCGCACCGCCGACCCGGACCAGGACCTGGCCAGGGGCCGGATCCGGAGTCGGGACGTCGGCGAACTCGGCGTCGTGCTGCCAGGAGGTGAGTCGGAGCGCCTGCATGCGTCCACTCTCGGGACGGGCACCTCCGCCACCAACCGGTCGCTCCCGATCCGGCCGGGACGATCGTCCCGACCTCGCAGTGCCGACCCGGCCCCGGCCCGATCAGCTGCCGGCGAGGACCGCCTGCGCCACCACCTGCGCCGTCCGCTCGTGGGAGTACACGTTCGGGTGGAGCGGCAGCCCGGGCGGGTCCAGGTTGATCGTGTTCACCCAGGCGTTCGGGTACGGCTGGCAGACGTCGTGGCCGATGCTCGGCGTGTAGGCGTCGACGAACTCGACCCCGCGGGACGCTGCGACCTCCTCGAGCATCCGGTTCATCTCGCGGTACTTGTCGCGCAGGTAACGGACGTCGACGTCGAGGATCGGCACCTGCGGCCAACACCCCACGCCGCTGTCGGGCAGCGCGACCGGGTAGCCGACCAGGATGATCCGGGCGTCCGGGGACCGATCCCGGATCCCGTCGAGGACGCCGGCGACCAGCGGCCGGGCCTTCTCGATCTTCCACGACGTCTTGTCCCAGGCGCCGAACACGTTCTTCTGGATGCACGGCCGTCCCCAGGGCGCGTCGCCCAACGGGAACGGCAGCAGGTTCACGCAGCCCTTGGCGATGGAATCGAATCCGACGTCGTTGCCGCCGACGCCGACGGTCACCAGATCGGTGTCGGCAGTGAGGGCGTCGAACTGGGGGGCCGCCGTCGATCCGAGCGGCGCCTCCTGCTCCTCGGTCATGTGGATGCTCTTCGCCGACCCGCAACTGACGTCGACGAACTCGCGGGCGTCGATGGCCCGGGCGACCTTGGCCGGCCAGTTGGTCCGCGAGCGGCCGCAGTCGATGGGTTCGCCGTAGGGCTCGGGGAGCAGCGGGCCCGAGACGTAGGAGTCGCCGAGCGAGACGTAGCGGAACGGACCGTCGGCCCCCGGCCGCGGACCCGAGACCGATGGTGACGACGTGCAACCGGCGACGACGAGCGCCGCCAGAACCACCGAGGCCAGCCGGCCCCAACCCCGCGCTCCCCGACGGCTGCGTCGATCCACTCCGTGGTCCTCGATCACGACTCCCCCTCTGCCCACCGAACGCCCCGAACGGCTGAGGTGAGTGTAGGAGCAACTCGATGCGAGGTCACGGGCCGACAACGCACCGGGGCGGGCTCCCACGGCCCTGCGTCAACAGCCCGGCGGCTCAGGGTCCAGTCGCCCGGTGAGGGCCGAGAACGGATAGGCCACGGCGCTCCCGGTCTCCGGGTCGCGGGCGGCGACCAGGCCGACCGCGCGGCCGGATGCGTCGACGACCACGCCGCCCGAGCTGCCCTCCTCGGTCGGGACGTCCACGACCAGGACCTGCACGGTCCCGCCGTCATCGACCCGGTCCTCGACGGCGGTCACCCGACCCGGGAACGCAGCGAACGCCCCACCCGGGTGACCGGCCACCACCACCTCGTCGCCCACCTGCGGCGCAGGCCCGACCTGCAGCGTCTCAGAGACGAGCCCCGAGGAGATCGCATCCTGCGGATCGAGCACGGCGGCGTCCCGATCCGGCACGGTCCCCCCGACCCGGACGCTCACGATCTCCCCGTCCGGCAGGGTCACGACGGCCTCCGTGGCGCCCGCCAGCACGTGACGGTTGGAGACCGCCAACGGACTCCCGGCCAGGTCGACCAGGCTCACGGTTCCCTGGCGGTCGAAACCGCAGCCCTGCGAGTTCACCGGGAGCACCGTCGAACGCAGCCGGGTCAGGAGCGCGGCGTCGAGGGTCGGACGCTGCTCGGTGGCACCGGCCACCTCGGCCCCGGGAGCCGACGGCAACGAGGTCGACACCCCACCGGGATCCGGCGCGACCGCCTGCTCCACCTCGGTCCCACAGGCCACGCCGAGACCCGCCACCGTCGCACCGACGACGACCGCAGCGGTCAGGGCGCCGAGGGGGAACCGGGGGCGTGGCACCCCTCCAGACAACGCCGTCCGGCGGCCACCGGCAAGCGGGAAGATCTACCCGGCGCGGAACCGGTCCCAGAGTTCGTCCACGGCGACGGTCGCCGGCATCCGGCCCGACTCCACCGCCAGTTCGAGTTCCTCGAGCCGGGCCCGGACACCGGGCTCCGACCGCAGCGCCAGCCGGAGCCGGTCGTCGAGCATCGACCACATCCAGTCCACCTGCTGACGGCGGCGTCGCTCCTCGAAACGACCCGACCCGATCGCCGTGGTGCGGTGGAGGGCGACCTGCTCCCACACCCGGTCGAGGCCGGTGTTGGTGATGGCCGAGCAGGTCAGCACCGGCGTCGTCCACGTGGGCGTGGGCGAACCCACCAGGTGCAGCGCCGTGCGGTACTCACCGGCGGCGAGTTCGGCCCGCTGGACGTTGTCGCCATCGGCCTTGTTGATCGCCACCACATCGGCGAGCTCGAGGACACCCTTCTTGATGCCCTGCAGGTCGTCACCTGCGCCGCTGAGCATCAGCACCAGGAAGCAGTCGACCATCCCGGCCACCACCGTCTCGGACTGACCGACACCCACCGTCTCCACCAGGACCACGTCGAACCCGGCCGCCTCGCAGACCAGGATCGTCTCCCGGGTCGCACGCGTCACCCCGCCCAGCGTCGAACCCGCCGGTGACGGACGGATGAACGCGTTCGGGTCGACCGCAAGGCGCTCCATGCGGGTCTTGTCGCCCAGGATCGACCCGCCCGTGCGTGAACTGGTGGGATCCACCGCCAGAACCGCCACCCGGTGGCCGTCGCCGGTGAGGTTGACGCCCAGCTGGTCGATGAACGTCGACTTGCCGACGCCCGGGACGCCGGTGATGCCGACCCGGTGCGCACCGCCCGAATCGGCCAGGAGTTCCTGGAGGACCTCGCCGGCCAGGGTGCGGTGCGCCGGGTTGCTGCTCTCGAGCAGGGTGATGGTGCGGGCCAGGACGGTACGGTCGCCGGCACGGACCCCGTCGACGTACTCCTCGGCGCGCAGGGTCCCGGACACGTGCTGCAGCGTACCGGTGGGCCTGCTCCGCACCGCCGCCGGAGGGAGTGCCCGATCGACCGGAGGGCCCGGCCGTAGCATCGCCCGGATCACGATCAACTCGACCGTGAACACGACGCCGACCAGACCAGGACGCCTCCCGTGCAGCACCGATCCTCCCGCCCCCACCGCTCCGACCGGCCGACCCGGGGCCGCTGGAGCAGTCGCAGCGTGCTCGGCCGCACCGCAGGGACGATCACACTGGCGACGGCCCTGCTGCTCACCGCCTGCTCGTCCACCGAAGAGCCCTCGGCCCCGAGCACCTCGGAGGCAACGAGCACCGACCAGGTTGCGACCTCGTCCACGACACCCCCCGACGGCGCCGGCGACCCGCCCGGTCCCGACCCGGTCAGCGCCTACGACGACCCGGCGAACTGGTTGTGTCGCCCCGACCTCACCGATGACGCCTGCGACATCGATCTGACCGCCACGCTGGTCCGGTCCGACGGGACCACCGAGGTCGAGCCGTTCACCCCGGCGAGCGACCCGGCGGTCGACTGCTTCTACGTCTACCCGACCGTGTCCGCCGACGACCCCCCGAACGCCGACCGGTCACCGGGCGACGAGGAGCGGAACGTCATCGCCAACCAGTTCGCCCGGTTCGCCGAGGTGTGCCGGACGTTCGCTCCGCTCTACCGGCAGATCCCGGTGCGAGGGCTGGCCGCCTTCTCGGGGGGTTCGACGACGACGGTGGCCGGCGTGCCCGCTCCTGCGGAGGTCGCCTACGGCGATGTGCTCGAGGCGTGGCAGCACTACCTGCGCAACGACGGTGGCCAGCGACCGTTCGTGCTGATCGGCCACTCACAGGGGGCAGGTCACCTCCGGCGACTGGTCGCAGAACAGATCGACGGGAACGAGGCGCTGCGGGATCGGATGGTCTCGGCCATGCTGATCGGTGGCGGCGTACCCGCACCGGGATCGCCCGGAGCGTTCGAGAACGTCCCACCCTGCACCGCAGCCGACCAGACCGGGTGCGTCCTGAGCTACGCCACCTTCGACGCTGCGGCGCCGCCGCCGGAGAACAGCTTCTTCGGGCGGTTGCGGGGCGGCGGAGGTCGGGTCATCTGCACCAACCCGGCCGACCCGGCGGGCGGATCCGCGCCGCTCGACTCCTACTACCCGGCGGGAGCCCGGCCCGGCACCACCACGCCGTTCATCAGGTTGGAGGGCTGGTGGGACGGGCGCTGCGCCAGCGACGATCGCACCGACTGGCTCGAGGTGACGAGCACCTGGACCCCCGGTGACCAGCGGCCCGAACGTCTGGGCGGGCTGCTCACCCCGGAGTGGGGCCTGCACCTCGTGGACGTCAACGTGGCGATCGGCAACCTCGTGGAGCTCGTCCGCACGCAGTCCGGCCAGGGCTGAACGGGCCGGGCTGAACAGGGCGGGCCACCCGGCGAACCGGCGACGCCCGGGAAACCGACCGCGAAAACCGTCAGATCCCCGGCACCATGGATCTGGAACGGCGAGGTGTCCCATGCTCCGACGCGCGCACAGCCCACATCTGACCACCTGCATCCTGACGGTCGCCCTGCTGGTGTCGGTCACGTCAGCGACCGTGCTGGTCGACGGCGCCATCGGACCGGCGCCGTCCGCCGGTGCGGCCCCCGTGGTGGGCGGGCTCAGCTACGTCCCCCTCGTCCCGTGCCGGGCCGTCGACACCAGGACCGCAGGTGGACCGCTCGGCGTGAGCGGAGCCCGGTCCTTCAACGTCGCCGGGGCGGCATCCCCGTGCTCCGTCCCCGACGCCGCGACCGCCGTCGAGGTGTCGGTCACCGCCGTCGACCCGACCGCCGACGGGTTCGCGCGGCTGCACGCCGCCGGCACTCCGGAACCCACCGCCACCTTCCTCAACTACTCGGCCCGACGTGGCACCACCAACACCGGGACCATCCCGGTCCGCCCCGTGAGCTTCTCGGACCTCACCGTCACGAACCACGGGGGACCGACCCACCTGGTCGTGGACGTCCAGGGCTACTTCGTCGCCGGCGAGGGGCTGGGCTTCGTACCGCTCCGCCCGTGCCGGGCGGTCGACTCCCGCAACACGGTCGCCGGCCGGTTCACCAACGGCTCCACCCGGTCGTTCCGCATCGCCGGGGTGGCCGACCTGAGCTCCCAGGGGGGGACCGGGCCCGATGGGTGCGGTGTCCCCGACGGCGTGGCCGCCGTCGCGCTGTCGGTCTCGGCGATCGAACCACAGGGGGCGGGGTTCGCCCGGATCGGGCCGAGCAACGCCGGCCCGCTCCGGACGACGTTCCTGAACGCCTCCGACGGGCGTTCCACGACGAACTCCGGCAGCGTGTCGCTCGCAACGGTCGGGGCGCTCGACCTGACGGTCAGCTACTCCGGCGGCAGCACGCACCTCGCCGTCGACGTGCTGGGCTACTACCCGGCCGCCGGCGGACACCGGTACCAGACCGTCACACCGTGCCGGGTGGCCGACTCCCGGCAGGCGTCCGGGCCACCAGGAGTGGGCCACGAGCTCAGCGGCGACGTCGGTCGGCTCGTGCAGGTCGCCGGCGACGGCACGTCGGCCAGGGTGCAGGGCAGTTCGCAGCTGACGGGCTGCGGTGTCCCGCTCAGTGCCGTCGCCGCCCAGGTGGCCGTGACGGCGGTCGGTCCCCGGGCCGACGGGTTCATCCAGTCACACCCGGCCGGCACCCCGACTTCGGGGACCGTGCTGAACTACTCGGCGGGCGCGAGCACCACGAACGTGGCCACGCTCCGGCTCGGGTCCGGCACGCTGTCGAACCTGACGCTGCGCAACGGCGGCGGTCCCACGCGCTACCTCGTCGACGTGCTCGGTTACTTCGAGTCGGACGGGGATGGCCTCGGGTCGGTCGAGCAGATCGACGCCGGCGGCGACCACACGTGCGCGCTGATCGCAGCCGGTTGGGTGCGGTGCTGGGGCGACAACAGCAGGGGGCAGATCGGCGACGGCACCGACCTCGGCCCGCGGCTCGCCCGCGAGGCCGAGCTCGAGGGGTTCCCGTTGAGCAGCATCACGTCGATCGACGTGGGTTCGCAGCACACCTGCGCCGTCGACGAAGCCCGTACCGCGTGGTGCTGGGGTGCCGACGACCACGGCCAACTCGGCGACGGCACGACCGGTGACGCCGAGCACGAGCGAACACGGCCGGTGATCGTGCGGACCTCCCCGGTGGGTCCGGCCCTCACCGACGTGGTCCAGGTGGCGGCCGGCGCCTCCCACACGTGCGCCCGCCTGCTGAACGGAACCGTGCGGTGCTGGGGATCGAACGCCTTCGGACAGGTGGGCGATGGAACGACCGACCCGATCAACGCACCGAACCTGTCGCCGGTGACGGTGCGCGACGAGTTCGGCGCCGTGCTCGACGACGTGGCGTGGATCAGTGCCGGCAGCAACCACACCTGCGCGCAGCTCGGCGACGGCACCGCGAGGTGCTGGGGGTCGAACGCCTCGGGCGAGGTGGGCGACTCGACGGCCGTCGCCGTCCGCGACGAGGCCCGGATCGTGCGGTCGGCGGGCGGTGCGGTCGCCCTCGACCGAATCGTGTCCATCAGAGCCGGGGGTCAACACACCTGCGCGCTGCGCACGGACTCGACGGTGTGGTGCTGGGGGATCGACACGCTGGGCCAGCTCGGCGACGGGCTCGCCGGTGGCTCCCGGGCGTACGCCCTGCCCGTTGCAGCGCCGGGGGCACTCGGTGCACTCACCGGTGTGCTCCACCTGTCGGGCGGACGCAACCACACCTGCGTCACGAGAACGAACACCGACTCGCCCTGCTGGGGCCTCGGAACGTTCGGTCGGCTCGGCGACGGAGCGGACGTCTGAGTGAACCGCTCGACACCCTCGCCGGTCAGGGAGTCGGCGAGCCCCAACGCCGGCCCGGAGTACTTCATCGCCGGTGTCGCCGCAGGCGGCGACCATTCGTGCGCAGCGTTCCAGGACGGGAGTGCGGCCTGTTGGGGTCGGGACCAACTCGGTCAGCTCGGCGACGAGGTCGCCGGCGACCGGGCGTTCCCGGGGACGGTCGCCTTCATCGGGCCCTGAACCGTCGACCGCTCACCGCTGCGAACCGCAGCGGCGTCACATGCAGAACGCACGCAAGGGTCCGGAACTTTGTGTCACGATCCACGCCGAGGGGGGTCCGGACCGGTGACGGCGAGGCCGAGGGACCCCGCCCCGACCCCAACTGGAGCCCGGCGATGCGATCGAACACCCCGACCACCCGACGACCCCACCCCCCGTTGAGCGCCCGGCGAGCGCTCAGGGGCGTCGCAACGCTCTGCGCCGTCGCTCTGCTCGCCGGACTCCTCGGCGTCGCCGGCGTCGCCGTCGACGGCGCCATTGCGCCGACGGTCCCCGCGGCCGCAGCGGACCCGGTCCCCGGCGGGCTGGGGTTCACCGCCATCACCCCCTGCCGGTTGGCGGACACCCGCGCCGTCGTGGAGTCGACCGACGGGTTGACCGGTGTCGGCGGCCGGCTTGTCGACGGCGGGAGCTTGGTCGTGCAGGTCGACGGCACGGGCGGCAGCTTCACCACCCAGGGCGGCACGGCTGGCGGCTGCGGACTCCCCGAGGCCGTCAGCGCCGTCGAGATCTCGGTCACCGTGGTCGACCCGATCGGCACCGGGTACCTGCGCGCCCACGCCGGGAACGCTCCGGTCCCGACGGCGACGTTCATCAACTACTCCGGGCAGAGCACCACGAACACCGGCACCGTCCCCGTCGCGCCGGGACAGTTCGTGGTGGAGGACCTGCGCCTCACCAACTTCGGGGCCCAGACCCACGTGATCGTCGACGTGCAGGGCTACTACACGCCGGCCGGAACGCTCGGGTACGTCCCCCTCGCATCCCCGTGCCGGGCCGGCGACACTCGGTTCATCGTCACCTCGGGTGGGCAGAAGTTCAACAGCGGTGCGCTCGTCGGGTTCAGGCTGACCGGGGCCACGGGCTTCGACTCGCAGGGCGGGACACCCGGCGGTTGCGGTGTCCCGGCCGGGGTGACCGCGGTCGAGCTCTCGCTCACGGCCATCGAACCGGAGGGCAACGGCTTCCTGCGGTTGCAGGCCGGGCTCACTCCCCCCACGACGACGTTCCTCAACTTCGCCGGCTCGATCGCGACCACCAACACCGGCACCACTCGGATCGAGCCGCTGCTCGGGACCGACATCAACGTGAGCTTCTTCGGCCGGACCCACGTCGCCGTGGACATCCAGGGGTACTTCACGAGCGCCGCCGGATCGGCCCGCTACCAGACCGTCACACCGTGCCGGGTGTTCGACACCCGCGCCGTCGGCGGACCGGCAGGCGTCGGCGGACCCTTCCCCGACGGCGTCACCCGCCACCTGCAGACCTCGGGCGACCTGGGAAACTTCCGGTCCCAGGGTGGCGCGGATCCGACCGGCTGTGACGTCCCCCAGGGCGCAGCCGCCATCGAGGCATCGCTGACCGCCGTGGCACCCACCGCCGCCGGCTTCACCCGGCCCTACCCGGTCGGCGGCACCCCGACGGGGACGTTCCTGAACCTGAGTGCCGGACGGTCCACCACCAACACCGGCAGCCTCGGTCTGGGAGCCCGTGGCATGGACGACCTGGCGATCAAGCACTTCGGGGGGTCCAGCCACTACCTGCTCGACGTGTTCGGCTACTTCGTCAGCAGCAGCATCGTGTTCCCGACGGCCGAGTCGGTCGACGCCGGGGGTGACCACACCTGTGCCCTGATGACGACCAGCGGGGTGCGCTGCTGGGGCGAGGCCGACAACGGGCGCCTCGGCCGCAACGAGTCCACCCTGCCGTTCGCGGACGGCAACAGCGCCGAGAACGTCCTGACCGGGCCGTCCAGCTCGCTCACCGGCATCGCGCAGGTGAGCGCCGGTGGTTCGTCGGCCTGTGCGCTCACGGTCGAGACCGAGATCCAGTGCTGGGGGAGCGACAGCTCCGGCCAACTCGGTGACACCACGGCTGGCGGGTCGAGCTCGGTGGCGGTGTTCGTCCGCCGACCGACGATCGGCGGCCAGGCGCCTGCGGTGACCGGATTCGTGCCGGTCGCCGTCGGCGGCTCGCACGCCTGCGCACTCAGCACCACCGGCACGGTGTTCTGCTGGGGCGAGAACGGCAAGGGTCAACTGGGAAAGTTCGACACGAACGACTCAGCCACACCCCAGGTCGTTCGCACGACCAACGCCGCCGGCCCGGCTCTGGGCAACGTCGTGCAGGTCGTCGCCGGGCGGGAGCACACCTGCGCCCTGATCGCCGACGGCACCGCACGGTGCTGGGGGTCGTCCGACAACGGTCAGCTCGGCCACGGAGAGGGCGGAGGGTTCTCCTACTCGTTCGCCCCACAGACCGTGCGACAGACCGCCAACTCGGCCACGCCGTTCGGGGGAATCGTGGAGCTCGCAGCTGGGGCCCGCAACACCTGTGCGCTGCTGGTCGACTCGACGGTCCGCTGCTGGGGTGACGACTCCGACGGTCAGCTCGGCAACAGCGCCCCCGACACGCAGCTCCACCCGGTCCCCGAGATCGTCCGGGGGAGCGACCTGAACCCCCTCACCGGCGTGGTGGCGATCTCCGTGGGGAGCGACTCCGCAGCGACGGATCACCACGCCTGTGCGCTGACCGCCGCCCGGGAGGCGCGGTGCTGGGGTCTCAACCAGAGCGGTCAGCTCGGCCGAGGATTCCTGAGCGGCGTCCAGTTCACCCCTGCTCCGGTGCTCGACGGGTCGACGGCCCCGGCGCAGTTCGGCGAGATCACCGCCGGAGGTCGCCACACGTGCGGCCTCGCAGTCGGGACGACGCCTGGCGGGCGCTGCTGGGGCGACAACACGTCCGGGAAGCTCGGAGCGGGATTCGCCGGCGGAGTCGCGACCAATCCGGGCGCGGTCGCGAACCTCTGAACCCCCACTCCCCACCCACACCCCACTTCCGGCTCTGTGGTCAGGTCAGGTCGTAGCCGAGTTGGTCGGCGAGGTCGCGGAGCAGGTCCGCTGCGGCCTCGTGGATGACCGTCCCCGGGGGGAAGATCGCCGCAGCACCGGCGGCGCGCAGCTCGTCGTAGTCCTGCGGCGGGATCACCCCGCCGACCACCACGACGATGTCCGGCCGGCCCAGATCGGCGAGCGCCTGGCGCAGTGCCGGCACCAAGGTGAGGTGACCGGCGGCCAGCGACGAGGCGCCGACCACGTGCACGTCGGCCTCGACGGCCTGCCGGGCCGCCTCCTCGGGGGTCTGGAACAGCGGACCGATGTCCACGTCCCACCCCAGGTCGGCGAACGCCGAGGCGATCACCTTCTGGCCGCGATCGTGGCCGTCCTGGCCCATCTTCGCCAGCAGGATCCGGGGCCGTCGGCCGTCGGCCCGTTCGAACGCCTCGACCAGTGATCGCACCTCGTCCACGGCACCTCCCTGGTCGCCGAGCTCGCTGCGGTAGACGCCCGAGATCGACCGGATGTCGGCCCGGTGCCGACCGTAGACGGCCTCCAGGGCATCGCTGATCTCCCCGACCGACGCCTTGGCCCGGGCGGCGTCGACGGCCAGTTCGAGCAGGTTGCCCTCTCCGGAACCGGCGCAGCGGGTGAGCGCGTCGAGCGCCGAGCGGACCCGGTCGTCGTCGCGCTCGGCCCGGAGCCGTTCGAGCTTGGCGATCTGCCCGGCGCGCACGGCGGTGTTGTCGACCTTGAGCACCTCGACGTCCTCGGGTTCGTCGAGCCGGTAGCTGTTCACCCCGATCACCGGCTGGCGGCCCGAGTCGATCCGTGCCTGGGTCCGGGCCGCGGCCTCCTCGATCCGCAGCTTCGGGATGCCCGCCGAGATGGCTGCCGCCATGCCCCCGAGCTCGTCGACCTCCCGGATGTGGTCGAGCGCCCGGGCGGCCAGCTCTGCGGTGAGTCGTTCGACGTAGTAGCTGCCGCCCCACGGGTCGATCACCCGCGTGGTCCCGGACTCCTGCTGCAGGAACAGCTGGGTGTTGCGGGCGATCCGCGCCGAGAAGTCGGTCGGCAGGGCCAGCGCCTCGTCGAGCGCGTTCGTGTGCAGGCTCTGGGTGTGGCCCTGGGTGGCGGCCATCGCCTCGACGCAGGTGCGCACCACGTTGTTGAACACGTCCTGGGCAGTCAGCGACCATCCGGACGTCTGCGAGTGGGTCCGCAGCGACAGCGACTTCGCGTTCGACGGGCCGAACCGTTCCTGCATCAGGGTCGCCCAGAGCAGTCGGGCGGCGCGCAGCTTGGCCACCTCCATGAAGAAGTTCATGCCGATCGCCCAGAAGAAACTGAGTCGCGGCGCGAACGCGTCGACGTCGAGTCCGGCGTCGATCCCGGCCCGCACGTACTCGAGCCCGTC
>CAYMKW010000043.1:0-21027 GCA_964391365.1 uncultured Microthrixaceae bacterium | reverse complement strand
GAGCCTGCGATCCCGGCGCCGGTGCCGGAGCCCGAGTCGCCCGCCCCTCGGCGTCGTCGGCGGGTGTTCGACCGTCGCGCTGCGGGCACGACCCGGCGCCGACAGGAACGCACCACCCAGCCATCCACCGATCCCGCGGTCGGGTTCCTCCGCTCCGACGAGGTCGCGGACGAGCTCGTGGAGGAGGCCTCGTTCGGTGGCACGCCGGCGTCGCCCGTCATCGGCGGTGGATCGGACTCGTTCGGTTCCCCCGGTGCGCCTCCTCCGCCACCGCCGAGCCCGCCGACCCCGCCCCCGCCGGCCCCGCCGTCGTTCGAGTCGCCGTCGTTCGAGTCGCCGTCGTCCGAGTCGCCGTCGTCCGAGCCGCCGCCGACCCCGGAGCGTTCGGTGCTCCCGCTCGTCGCCGATGCGCTCGCTGCCGGCGAGCAGGTCCGTCAGATCGCGCTGGGCCGGACCGGCGGGTTCGAGTGTGCGTTGGCCCGGACCGATCGTCGGCTCCTGGTCGTGGTCGACCGCCCCGGCCGGCCGTTCGTCCAGAGCCTCCACCCGACCCGGACGGTCCTCCGCGTGCTGGGCCCGCGGACCCTGCCGGCCACGATCGTGGTCGTCGATGGTGACCGGCGACTCGAGGTGGTCGGCGTGACCGACCGGGGAGAGGCCGAGCGCCTTGCCGCCGGCTGAACCGGGCGGTCGATCAGTCCGTTCGCGGTTTGACCTGGAGCACCGACACCCAGACGGCGTGCCCGTCGGTCTCGCCGGCGGGCTCGGTCCCTGCCACCTGCTCGTCACCCACGTCGACGACGACGAGGTCGGTCGCCAGCACCTGTGACCGCAACCATGCGCCGTGCTCCTCGACGGCCTCACGCACGGGTGCCTCGGCGGCGAGCAGCAGGGAGATCCGATCGGTGACGTGCAGTTCGGCCTCCTTGCGGGTCTGCTGGACCAGCCGGACCACGTCCCGGGCCCGTCCCTCGGCGATCAGGTCGTCGGTCAGCTCGACGTCGAGTTCCACGACGTCGTCGTGGTGTCGCAGCGACGCCGCAGCCGTGCCCGGTCGGGGTTGCAGCGCCAGTTCGAAGTCGCCCGGTCCGAGTTCGTGGCCGGCCACGAGCACCCGACCGTCGTCGATCCGTTCCCAGTCGCCGGAACGGGCGGCGGCCAGCACGGCCTGGACGTCGGAACCCAGTCGGGGTCCGAGCGTCCGGGCGTCCGGGCGCAGCACGGCGTCGCCGACCTGTGATGCGTCGTCGGTCAGGACGACTTCCCGGACGTTGACCTCGTCTCGGAGCAGGTCGACGAGCCCCAGGAGCCGGCCGGCGTCGTCACCGGCCAGGGTCAGCCGCTGCAGGGGCAGCCGGGTGCGGAGCCGGAGGTCCTCGCGCAGGCCGAGTGCGGCCGAGCAGGCGTCCCGGATCCGGTCCATGTCGGCGACCAGGTCGGGGTCGGCCGGCAGTGAGGTGGCGTCGGGCCAGTCCCGGAGGTGCACCGAGTCCCCGTCGGTTCCCTCGAGGCCGTTCAACCCCAGGTGGACCTCGTCGGCCACGAACGGGAGCAGGGGTGCCACGACCCGTACGAGCGTGCGCAGGACGGTGAACAGCGTGTCGAACGCATCGCGGCCGTCGCCGCGCGCCCGGCCGTCGTCGGCTGCGCCCGGGGACCAGAACCGTTCCCGCGACCGGCGGATGTACCAGTTGGTCAGCGCGTCCAGGTAGGACTGGATCGACCCGCAGGCCCCGGCGATGTCGTAGTCGTCCATCCGCTCGGTGACGTCCTCGACCAGCGCGCGGGTCTTGGCCAGGATGTAGCGGTCGAGCACGCCCGTGGCGTCGGTGCGCTCCACCGCCCGGATCCCCTCGGCGTTCGCGTAGGTCGTGAAGAACGAGTACGCGTTCCAGATGGGGTTGATGACCAGTCGGACCACGTCGCTGATCTCGGACGCATCGGTGGCGATCCGGAGGTCGCCGCCGCGCAGGATCGGTGACGACATCAGGTACCAGCGGAGCGGGTCCGACCCGACCGTCTCCATGACCTCCTGGGGATCGGGGTAGTTGCGGAGCTTCTTGGAGAGCTTCCGGCCCTCGTGATCGAGCACCACGCCGTGGCAGATCACGTTCCGGAACGCCGGGCGGTCGAACAGTGCTCCCGACAGCACGTGCATCGTGTAGAACCAGCCGCGCGTCTGGGCGATGTACTCGACGATGAAGTCCGCCGGGGCGTGGCTCTCGAACCACTCGCGCTGCTCGAACGGATAGTGCACCTGGGCGAACGGCATCGAGCCCGACTCGAACCAGCAGTCGAACACCTCGCTCACCCGACGCATCGTCGAGCGGCCGGTCGGGTCGTCCGGGTTGGGACGCGTGAGCTCGTCGATGGCCGGACGGTGCAGGTCGGTCGGACGGACGCCGAAGTCGGCCTCGATCTCCTCGAGCGAGCCGTAGACGTCGGTGCGCGGGTACTCGGGATCGTCGGAACGCCACACGGGGATGGGCGCACCCCAGAACCGGTTGCGGGAGATCGACCAGTCGCGGGCGCCCTCGAGCCACTTGCCGAACTGGCCGTCGCGGACGTGGCCGGGGATCCAGTTGATCTCCTGGTTCAGTTCCACGAGTCGGTCCCGGATGGCCGTGACCTCGACGTACCAGGACGACACGGCCTTGTAGATGATGGGCGTGTCGGTCCGCCAGCAGTGCGGATAGTTGTGGTCGTAGGTGTCGTGGCGGACCACCACGCCCTGCGACTTCAGGTCGGTGATGATCACCGGGTTCGCGTCGAAGACGTTCTGGCCGGCGTAGTCGACCACCTCGGCGGTGAACCTGCCGCTGTCGTCCACGGGGCAGACCAGGACGATGCCGGCGGCCTCACAGACACGCTGGTCGTCCTCGCCGAACCCGGGGGCCAGGTGGACGATGCCGGTGCCGTCCTCGTCGCTCACGAACGGGTCCGTGAGCACCACGAACGAGTCGGCGTGACCGGCGAACCAGGGGAGGAGTGGCTCGTAGCGGAGTCCGGCCAGGTCGCCGCCGCGGAGGGTACCGACGGTGACGGCGTCGTCCCCGAGCTCACGTGCGTAGCGTTCCCGGGCGTTCGCCCCCACCACGACCCGGCGGCCGGCCCGGTCGCCCGAGGTGATCTCGACGACCTCGTAGGCGACCTCGGGTCCGGCGGCCAGCGCCAGGTTGGACGGCAGCGTCCACGGGGTGGTCGTCCACGCCCAGATCTCGGCCGGTCCGTCGCCGAGGAGCTCGCCCGCCGCCCCCCGTCCGTCCGGTGCGATCGTGAACGCGACCGTGAGCGCCGGATCCTGGCGGGGACGGGTGGCGTCGTCGAGGCGGATCTCGAAGTTCGACAGCGGCGTCTCCGCCCCCCAGGAGTAGGGCATGACCCGGTGGGCCTCGTAGATCAGCCCCTTGTCCCAGAGCTGGCCGAACGCCCAGATGACCGACTCCATGTAGTCGGAGTCCATCGTCTTGTAGTCGTCGGCGAAGTCGACCCAACGGGCCTGGCGGGTGACGTAGCGCTCCCACTCGTCGGTGTAGCGCAGGACCGAGGTGCGGCAGTGGTCGTTGAACCGGTCGATGCCGTAGTCGGTGATCCCGATCCGCCCGGACACGCCGAGTTCCTGTTCGGCGGCCATCTCGGCGGGGAGCCCGTGGCAGTCCCAGCCGAACCGGCGCTCGACCCGGTCGCCCCGCATGGTCCGGTAGCGGGGGACGACGTCCTTGACGTAGCCGGTGAGCAGGTGGCCGTAGTGGGGGAGCCCGTTGGCGAAGGGAGGACCGTCGTAGACGACGTACTCCTCGCCGGTGCGCTGTTCGACGGACCGCTCGAAGGTCCGTTCCTCTGTCCACCGCTCGAGCAGCCGGCGCTCGGTGGCCGGCAGGTCGATCCGGGTGGGGACGTCGGGGTAGTTGGCGTCGGGGCGGCTGGAGTCGGTCACGGCGCGAGCAGCGTAGCGGTGGGGCGCGCCGCGGCCCGAGCCGCAGCGGTCACTCGACGACCAGGTCCCAGCGGTCCAGGCAGTCGGCGCAGCGGTAGGCGACGACGTCGCCGGGTCGGAACCCGATCGTGCCGTCCTCGTCCTCGTACGCGGCGGTCAACAGGTGGCAGGTCCCGCCGCAGTCCACGCAGAGGATCGTGTCGGGCACCGTCGGGCCGTCCTCGTCAGGTCCCATCGTCGGCATCCGATCGTCGGTAGGTCCACGTGGCGCCCATGGTGAGCCGGTGTCGGCCGCCCGGGGCGTGGAGCAGCTCGGCCGGTGGCGGTTCGTCGGCGGCGGCCTCGTAGGCGACGTCGCCGTGGTAGAGCGCGATCCACTCGTCGCCGTCGACGGCGATCCTGGTGGCGAAGTGCTCGGGGGGCACGGAACCGGCGTGATCGATGGCTGCGGCAGCGTCCCGGTGGGGGGCGAGCTGGGACAGGGTGATGTAGGTGGGCGGGGTCAGGCTGACCTCGCCGGCGTCCCGGGCCGCGAGCAGGTCCGTCGGTCGGGCCCAACGGTGCGCCCGGATCTCACCGTCGTCCACCACGATCGCCTGGTCGCCGTCGACGGCGGTGCAGAAGAACGCCGTGGTGAAGCGGCGTCCCGCTCGGCTGGGCGGTGTCCAGTGCGACCACCGGTGGAGTCGGTCCTCGTCGAGCGCCAGTCCGGCCTCCTCCGCGGCCTCCCGGACCGCAGCACGGCGGGCCGCCTGCTCCAGGTCACCGTCTGCGCACGCAGCGTGGTCCTCGGGGTCGATGCGCCCGCCGGGGAAGACCCAGGCGCCACCGGCGAAGCCCAGCGAGTCGTCCCGCCGGAGGACGAGCACCTCGAGCGCGTCGCGGTCGCGGAGCACGACCACCGTGGCGGCGGGCGTGGCCTCCGGGTCCCACCAGTGCTCGTCGTCGTTCGGGCCGGCCACCGGGACACCGTAGCCACCGGGTCAGCGGAGCCACCGGGTCACCGGAGCCCCGGAGCCCCGGAGCCCGCCCCGGGACTGGGATCCGGAGAAATTCCTGTCACAGGGACCTGAAAGCATTGACAGGCACGTAGTTCCACGACTGTAATTACTCGCCTGTCCCCCCACATGTGGGGGGTCAGCCGGGATCAACCACAACATGTGGTGGTTCCCGGTCGAGACGGCTCGACACGGCAGTGCTGCCGGTTCGTGGCGCCGAGGACACCGCGCTGGGGGAGTGTCCGAGGTGACACGAGTCACGCGCCGGCCCGCACCACGAAGCGCAGGACAACGACCGAACCGCGGCGGGTGGGACCCGCTCCGCCAGAACACGAGGGGAACCACAGGTGGCACTTTCCGAGGACACCCGATCCGTCCACATCGTCGACGAGGAGCCGGCCGACGCCGTCGACACCGGCTCGACCATGCGGGTCCGCAAGCGTGACGGCTCGTTCGAACCGGTCGACGTGAACAAGATCGTCAAGGCCGTGGCCCGCTGCGCCTTCGGCCTGGACAACGTCGACCCGATGCGGGTCGCCACCCGGACCATCTCGGCGCTGGTCGACGGAGCCACCACCGAGGAGCTCGACAACCTCTCCATCCGGACCGCCGCCGCGTTCATCGCCGAGGAGCCCAACTACTCCCGCCTGGCCGCCCGACTCCTGTCGACGGTGGTCGACAAGGAGGTGCAGAACCAGAACATCTACTCCTTCAGCCAGTCGGTCGCGGTCGGCCACGAGCAGGGGATCATCAATGCCGAGACGGCGTCCATGGTCGCCACCCACGCACGCAAGCTCAACGACGCGGTGCTCGCCGACCGCAACTGGCTCTACGAGTTCTTCGGCCTGCGGACCGTCTACGACCGCTACCTCCTCCGGCACCCGGTCACACGCGAGGTGATCGAGACGCCGCAGTACTTCCTGCTGCGGGTGGCCTGTGGGCTGTCGACCACGCCCGAGGAGGCCATCGAGTTCTACGAACTGATCTCCTCGCTGGCCTACCTGCCGTCGTCGCCGACGCTGTTCAACTCCGGCACCACGCACCCGCAGATGTCGAGCTGCTACCTGCTCGACTCGCCCGAGGACAACCTCGACGCCATCTACGACCGCTACCGGGACGTCGCCCGTCTGTCCAAGCACGCCGGTGGCATCGGGCTGTCCTACAGCCGGATCCGGTCGCGGGGCTCGCTGATCCGTGGCACGAACGGCCTGTCCAACGGGATCGTGCCGTGGCTCAAGACGCTGGACTCGTCGGTCGCGGCCGTGAACCAGGGCGGACGTCGCAAGGGTGCTGCCTGCGTGTACCTCGAGTCCTGGCACGCCGACATCGAGGAGTTCCTCGAGCTCAAGGACAACGTCGGCGACCACGCCCGACGGACCCACAACCTGAACCTGGCGAACTGGGTCCCCGACCTGTTCATGGAGCGCGTGGAGCAGGACTGGCAGTGGTCGCTGTTCGACCCCAAGAAGGTGCCGCAGCTGATCGACACCTACGGCGAGGAGTTCCGTTCCGCCTACCTGCAGGCCGAGGCCGACGGTCTCTACGAGCGGCAGGTGCCGGCCCGGACCCTCTACAGCCGCATGATGCGGACGCTCGCCGAGACGGGCAACGGCTGGATGACCTTCAAGGACGCGTCGAACCTGAAGTGCAACCAGACGGGCGGCTCGGCGGCCGACGGGACCCCCAACGTGGTGCACCTCTCCAACCTGTGCACCGAGATCCTCGAGGTCACCAACCAGGCCGAGACGGCGGTGTGCAACCTCGGCTCGATCAACCTCGGCGCCCTCGTCGTCGACGGTGCCGACGGGGCCCCGTCGTTCGACTTCGACGAGCTGGCCCGAGTCGTCGCCATCGCCGTCCCGTTCCTGGACCGCGTGATCGACATCAACTTCTACCCGACCGACGAGGCCGGGAACTCCAACGACAAGTGGCGGCCGGTCGGGCTCGGCCTCATGGGGCTGCAGGACGTCTTCTTCAAGCTGGGCCTGCCCTTCGACAGCGACCCGGCCCGGGAGCTGTCCCGTCGCATCTCCGAGGAGATCTACTTCCACGCCCTGTCGGCCTCGGTCGACCTGGCCGAGCGGAACGGGCCGCACGCCGGCTTCTCCGAGACCCGGGCCGCCGCCGGCCAGCTCCAGTTCGACCTCTGGGGCGTCACCCCGACGGACCCGGCCCGCTGGGACGCCCTCCGGGAGCGGATCCGGCGGTCGGGCCTGCGCAACTCGCTGCTCATCGCCATCGCCCCCACGGCGACGATCGCGTCGATCGCCGGCTGCTACGAGTGCATCGAGCCGCAGGTGTCCAACCTCTTCAAGCGCGAGACGCTCTCGGGCGAGTTCCTGCAGGTGAACGCCTACCTGGTCCGTGAGCTGCAGTCCCGCGGCCTGTGGACCGAGTCGGTCATCAACGCGATCAAGCGCAACGAGGGCTCCATCCAGGAGATCCACGAGATCCCCGCGGAGGTCCGAGAGGTCTACCGGACGGCCTGGGAGATGAAGATGCGCTCGCTCATCGACATGGCCGCCGATCGGGGCGCCTTCGTCGATCAGTCGCAGTCGCTGAACCTGTTCATGGAGTCCCCGAACATCGGGAAGCTCAGCTCCATGTACGCCCACGCCTGGAAGTCCGGTCTGAAGACGACCTACTACCTGCGCTCGCGGCCGGCGACCCGGATCAACAAGACGACGACGTCGGCCACCACCTCGACGACCGGCCCCACGGGTCCGGGTGGCGGTGGCGAGTCGGCACCGGCGAAGGAGTACTCCGACGCCGAGGCCGTGGCCTGTTCGCTCGAGAACCCCGAGAGCTGCGAAGCCTGCCAGTGACCGGCACCCCCCACCGTCCGCCATTCAGCAACGAGGAACCATCATGGCCCTGATCGAATCCGCATCGTCCCTGCCCACCGAACCGGTCGTCGACCTGTCGACCCCGGTGACGGGGGCCTCCACCCAGGTCGCCGAGAGCCGGCTCCTCGACCCGGGCTTCCACCTGACGCTCCGGCCCATGCGTTACCCGCAGTTCTACGACATGTACCGCGACGCCCTGAAGAACACCTGGATGGTCGAGGAGATCGACTTCTCCGACGACCTGGTCGATCTGGACCGCAAGCTGCTTCCCGCCGAGCGGCACATGATCAACCGGCTCGTGGCGTTCTTCGCCACCGGCGACTCGATCGTGTCGAACAACCTCGTGCTCAACCTGTACAAGCACGTGAACTCGCCCGAGGGTCGCATGTACCTGAGTCGGCAGCTCTTCGAGGAGGCGCTGCACGTCCAGTTCTACCTGACCCTGCTGGACACCTACATCCCGGACCACGCGCAGCGGGCCGAGGCGTTCGCCGCCATCGAGAACATCCCCTCGATCCGGGCCAAGGCCGAGTTCTGCTTCCGGTGGATCGACTCGATCAACTCGCTCGAGGAGCTGCGCACCCGTGAGGACCGACAGGAGTTCCTGTTGAACCTCATCTGCTTCGCCGCCTGCATCGAGGGGCTCTTCTTCTTCGCCGCCTTCGCCTACGTCTACTTCCTGCGCTCCAAGGGCCTCCTCAACGGCCTGGCCGCCGGGACGAACTGGGTGTTCCGCGACGAGAGCGGTCACATGAACTTCGCGTTCGAGGTCATCCGCCAGGTGCGGGAGGAGGAGCCGGACCTGTTCGACGAGGACCTGGGCCGACGCGTGTCGGAGATGATCCAGGAGGCGGTCGACGTCGAGTTCCAGTTCGCCGAGGACCTCCTCTCGGAGGGCATCCCGGGGATGTCGCTGCCCGACACGCGGGAGTACCTGCAGTTCGTTGCCGACCAGCGCCTCGCCCTCCTCCAGCTCCCGCCGGTGTACGGCTCCAAGAACCCGTTCAGCTTCATGGAACTCCAGGACGTCCAGGAGCTGACCAACTTCTTCGAGCGGACCGTGTCGGCGTACAGCAAGGGCGTCGAGGGTGAGGTCGACCTCGCCGACGACGACTTCTGATCGGAACTTCTGATCAGGGCGGTCAGCGGGCGGCGGCCAGCGCACCGGTGATCCGCCGGATCGTGGCCACGTCGACGGTGCGGTCGTCCGGCCCGCCCAGGTGCTGGAGCTGCGGCACGTAGCCGGCCTCGATCAGCTCGGCGGCCGGTCCGGTCGCCGGCGCGAGCGTGACCGGTTCGCCATCCACCTCGAGCAGTCGACCCGGTGCCAGCTCGCAGCGCACCACACCGTCGGGTGCGGCGACCTGGAACCAGACCTCGGCCCGCTCGTCGAAGCCGACCTCGAGGGTCGCGGTCAGCGGGCCGGCGGGGGAGTCGAGGGCGAGCCGCAGGTGGGTCCTCGTGTCGCGCCGCTCGGCAGCGACCTCCGTGACGGTCCCGCCCGATGCGTCCTCCACCAGCACCAGCGCGGTCGGACCCAGGAGCACGAGCGCGTCGTCGGGCGAGTGTCGCTCGGCCAGGTGGCCCCAGTCGGGTGCGGGCTGGACGAAGCGACCCGAGACGTGGTCCGGCCGCGCCACCGACGCGAACTCTCGAGCGGCTGCGGACCAGGTCGGTCCACACCGCACGGACGCCGCCCCGCGGACCCGACCGGTTCCCCCGTCGATCCCGGCCAGAGCATCGGCGGCGGCCACGTCGTCGCACCACGGGGACTCCACCAGCACGGCCGCTCCGGCGGAGGCCCCCCGGCGGGTCAGATCGACGTGCGAGGGCGCCGGGGTGGCGACGACCAGGACGTCGGCTCCGGCGGGCAGTTCCTCGGGCCGGACGCGTCGGGCCTCGGCCTCGCCGGCCAGGCTCCGGGAACTGCGGCCCGAGTCGGACGCCACCGCCGTGAGGCGCAACCCGGCGGGTCCGGCGGCCGCCGCGTGGACGGCCGCCATGCCGCCCGCCCCGGCGATCGCCATCGTCCGACGACTCCCACCCGCACCTCCGCGGCGGCGCCCACGGAGCCGCACGCGGTCAGGTCCCGGCGAGGGCGGCGACGACCGGCGCCATGGTGACGGCGCTGTCGGCCTGGAAGACGTAGTACGAGAACCCCCAGCGGTTCCGGCGCTCGATCAGCGTGTCGCAGATCCCGGCGACGGTTCCGACCACCACCGACGGTGTCGCCAGCACCTCCTCGGCGCTCGCACCGAACATCTCCGCCACGCCCCCTGCGAGACCGGCCGGGTCGTCGGTGACGGTCGAGAGGAAGGACAGGACGTTCAGTTCCAGGTCGTCGAACCGGTCTCCGGCGGCGTCCCGCACCCAGCCGACCTTCTCGTCGACCCGCTCGGCCATGGCATCGGCGACCACCTCGGCGCCGATCGCCCCGCTCGCCAGGTTCGGGTTGATGCCCACGATGTCGGCGTGACGGGCCGCGATGGACAGGACCCGCTTCCCCCCGCCGCCCACGATCACGGGCGGGCCACCCGGCGTGTGGGGCTTGGGCAGTCCCTCCAGCCCGGTGATGGTGTAGTGCTCGCCGGTGAAGTCGACCGGGCCGTCGGCGAACAGACGGGTGATGACCTCCAGGGCCTCGGCGAACCGGTCCACGCGGACGCCCGGTGGGTCGTAGGCGATGCCCGACTGCTCGTAGTCGGTGCGCATCCAGCCCGCCCCCAGCCCCAGTTCGACCCGACCGCCGGAGAGCAGGTCCAGCGTCGCGGTCTCGGTGGCCAGCGTCACCGGGAGCCGATAGTCGTTGTCGAAGACCAGCGCGCCCACCCGCAACGTCGTGGTGGCCTCGGCGGCGACGGCCAACGCCGTGATCGGGGCGAGCTGGTCCCCGAAGTGGTCGGGGACGAACAGGGTCGAGTAGCCGAGGGCCTCGACCTGTCTGGCGGTCTCGGACCAGGTCGAGCCGGCGAACGGCTGGCTGAGTTGGATCCCGAATCGGAACCGGTGGTCGTGCGGCATGGGGAGATCTCCCAGGAGTGGTGGACCCCTGCAACCTAGCGGGGTGCGGGCACTGCGGCCCGGCCCAGGTGCCGGGCGTGGGGAGCCGACGACCACTACCTTGGTCACGCGACCCGAGTCGCACCTCCGCCCATGTCACGACCGGTCCAACTCCTCCTCCGATTCCTCGCCATCGTCGCCTTCGGGGTGCTCGCGCTCGCCGTCGGAGCCGCTGCGTTCTTCCCGGAGCTGGGCCGCATCACCGAGGCGGCCTCCTTCGAACCGCTCACCAAGCTGAAGCTTCCCGAGTTGCCCCAGGGCTCCAAGATCGTCACCGAGTCGGGCCAGCCCTACGGCGAGCTCGTCGGTTCCGAGAACCGGGAGGTCGTCCCGCTGTCGGCCATCTCGACGGAGTTGCGCAACACCGTCCTCGCCGCCGAGGACGCCACCTTCTACCTGCACTCGGGCGTGAGCGCGAAGTCCATCGCCCGTGCCTTCCGGGCCAACTCCTCGGCCGGCGAGGTGTCGCAGGGTGGCTCCACCATCACCCAGCAGCTGGTGAAGCTGTCGCTGGTCGGTTCGGAGCAGTCGATCACCAGGAAGGTCAAGGAGGCGTCCCTGGCCCTCCAGCTCGAGGACCAGCTCTGCGAGGGCGTCCCCAAGCAGCAGTGCAAGGACCAGATCCTGGAGCAGTACCTCAACGCCGTGTACCTGGGCCGGGGTGCCTACGGTATGGAGGCGGGTGCCAAGCGGTACTTCAACAAGCCGGCATCGCAGATCAACTACGGCGAGGCCGCAGTGCTCGCGGGGCTCATCCGCGAGCCCAACGGCGCGGACCCGATCCGGTTCCCGGCCGAGGCCGCCCGGAACCGGAGCTCCGTGCTCTCCCGACTCGAGGCCGAGGGGCACCTCACCGCCGATCAGGTCGCGTTCATCGAGGCCGTCCCGCTGCCGACGCAGACCTTCGGCGAGGAGCGGGCCCAACGGGCCCAGGTGCTCACCTACGTGGAACGACAGGTCCGCGATGAGCTCCTCGACGCCGCGTGGCTGGCGCCCACCGAGGACCTGCGCCGCTACCTCATCTTCAACGGCGGCCTTAGGATCACCACGACGATCGACCCCGAGGCCCAGCGGCTCGCCGAGGAGGCAGCAGCATCCAACCCCTTGGCGGACTCCAACCCCGAGACGGCCGTGTCCCTGTCGGCGGTGGAGCCGTCCACCGGGGGCGTCCGGGCGATCGTCGGTGAGGCCGAGGTCGAGGGTCAGGGCGTCATCGAGACCGCCGAGCCGGCCGGCGGTCGTTCCTCGGGGTCGAGCTACAAGCCGTACACCCTCGTGGCCATGCTCGAGGCGGGCTACGGCATCAACAGCGCCATCTCGGGTGACACCGCGCCCGAGGCCATGAAGAAGCGCTGGGGGGTCACGGACCCGGGTCCGTATCCGCAGGACTGCCCGACCAAGGGCCCGGTCACGCTCGGCAAGGCGCTGGCCGAGTCCAACAACTGTGCGTTCATGCGCATGCAGGGGGTCGTCGGCTTCGACTCCACCCGTGACACGGCGATCAAGCTCGGCGCCCGCCCCGACGGCCTCGATCCCGACGGCGTCCGGGCGGCCTGCTTCACCATCGGCTGCGACGCGCTGGTCGGCACGCTGGACATGGCGGCCGCCTACGCGACGATCGCCAACGACGGCCGTCGCAACCCGGTCCACTTCGTGTCGAAGGTCGAGGACCGGACCGGCAGGGTGCTCTTCGAGTTCGTCCCCCCGAACGAGCAGGTGATCTCGCCGAACGTCGCCCGGCAGGCCACGGTCGCCATGCAGGCGGTGGTCACCTCCGGCACCTACGCCGGCGGGTCGTTGCCCCAGGGGCGCCCGGCCGCCGGCAAGACGGGGACCACCGAACTCGAGGGAGGCAAGAACACCGACGTCTGGTTCGTCGGGTTCACTCCCCAGATCTCGACCGCCGTGTGGATCGGCAACCCGGCGGCGAACTCCAACATGAGCGGTGGCCGGGTCCAGGGCGGCGTCACGGCCGCCAGGGTGTGGCGTTCGTTCATCTACCCCTACCTCGACGGTGCGCCGGTGGCCGAGTTCGCCGAGCCGGACTCCGTCCCGAACAAGCCGGTGCCCGACCCCTGGGCCCGCTACGCACCCAAGGTGCCCACCACGGGCGGTCAGACCGGGCGCTCGGGCAGCACATCGAGCGGGTCGTCGAGCCAGTCGGGCGGTGGGACCACGTCGGGCGGTGGGACCACGTCGGGCGGTGGGACCACGTCGGGCGGTGGGACCGGCGACGGTTCGACCTCCGAGTCGGGTGGCACCTCCACCGGTGACGGCGGCTGACGCTCCGGCGTCGCTGTAGGTTCTGGCCGTGGGCGCGCTCGAGGAACTCCTGGTGGTCCAGGCGCACGACACCCGGGCCGACCAGCTCCGTCACCGGCGGTCGCACCTCCCCGAGTTGTCGCAGGCCGCGTCGATCCGTGAGGCGATCGCCGTGATCGACGCCGAGCGTGCCGTCGTCGGCGGCGAGCTCGGTGTGATCCGGTCGGCCGAGCACCGCCTGGAGGACGAGGCGGCCACGGTCCAGGCCAAGGCGGCCGACGTCGAGCGGCGCCTCTACGACGGCTCGGTCACCGCCCACAAGGAACTCGAGGACCTGCAGGCCGACCACCGCTCGCTCGTCGCCCGGCAGGCCCAGCTCGAGGACGAGGCGATCGAGTTGATGGAGCAGGCCGAGCCGCTCCAGTCCCAGCTCGACGAACTCGACGGCCGGCGTGCCGTCCACCAGGGTGAGGTCGACTCGCTCCAGGCGGTCATCGACACCACGCAGGCCGAGCTCGACGGCCTGATCGCGGTCGAGGAGTCCGCCCGGGATGCGGCTGCCGAGCGCGTCGACGCCGCAGTGCTCCGGGACTACGACTCGCTGCGGGCCCGTCTGGGCGGTGTCGGCGCCGCTCGGCTCGAGGGCAGCCGCTGCGAGGGCTGCCACCTCGAGATCCCGCCGGCCGAGCTCGACGGGGTCCGGCGGGCTCCCGAGGACGCCACGGTGTTCTGCCCGCAGTGCGGGCGCATCCTCGTCCGGTGATCCTCTGGTTCGCCGTCCTCAGCGTCGTGCTGACCTGGGCGGTCTTCCAGAGTCCGGCGATCGACTACCGGTTGGTCGCCCTCGGTGCGGTGCTGCCGGTCGTCGAGTCGCCGTGGGGTGCCGGTTTCCTCCACTCGCTGCTCGCCCCCACCCTGGTGCTGCTCATCGTGATGCTCGCCACCACCGGTCGCCGGCTCGTCCGGCGCCGATGGCTCGGCCTGCCGATCGGCATGTACCTCCACCTCGTGCTCGACGGCGCGTGGACCCGGACGGAGACGTTCTGGTGGCCGGTACTGGACCGTTCGTTCAGCCCCGGCGCTGCACCCGAGTGGTCGCGGGGCTGGTGGTCGCTGCTCCTCGACGTCCTCGCCGTCGCCGTCGCCGTCTGGGCGTACCGCCGGTTCGGGCTGGACGACCCGGAGCGACGCTCACGCTTCCTCCGCACGGGCCAGCTCGATCGGGCCTTCGTCGCCGGTGGTCCCGGGTGAGCGACCTGGTCGTGGTCCGTCACGGGCGCACGGCGGCGAATGCACGCGGGCTCCTGCTCGGCCGCCTCGACGTCCCGCTGGACGACCTCGGTCGAGCGCAGGCGGCGCAGGTGGCGGGCGCCGTGCTCGCCCGGGCGGCCCGAACGCACACGCCCGTGGCCGCCGTGGTGTCCAGCCCGCTCGAACGGACCCGCCAGACCGCCGAGGCCTTCGGGCTGCCGGTCCAGGTCGACGAGCGACTGGTGGAACTGGACTACGGGGCGCTCGACGGCACACCGCTCGCCGACGTGCCGCCCGAGGTGTGGAGCGACTGGCAGGCAGATCCCGACTTCCTCCCGCCGGGCTGCTCCGAGTCGATCGCCGGGGTGCAGGAGCGAATGGAGCGGGCGTGCGAGGACTGGGCCGCCGTCGCCCGGGTCGAGGGGGCCGTGGTGCTCGTCACCCACGTGTCTCCGCTCAAGGCCGCCGTCGGCTGGGCCATGGGCATCGGCGCCGGAGCGGCCTGGACCACGCACGTCGACCCGGCGTCGGTCACCCGAATCGCCGTGGGCGGTGGCCGCCGTGTGCTGCGGACCTTCAACGAGACGGCCCACCTGACCGACGGCTGACCGCTCCGGAGCAGGTCAGGCGGTACGTGGCATCCAGTTGCCGTGGAACCCGTCGGGGACTCGGCGACCCAGGTGGACCCGGGCGACCGGTCCGCCGGCCGGGTCGTCGGCGGCCAGCACCACGAGGTCGGTGGTCGCCTCGGCCCGGTCGGTCACCAGTCCGAGCAACCAGGCGTCGTCCTCCGCCGTGGACCCGTCGCGTGGGACGACGACGAACTCCTGGGCGGCACTGGTCGGGCCCAGGTCGACCACGGTCGTGGTGCCCGACCGCAGGTCGTGCCGGTAGAGCGGGGCGTGCGCCGCACCCGCGGCGGCGAGTCCGGCGGTGACGACCCACCGGGTGGGAGTGCCCGTGCGGCGCTCGTCCACGCGCGGGAACTCCTGGGCCCGGTCGTCGAGGACCTCGGTCGACACCCGACCGGACGAGGGGTCGATCGTCCACCGTTCGAGCCGGGGTGTGCCCTCGTTGGGGCCCAGCCGGTCCCGGTCGAACATTCGCTCCCAGCGGCACACGTCGACCACCACGCCGCCGTCGGGGGTGTCGTGGGCGTTCGCCGGGTGGAACACGTAGCAGGGGTCGAGCTCGGCCCACTGCACGGTGCTGCCCGGGTCGTCCAGCCCGAGCAGGCCGACCCGGGCGGGCCGGTCGGCGTCCCAGGCGTACGGGAAACGGGACCCTGCCATCGCCTCGTCCAGGCGGAAGGTGACGGGCAGGTCGAGCACCAGGATCCGGGTCTCGGTGATCGCCGTGTCGTGGACCATGAGCGACCCGTGGACGTCGACGGGTTCCTCGCGGACCACCCGGGCGTCGGCGTCCAGCACCACGTGCCGGACGGCGGTCTCGGTCCAGTGGTAGCCGATCGCGTGCGTGAGCCCGGTCCGCGGGTCGGTGTGCGGGTGGGCGCTGAACGACCCGCGGAGCGTCCCGCCGAACGGGTCGATGGCCTCGGTGTCGAGCTCGTCGGACAGTCGGACCGGCCACTGGCCGGCCTCGACGATCGCCCAGGTGTGGCCGCCGAGCTGGACGACGTTCGTGTTCACCGCAGCCGTCGGTCCGCCGTCACGACGCTCGCCAGGTGTCGGTGCCTCGCCGAGGGCGGCCGTGACCTCGTCGGTGCGGACCCAGCGGTTCCGGTACCACTCGGCCCGGCCGTCACGGAGGCGGATGCCGTGGACCATGCCGGCGCCGGTGAACCAGTGCTGGGTCGACGGGTCCGGGTCGATCGGGTTCGGTCCGTTCCGGACGTAGCGGCCGTCGAGCTCCGGGGGGAGCGTTCCGGTCACGGGCAGGTCGGCCACGGTGACCTCGTCGGCGACCGGGGCGAGCGCCCCCGTCACGTAGTCGCGGACCGGAGCAGGGGAGTCGGGCACACCCCGATGATACCGGCGCTCCGGTTGCGGCCGGTGGTGCTGGTGAGCCGGCCTGTAGGCGGGATTCTGTTCCCCGGTGCCTCACGGCGCTCCGGTTCGGTGACCATCCATCTCTGCGGCCTACCCGAGGGTGCCCCTGACGGGGCGGACGGGCCGCCCGTGCCCTCTGCTCGGCCTTGCTCCGGGTGGGGGTTACCCAGCCGCCACCGTCGCCGGCGACGCTGGTGCGCTCTTACCGCACCGTTTCACCCTTGCCTGTGCGCCACCCGGAGGTGACGCCATCGGCGGTCTGCTCTCTGTTGCCCTCTACCGTCAGGTCGCCCCGACCTGGCTCTCGCCAGCACCCTGTCCTGTGGAGTCCCGACCTTCCTCGACACCGCCGTCCCGAGGGTCGACGCCGCCGCGGTCACCCGACCGACTCACCAGCCCGGGCAGTCTCGCAGAGTCCCGAGGCTCCCGACGAGCCCGTTCCGGGAGCGGCTCAGAGCTGGATCGTGTCGGAGCAGGCCCAGGCGTCGGCCGGTGCCGACCACGGCGATCCGGTGAACGAGGTCGCACCCGAACCGGAGTTGGCGGCCTCGCACAGGAACACGGCGTCGGTCTCGTTGTCGGCCCGCACCACCGTGATGGCGCCGGCGGGCAGACCGAAGCAGGAGCCGTTGCCCACCAGGGTCAGGCCGCCGCTGCCGATCGTGGCGAAGAACGTGGCGTTGCCCCGGGCGTTCGGCGTGCCGTTGTAGAGCAGGTCCGGTGCGGCCGCACCGTCGGTGCCGGCCCCGTCCAGACAGCCGGGCAGCAGCCACGGTCCGGGCAGCGTGGTGGTCGTGCCACCTCCGCCGGGCATGGGGGCACACGCTCCCAGCACCAGCGCGGCTGCGGCCGCAACACCCAGACCAACGACTCGACGTCGAACGCTCATGATTCCCCCCATCGGTTCCGGCCGGCCCTCACCGGTCGATCGCCTCCGGGAACGGTACCAGCCCGCCGGAAGCGGGGCCCGTCAGAAGTCGAGGGACGACAGGTCCTCGTACCAGCGCCCGGCCCGCCCGACCGCGTCGGCCCACCGCTCGCGGTCGCTCGGTGCGCCCGGTTCGATCCGAGCCGACGGCCGCCACGAGTCGAGCACCTCGTCCCAACCCGACCAGGTGCCGACTGCGAGCCCTGCCAGGAAGCCGGCACCGAGCGTCGTGGCCTCCCGCACCGGGGCGACCTCGACGGGTCGTTGGGTGGCGTCGGCCAGGTGTTGGACGAACACCGGGTTGGCGGCCATGCCGCCGTCCACACGGAGCGAGTCGAGCGTGAGGCCCGTGTCGGCCTCGGTGGCTGCGACGAGATCCGCCCCCAGTTCGGCCACGCCCTCGAGCACGGCCCGGGTGACGTGTGCGGCCGTCGTGCCGCGGGTGACGCCGAACAGTGCCCCGCGCGCCCCGTAGTCCCAGTAGGGGGTGCCGAGTCCGAGCAGGGCGGGGACGAACACCACGCCGTCGGTGGTGTCGACCGAGGCGGCCACGTCGGCGGTCGCTGCGGCCGACTCCACGATGCCCAGGTCCTCGACCAGCCACTCGACGTTCGTGCCCGCAGACAACATGATCGCCTCGCTGCCCCAGGTGATCACCTCGTCCTGACGCCAGCAGACGATCGGGAACGTGCCCGACTCGCCCCGCACGGCGGCCGTCGGTCGGTCGGGGCCCAGACAGACGTCGAGCATGCCGCCGGTGCCGAAGGTGATCTTGGCCATGCCGGGTCGCACGCAGCCCTGGCCGATCAGTGATGCCTGCTGGTCGCCGGCGATCCCACAGACGGGTGGAGCACCGGGCAGGGCCGTCGCCTCGCCGACGGCGCCGGTCGAGTCGACGATCCGGGGGAGTACCGAAGCGGGGATGTTCAACGCCTCGAGCACACGGGCGTCGTAGTGGGTGCCGTCACTGCGGAGCAGCCCCCAGAGGGCGGCGTTCGAGAGGTCGGACACGTGGTGGGCGCCCTCGGTGAGCACCCAGACGAGCCAGGAATCGGGCGTGCCGAAGCAGAGGTCCCGCTGTCGGCCCGGATCGACGGCGTCGAGGATGTCGGCCACCTTGGTCGCCGACTGGTTGGGCGCCAGTCGGATGCCGTCGCCGGCCAGTTCCAGGCACCTGCCGACGGTGCGCAGGTCCTGCCAGCCCTGGGCCGGTGCCACCGGCTCGCCGGTGTCACGGTCCCAGACGATGGTCGACGCCCGCTGGTTGGCGATCCCGACCGCCTCGACCGGCCCGTGGGCGTCGAGCGCCGCCCGTGCGCAGTCCAGCGCCGCATCGGCGTAACCACGGGCGTCGAACTCGACCAGGCCGGCGACCGGCGTGTCGGGACTCGTGGGCCGGGCGAACTCGTGGCTGACCGTCGCGTCGGGGCCGACGACCGCGGCCCGGACCGAACTCGTGCCCACGTCGATGACCAGGATGCTCAACGGTCCTCCCCGGACGGCTCCGCGTCGCCGCCACCGTACCGAGCGACGATGCGGCGCGCGTACACACCACCGAGCATCGCCACCGTGGCCATCAACAGCATGAGGAACGGGTAGGCGATCCAGCTGATCTGCTCACCGGTCGTCAGCCGCCGGAGGACGCCGACCCCCTGCACGACGACGTAGGCGGCCGCCCCGGCCGCGGCGGCGTGGGGCAGGCCGGCGTCGGGACACAGCCGGACGACGGCGTATCCGCCGGCGGCGGCGCCGAACATGATCACGACCCAGAGGAGCAACGTGACCGGCGAGCCGGCTCCGTCGGCCACGAACTGGTTGACGACGCCCGCCGGCAGTGCGACGACCAGCGCCGTGACGGCGCCGCGCCAGACTGCGCCGAGCGGGCTGACGGTGGGGAGGGGGCGCAGCGGTTGCACGGGGCTCCGTTCGTCGGCCCGGTCCGGCTCAGGCGTCGAAGCCCGGCACGGGGCCCCAGGGCGACCGGAGACCCAGCTTGCCCGGGTTGAGGATCCCGTGCGGATCGAGCGCGTCCTTGACGGACTGCACCACGTCGAGTCCGCCGTGGAGCGCCTCGGCGAGGAACCGACCCCGGTTCAGGCCGACGCCGTGGTGGTGCGAGACGGAACCGCCGCCCGCGAGCACGGCGCGGGTGCCGGCGTCCCAGACGGCTCGGTAGAAGCCGTCCTTGTCGCCGGGTCCCGGCTTGCCCGCGAAGGTGAAGTACAGGCACGCACCGTCGAGGTAGCTGTGGCTGCAGTGTGCCGATGCCGCCAGCGTGCCGGGCACCGCCGAGATGGCGTCGACGGCCGCCCGGTAGATGCCGGGGAGCGTCGACCACGGACCGGAGATCTCCATGGTGTCGACGACGAGCCCGCCGGAGATCAACGTCTCGAGTGCGGCGACGTCGTTGCGCTTGTGCATCCAGTGCTCGACCAGCTGCACATCGAGCGGCTCGGCGGCGGCACACTCGGCCTCCACGACCGACCACATCCCGTCCACGACCGACGGGTCGCCCTCGTCCAGGACCAGCAGCACGTTCCGGTCGGTGCCCACGTGGTAGTTCCGGTCGGACTCCGTGCCGTCGTACAGGCGCAGGACCGCCGGTGTCGCGCCGCGGCGGAGGATCCGCCGGCAGGCGTCGAGCCCATCGGCGAACGACGCGAACGACCAGGCGCCCCGCCGTTCGTGCGGCGGCACCGGGTGGGCGGCCAGCCGGGCGCCGGTGATGATCCCGAGGGTCCCCTCGGAGCCGACGAACAGCTGCGTGAGGTCCGGTCCGGTCGCCTGCCGGGGCTGGCCGCCGGTGTGCAGGGTGGAGCCGTCGGCGAGCACGACGTCGAGTCCGACGACGATGTCCTCGATCTTCCCGTAGCGGGTCGAGAGCTGCCCGGCGCCACGACAGGCGAGCCAGCCGCCGACCGTGGACAGCGTCATGGACTGCGGCCAGTGTCCGCAGGTGAGAGACCACCGGTCGCGGAGCTCGGCCTCGAACCGGTCGCCGAACGTGCCCGGGAGCACATCGACGAGCAGGGATTCGTCGTCGACGTCACGGATGCCGCTCAGAGCGCACAGGTCGAGCACCACGCCGCCGTGGACGGGAACCGACGAACCGCACACCCCTGACCGGCCGCCCGCAACCGTGAGGGGGACGCGGGCCTCGTGGCAGATCGCCGCGACCGCAGCGACCTCCTCGTGGGTGGTCGGGGCCGCCACCACGGCCGCTCGGCCGGCGAGTTGGCCGTCGAGGGCCCAGGTCATGGCGAGCGGCCACCAGTCCTGGCTGGCCGCCCCGGTGACCCCTGGGTCGACCGACACCGATGAACAGGCTCCGCCGAGCCGCTCGAGCACCGCCACGTCGACCTCCACCCGGGCGGCGTCCGTGCGCACGGTGGCGGCGTCCAGCCCGCCGGCCACGGCGATGGGTGGGGTGGGTGCTCCGGGTCCGGTCTCCATGGCGCAGCACGCTACCGCCGGGCCCGAGCCACCGGTGATCCGGATCCGACGGGGATCCGACCGCCTCCGTTACGGTGCCGACCGACGGGCCCTCGCGGTTCCGGGAACTGAGGGGTGTGACGTGAGCGACGATCCGAACGAGCCGACCCAGCCGCCGTCGGCGATGCCGCCCGGCCCGCCGACGGCGCCGCCGCCCGGTCCGCCACCCGCGCCGGTGCCCGGCGTCCCGTCTCCGCCGCCTGGTCCGCCGCCCGGTGCCTACCCGCCGCCGCCCGGCGCAGCG
>CAYMKW010000042.1:0-21097 GCA_964391365.1 uncultured Microthrixaceae bacterium | reverse complement strand
CGCCTCCTCGACCTCCTCGGGGAACACCTTCTCGCCGCCGGTGTTGATGCACACCGAACCACGTCCCAGCAGGCTGATGGTCCCGTCGGCGTCGACCGTGGCGTAGTCGCCGGGCATCGAGTACCGGATCCCGTCGACGGTGATGAACGTCGCGGCCGTCTTCTCGGGGTCCTTGTAGTAACCGAGAGGGGTCCGGCCCGGGATGGCGACCCGGCCGCGTTCCGGGGATCCGGGTTCGACCTTCACCCCGTCGTCGGTCAGGACGATCGCCCCCGGCCCGAGTGAGAAGTGGGCCGTCTTCTCGGCGGCACCGGCGGCCGACACGGACTGGCCCATCCCGATCGCCTCGGAGCTCGAGAACGAGTCGACGAGCATCATCGTCGGATGGTGCTCGAGCATCCGCTGCTTGATCGGCTCGGACCACATGACCCCTGACGACGAGACCAGGACCAGCGACGACAGGTCCCACCGGTCCGGCTCGGCGTCGAGGCAGGCCAGGATGGGCTTGGCGAACGCGTCGCCGACGATCGTCAGCGCCCCGACGCCCTCGCGTTCGATCGTGTCGAGCAGTTCCACCCAGTCCAGGTGCCGTTCGACGAGCGTGGCCACCGATCCACCCGAGGTCAGGTACAGCAGCGCCGTGAACCACCCGGTCCCGTGCATGAGCGGGCAGGCCGGCAGGCCCACCAGTCCGGGCCCGGCGATGGAGTCGAGCACTGCCTGCACGCCCCCAGCATCCGCGGGGTCCTGGGCGAGCAGCGGGTTCGCGGCGGCGCACACGGCGCCGATCAGGTCGTCCTGGCGCCACATGACGCCCTTGGGCATCCCGGTGGTGCCACCGGTGTAGATCATGAGGATGTCGTCGCCCGAGCGACCCCACGGGGCCTCGACCCGCTCGCCGGTGGTGGCGGCGACGTCCTCGTAGGCGACCGCCCAGTCGGGCATGGGGCTGGTCCCGTCGTCGACCCAGATCCAGTGGCGCACACCGGGGAGCCGCGGTCGCAGGTGGTCCACCCGGTCGGTGAACACGCCGTGGAAGACGACGGCGACGGCGTCGGCGTTGTCCCACAGGTAGAGGAGTTCGTCGTCGAGGTACCGGTAGTTGGTGTTCACCGGGACCAGGCCGGCCTTGAACAGGCCGGCGCACGACTCCAGGTACTCCGGGCCGTTGTAGAGGTAGAGCGCGACCTTGTCCTGGTGCTGGGCGCCACCGTCGAGCAGGAAGCGGGCCACGCCGTTCGCCCGCTCGTCGAACTCCCGCCAGGTCGTACGCCGGTCACCGTGGACCTGGGCGGGTGCGTCGGGGAACTTCCCGGCGATGCCCTCCCACAGGTCAGCGAAGTTCCATCCGGCCATGCGTCCCCCCGTTTCGGTCCCGTCGTTGGCGACGGGTGCTCACCTCGGACCGGCGTCGCTCGAGCGGGCCGTCCGGTTGGTGAGCATAGGTGGTGGCTGCGGCGCCGGTCTCCGCGGCGGCGCCGCTGTCCGACTACCGTCCACCGCGGTGGACTTCGAACTTCCCGGAGATGACGACCCCCGGCGCATCGCCGTGCGGAACTGGCTCGAGGAACACCCCTCACCGACCGGCCGACAACTGGCCGAGGCCGGTCTCGTCGCGCCGCACTGGCCCGCGCCCTGGGGTCTGGATGCGGATCCGATCCACCAGTTGATCGTCGACGACGAGCTCCGACGTGCCGGAGTGTCGCGACCCTCCAACCCGATCGGCATCGGGTGGGCGGGTCCGACGATCCTCACCGCCGGGACCGACGAGCAGCGGGAGGCGTACCTGTTCGGTCTGCTGTCGGGTGAGGACGTGTGGTGCCAGCTGTTCTCCGAGCCCGGAGCCGGGTCTGATCTGGCGAACCTGTCGACCCGGGCCGAGCTCGACGGCGACGAGTGGGTCGTGAACGGCCAGAAGGTCTGGACCTCGCTCGGGCATCTCGCCCGATTCGGCATCCTGATCGCCCGGACCGACCCCGACCGTCCGAAGCACGAGGGGATCACCTACTTCATCTGCCCGATGGACGCCCCCGGGATCGAGGTCCGGCCGATCGTGGAGATGACGGGTGGCCACACCTTCAACGAGGTGTTCCTCACCGACGTCCGGATCCCGATCGGGAACGTGGTGGGACCGGTGCACGACGGGTGGCGCCTGGCCAAGGTCACCCTGGCGAACGAGCGGGTGTCGCTGTCCTCGGGCGGGGCGCTGTGGGGGATGGGTCCCAACGCAGGTGACCTGCTCGACATCGTGCGGGCCGCCGGTGGGGTCGCGGACCCGGTCGTCCGTCAGGAACTCGCCGCGCTCCACGTGGAGTCGGAGATCCTGCGGCTGATCCGGCTCCGCACCGTCACAGCGGCGGTTCAGGGTCGGGCGCCGGGACCGGAGGCCTCGATCCGGAAGGTCCTGGCGGACGAGCACGGCCAGAGGATCATGGGTCTGGCCCGGGACCTGGCCGGGGCGGCCGGCATGACGACCGACGCCGGACCCCTGGGCACGGACAGCGGCTGGTGGGGGCACGGGTTCCTCTTCGCCCCGGCCCTCACGATCGGCGGCGGGACCGGAGACGTCCAGCGCAACATCATCGCCGAACGCGTCCTCGGGCTGCCGCACGACAGCGATGTCGAGCGCGGACTCACCTGGGCGGACGCGCAACGGGCTGACCGTCGTTGAGCGCGGACCACGACGCGGATGCTCCACCTGCGGGACCCGAGGGCTAGGTTGAGTCCATGGCGACCAGCGCAGTCCGTCCGTTGAAGCGGCACCAGAAGGTGGTGGCCTCGCGGGACCTGCCGGGCGTTCCGGCGGGCACGTCGGGCAAGGTGCAACTCGTCAACGGGTTCTCGTGGATCCGCTACCGGGTGCGGTTCGCCAACGGTGAGGAGATCGGGTTCCTGGGTCGTGACGATCTGGTGCCCGCCAAGGAGTGGGAGGGCGCAGCGTGAAGCTGAGCATGCAGATCGGGTACGCCGGTGGGTTCGCCGAGTCGGTCGCCCAGGTGCAGGCGCTGTAGCAGGCGGGGATGGACATCGTCTACGTCGCCGAAGCGTACGGCTACGACGCCGCGACGTTGATGGGGTACCTGGCGGCCGTCACGGAGCGCATCGAGATCGCCTCGGGGATCCTGCCCATCTACACCCGCACGCCCACCCTGCTCGCCATGACCGCCGCCGGGCTCGACGAGCTCTCCGAGGGTCGGGCCGTGCTCGGTCTCGGGGCCTCGGGGCCGCAGGTGATCGAGGGCTTCCACGGCGTGGCCTATGACGCCCCCATCGGTCGCACCCGGGAGATCATCGACATCTGCCGCAAGGTCTGGGCGCGCGAGGAGCCACTCGTCCACGACGGAGCGAAGTACCAGTTGCCGCTGCCCGAGGGCCAGGGGACGGGTCTGGGCAAGCCACTCAAGATCATCACCCACCCCCGTCGCCCGCGGATCCCGATCCACGTTGCGTCGCTGGGCCCGAAGAACGTGCAGATGACCGCCGAACTGGCTGATGGATGGCTGCCGATCCTGTTCCACCCGGCGAAGGCGGGTGACGTCTGGGGCCCAGACCTGGAGGTCGGGTTCGCCAAGCGGTCGCCCGACCTCGGGCCGATGGACGTCGTCGCCGGTGGACTGCTCGCCATCGGGAGCGAGGACGAGGTCGCCGGGTTCCGTGACTTCAGCCGGGGCATGGTGGCCCTCTACGTCGGTGGGATGGGTGCCCGCGAGCGGAACTTCTACAACCAGTTGTTCCAGCGCTACGGGTACGAGGCCGAGGCCGAGCGCATCCAGGACCTCTACCTGGACGGCAAGAAGGGCGAGGCGGCCGCTGCCGTGCCCGATTCGTTCCTCGAGCAGACGTCGCTGTGTGGGGACGAGGGCTACGTCCGGGACCGCATTGCCGAGTTCGCAGCCGCTGGGGTCACCGTGCTGAACGTGACGCCGATCGCAGCTGACCTTCCGGCGCAGCAGCGGCTGATCGAGACGGTCCGCAACCTGCTCCCCTGACCGGGCCAGCGGTGCGCACGCCGCGCCGCTGGAGCCCCGTGGATGGGGGCCGGACCGGGCGTTCCGCCGAGCGGTTCGCTCAGGCCGGGGGGAGCGTCGTGGGCGTTCCGCCCGACAGCAACGGTTCGATGATCGGCATGACCAGCGAATCGGTGCAGGTGATCGTCTCGCTCTGTCGCCAGTTGACGACACCGGCGGCGGTGGTCCCGAAGAAGAGACCGCTGTACTCGGCGGTGGCGAAGCCTGTCGTGCCGAACTGGACCGTGTCGCCGGCGACGACGCCGAGGGTCAGCATCTCCTCGTTGAGCGAGGCGCCGGGGTCGGGGTTGTTCACCTGCAGCAGACCGATGTGGATCGGCACGACGAAGGGCGTCACGGTGGCGTGACGGACCTGCAGGCCGGACGGGTTGCCGGCGTTCAGGTAGGCCTCGGCCCCGAGCCCGTTCGGGTTGGCGCAGTGGGCGAACTCGCCGGTGACGTCCTGGTCGATGGAGACCATCTCGCCGGTGGTCAGGTCCCGAACGCCCGCCAGCAGGAAGTTGTTGGTCGGCAGGAGCGTGGTCGTCGGCGCGACCGTCGTCGTCGGCGCCTCGGTGGTGGTCGTGGTCTCCGGCTCGGTCTGCGCCTGGGAGGTGGCGCTCAGGCCAACGACGAGTGCGAACGCGAGCGAAGCGAACGCCACAACCCGGCTGGTCGCACGCCTTCTCGATCCCTGCACTCGGCCATCCACTCGTTCGGTGACGCCTGCGGGCGTCGGGGACTGTTCCCCTGTGGGTGACGGTACCGATCGCAGGCGCCGACCACAAGCCACCTGGGACGAGTTCATCCTGCGGACAGGCCGAATGCGGCCAACGGAGGTGTTCGCCGCCTCTGACGTCACGAATCCACCCGCTGGGTGCTCGTTCGACGCCGCTCCGTGAGGTCGATGGGGGCCGCCTGCGACCGGTCGGCCCGGTCCCGAACGCTGGCCGGGACCACCGGGGCCAGCATGCCGTAGGGGGCACCGTTGAAACGGTGGTGCAGTTCGTGGGCGGCGCCGAGTCGATCGAGCGCTCGGATCCGGGGCAGGTGTCGGCCGCCGAGGCGTCCGTGGATGTACACGTCGTGGACGAGGAAGTAGGCGGCCCCGTAGGCGGTGATGCCGACGGCCACCGGCACGAGCGTTCGCAGCCACTCGACGTTCGTCCCGATCACGAACAACACGATTGCCAGCCCGGCGAACACGAAGGGGAACCGGTCGTTCCGCTCGAAGCGCCCCTCGGGTGGCAGGTGGTGACTGCGGTGCCAGGACCAGGCGAACCCGTGCATGGCCCAGCGGTGCTCGGCGGCGGCGACGGCCTCCATGGCGACGAAGACCCCGAGGGCCACCAGCGCGTCCCACGGGGACAGGTTCGACAGTGCGGTCACGAGAGTGATTCGGTTCCCGGGAGTCGCTCGGATGCATCCGGGCCCGGGTGGTTCACCGCCCGCTCCCGGAGAGGATGGCCTCGGCCTCGGCGACGATCGATCGCACCAGGTCGCCCGCCGGGACGAGGCCGTGGATCGCGCCCATGCCCTGACCGGCCGGCATGAACTCGTTGGTCGGGTCCACGTCTGGAGTCTGCTCGTCGCCACCCAGGTGGTTGACGCCGTCGGTCATGGAGCGGATGACCTGACCGGGGAAGGGCTCGGCCTTGGCGCCGGATCGTTCGAAGTCCTCGGCGTACGGCGTCCGCACGACCCGGCAGGTCTTGCCGGTGTAGGCGCGGGTGATCATCGTGCCGTCCTCCGCTCCGTCCACCAGGCGGTCCTTGTACCCCCGCACTGCCCGGGCCTCGGGGGTGGCGATGAACCGGGTGCCGATCCACACGCCTGCGGCGCCCAGACAGCGGGCGGCCGCGAGCCCACGGCCGTCGACGATCCCGCCGGCGGCGACCACCGGGACGGAGTCCCCGACGGCGTCGACGATCTGCGGGACGAGTGCCATGGTCGCGACCTGGCCGGTGTGCCCGCCCGCCTCGGTGCCCTGGGCCACGACCAGGTCGCAGCCCGCCTCCACGGCGGCCACGGCGTGGTGGACCCGGCCGCACATGTTGACGACCAGCACGTCCTGCTCGTGGCACTGGTCGATCACCTCTCGGGGCACGCCGAGCCCGGCGACGAACACCGTGGCGCCGCCGTCGATGATCGCCTGGACCTTGGCCGGCATGTCCTGGGGGGCGGCCGTCAGCAGGTCGACGCCGAACGGGCGGTCGGTGAGCGAACGGGTGGCGGCGATCTCCTCGACCATCGTCTGGTCGCCCATGGTGGACGCCCCCAGACAGCCGAAGCCGCCGGCCTCGGACACGGCGGCGGCCAACTCGTGGTACGAGACGCCGCCCATCCCCGCCAGCATGACGGGGTGCTCGACGCGGAGGAGTTCGGTGAGTGCGGTCTGCATGGGGGCAGCCTAGGGCGACACGGGCAATCGCTCGGGTGGGTCGCTCCGGCCGGAAGGGTCGGACGCGACCGAGGCGTCGAGGTAGGCCCCGGGAGAGGTGAACACCCCGCGTCGCCAGCGGCGTGGTGTCACCACGACGGCGCGGGGGTAGTCCTCGAAGAGCCAACGCGCGAAGTTCCGTCGCGTCCATCCGGTGGCACCGGCCACTCGGATCGCCGCCCGGGCGCCCTTGCGGTGCTGCAGCGCCCGGACCAGCAGCGCCGACATCCGGTGGTCGGCCACCAGGTCCGCCCGCACGGTGGATCGGTAGTCGGCGACCGCGTCGCCGCCGGCTCCGGCCCGCAGGACGGCCCGAGCGGCCTGTCGGCCCGTGAGCAGCGCCTGACCGATGCCCTCACCGGTCATGGTGTCGCAGGCCGCCGCCGCATCGCCGACGAACATCGTGCGGCGGGCCCCGAGTTCCACCCGGTCGATCCGGGCCGGGATCGGCCAGGCCCGGTGCGGGCCCTCCGGTTGGGCGTCTCCGAGCAGTTCACGGGCCCACGGCCGGCCCAACAGGTCCGTCCACAGGGGACCCATGTCGCCGACGGCGACCTTGCCGCCCCGCTGGATGCCGTAGCCCACGTTGGCGCCGCCGTCGGGCAGCGGGAATGACCAGAAGTAGCCCGGGAGCAGGTCCGCGTCGAAGCGGACGAACAGGTCGCTGGCCGCCCGGCCGGTCACGCCCCGGAAGTACTGCCGGAACGCATGCCACTCGCCGCGGTAACCGGGCTGGTGTACTCCGAGGAACTTCCGCACCGGGGACCACACCCCGTCCGCGGCGACGCACCACCGGGCGTGGATGGACCCGTCGGGTGTGTCGAGGACGACACCGTCGTCCGACTCCCGGACGTCCGAGACCGGCGTGCCCTCTCGGACCTCGGCGCCGACGCACCGGGCCAGTTCGACGAGCGCGGCATCGAGGTCGCGTCGCCTCGCGATGGCGGCGAACTGCCCCTGTCCCACAGGGAGCGGGAAACGGACGGTCACGTCGGACGGCGAGGTGACCCAGCAGTCGGTCGCCACCTGCCAGGAGCAGACGCTGGACGGGTCGAGGCCGAGCGCCTCGAGTTGCCGGAGCGCCCCGGTGGTGAGGCCGTCGCCGCAGATCTTGTCCCTCGGGAACGTGGCCCGGTCGAGCACGACGACGTCGAGCCCGCCACGTGCCAGCTCGATCGCCGCAGCGCTGCCCGCCGGTCCGGCCCCGACGACGGCGACGTCGAAGCGTCCGCCCGAACGGGCGGCGGTCGGTCGGTTCGGCGGGTCGCTGACCTCCACGCCCGCAGGCTACGGGCCGACGGGTTCCGCACCCAGCCCGGGGCGCCGTGGTGAGGCAGCAGCCTCAGGCGAGCGCGAGCACCTCGTCGTAGCCGCGGCGAACGCACTCGACGAACAGGTCCGGTTCCGTCACCGCCGCCGGGTCGGCGTTGATGCCGATGTTGAGCTCGTTCTGGTAGCTCAGCAGCGTCACGTTCGCGGCCGCGCCGGCGATGGGGCCGAAGGGCGTGATCGAGCGCACGGGCACCCCGCGGAGGTAGATCGGGATGGGAGAGCCCGGCACGTTGGACGCCTGGAAGTCGAGGCCCTTCATCATGGTCCCGAAGATCTGGGTCACCACCGAGGTGGGCAGTCGGTTGAGCGCGTTCGAGAGCACCTCGACCAACTGGTTCGCCGGCTCGTTGCGGGCACCGACCATGCGTTCCCGGATGCCACGCATGAGGTCCGCCAGGTCGTCGGCGGAGGTGGGCAGCTCGAACCGCGCCGGCACGAAGTCGTTCCCGGCGCGCTCCACGGCGTCGGCGGCTCGCACATTGATGGGCATGCCCATGCGGAGTCCGGGCAGCTCGACTCCGTGCTCGTGGTGGTAGATCCGGAACCCCTGGACCAGTCCCGTGACGAAGGTGTCGTTGATCGTCCCGCCGATGGCCTTCCCTGCCATCTTCGCCCGGTCGAGCGGCAGGGTGATGTGGCCGAAGTGGGTCGACAGCGATCGGCCGGTCATGAGCGGTGACAGCGGGTGGCTCACCGGCCGCAGGATCCGTGCCGTGGAGGCGACGAGCTCGCTGACGGAGTCGACGGCGCCGGCGGGGTCGCTCACCGCCGTGGTCGCCCCGGACAGCCCCCGACCGGCCAGGTCACCCAGGAAGCGCAGCTGGCGTCGGCTCTCGTGCTGGAAGGCGTCGACGAAGCGCTCGGCCTGGTTCAGCACCTTCGCCTCCGGTGCGTCGGGCATGGGCCGTTCGGGTGCGTCGGGCTCCAGGTCGAACAGCTCGAGCATGAGTCGGACGCCACCCACACCGTCGGTGATCGAATGGTGGATCTTCAGGATCACCGCGCTCTGGTCGTCGCCGAGGTCCTCCACGACGACGGCCTCCCAGAGGGGGCGGGCACGGTCGAAGCTCTGCATCGCGAGCGGCTGCGCCATCCGGAGCAACTCGTCGGCGCCGCCCGAACCGGGGACGCGCGCGAATCGCAGGTGGTAGTCGAGGTCGAAGTTGGGGTCGACCTCCCAGCGTGGCGGTGCGATCGAGAGCGGGTTGGACCGCACCCGCTCTCGGAGCCTGGGGATGGCCCGGGTGATCCGGTCGAACTCGCGTCGCAGCACGTCACGTCGGAGGCTTCCGTCGAGGACACACACCGTCGTGATGGTCGAGCGGAGCATCGGATCCTTCTCGATGCCCCACATGAGCGCGTCGGCGTCGCTCATGCGCTCCTCGTAGACGACCTGCGGCTCGTCGGCAGTGCTCATGGCGACAGGTTAGGACGGATGTCACACCACGACCCAAGGGGCCCCGACGGCCGGGTCAGCGGGGCTGCGTGGTGGTCGTCGTGGTCGGCTTCTTGTCCTTCTCGCACTCGTAGTAGGCGCTGAAGGTGTCGTTCTCGACCCGGCCGTCCAGCCAGGTGCGCTGCCGCTCGGTGGCCACGGATCCGCATCCCGTCGTCTGACTCTGGCTGACCTGTCGTCCGGAGACGAACGGCGTCGAGTAGAGCTTCACGCTGATCGACGAGTCGGTGTAGGTGGGCCAGATGACGACGCCGTAGGGCGTGTTGTTCGTGATCTGCAGGTCCACGCCGGGGTAGGCGAGGGTGGCCTCCCTGCCGTACGGGTAGCGGCTGATGTACTTGGTGTGCGACATGTAGTCGGGGATCTCGAGGCCGCCGAAGAACGCAGCGTTGAACAGGGTCGTGGCGAACTGGCTGACACCCCCGCCGACGTCCTCCTTGAACTCGCCGTCGTAGATCACCGGAGCGTCGACGTACCCCTTGGCCCGGGTGCGTTCGCCGACGGTGTCGTTGACCGAGAACGTGGCTCCCGGCGGGATCAGGACGCCTCGCAGGGCGTCGGCGATGAGGTGGATGTTCTTGACCCGGGGCTGGCCGGCGGGGTGGTTGGTCGTGAACTCACCGACGACCTCGCGGACGCCGAGCGTGTTGGCCCACTCGACGCCCTGGGCCGCGGTGACGGTCGTGCTGGGGAGCGTGATCTCCCGCTGGCCTGCGAGCAGTCCCTGGACGATCAGTTCCGGCGCCTCCGGGGCGCAGCAGACGACGGCGTCGGTGCCCGGGACGGGTACCGGCACACCACCCTCCACGGTGAACCGCACACCGGTCGGGTTGGACTGGTTGGTCGGGACCTCCTCGGCGAGGACGTTGGCGACCATCGTCGGATCGAGTGAGAGTCGGGGAGGGGACCCCGGTCCGTCGTCGGCGACGACGACGGCGGGACGGAATCGGGCAGCGTCCACGGTCACGCGGTCGTCCCCGACCACGAACGTGACCTCTCCCTGGGTGATCGCGTTGGCCTGGTCGACCACCACCTGGACCTCGGCGTCGGTCCGCTGGGGGAGCAGCGTCGCCCGCTCCACGTCGACCGAGACCGGCTCGCCGACCCGGTCGAGGGTGAGTGGCAGTGACTGCACCACCGAGTTCATGGAGATCTCGCGGCCGGGCCGGCCGGGAACCAGCACCACGTCACCCGGGTTGACCTGGATGGTCGGCTCGGTGGCGGGAATCCGTTCCTCGCCCTCGAGCACGCCGATCGTCTCGCCGAGGACGGCCACGTCGACCGCCAGGATCACGGGGTACTCGCGGTCGGTGAACATCGATGCCAACCACCGCAGCGGCGGCGTGGGGAGGGGGTCACGTCGACCGACGTCCCAGACCTCGTCAACGGTCGCGTCCACGTCGATGGTGAGACCGGCCTCGCCGAAGGTCGTCTCACGGTGGAGTTCGGCGGCGTCGATCGTCAGCGCCGTGGGAGGCAGTTCGGCGGCGAGCTGCTCGACGGCCGTGCGGAGCTCGGCCGGGTCCATGCCGCCGACCGGAACCCCGGCGAGGGTGACGTTCCTGGCGACGGTGTCCCCGGCGGCCCAGGTGTCGACCGCCCAGATGCCGGCGACGAGCCCCACCACGAGGAGGGGCGCGGCGAGCAGGCAGAGGACCACCTTCCGGGACGTCGACACCCGCAAAATGTGGCACACGAGCGGCCTCGGGTGGTGCCGCCTCCCGTCCGGTGGTCGTTCGGCTACGGCGGGTCCCGGTGTCGGTCTGTCAGGATGCAGGCCTCGCCGGTGCCGGCGGGGGCGGTGGGGTCCACCGCCCGCAGTTTCATCGTCCGTCCGGGTCGGGCGGGACGCAGTCGAGAGGAGCCATCGTGCCGATCAACCCCGATGCCGTCGGAGCCACCAGCCAGCCGGTCGAGTCGTCGTGGACCTCACGGGACGCGCTGCTCTACGCCGTCGGAGTCGGCGCCGGTCAGGATCCGCTCGACCGTGGCGAACTGCCGTTCGTGACCGAGAACTCGATCGACGTCGAACAGCGGGCGCTCCCGACCCTCGCCGTCGTGCTGCCCGACGTGACCGGGGTCTTCGGGTCGATCGGATCGTTCAACCCCGCGATGCTCGTCCACGGCGAGGAGCGCATCGTCCTGCACCGGGAGCTCCCGGTCGAGGGTTCGGTCAGGACCACCGCCGAGATCACGGCGATCTGGGACAAGGGCAAGGGGGCGGTGGTCGAGGTGACGAGCCGCTCGGTGGGCGTCGGCGACGGCGAGCCGCTCTTCGATGTGGTCATGTCGGCGTTCATCCGTGGGGAAGGTGGATGGGGTGGCGAACGCGGTCCCGCTGGTGCGGTCACGATCCCTGATCGGGACCCCGACGCGGTCGTGGACCTGCTGACCCGACCGGAACAGGCGCTGGTCTACCGCCTGTCGGGTGACCGCAACCCACTGCACTCGGACCCGTCGTTCGCCGCCTTCGCCGGCTTCGACCGGCCGATCCTCCACGGGCTGTGCACCTACGGATTCTCGGGCAGGGCGCTGCTGCGGGAGCTCTGTGACGGGGATCCCTCGCGGATGGCCTCGATGTCGGGTCGGTTCTCGTCGCCGGTCTTCCCGGGCGAGTCGTTGACCGTCCAGGTCTGGCGGACCGCCGGCGAGGAGGCGGTGTTCCGGACGCTGGGTGGGGACGGCCGGGTCGTGATCGACGCCGGATCCGTGGCCACCCGGCCCTGAGCCGTGGGCGGAGCCCGGCCCAGGCACCTGCCCTTCACCGGTGACGGTTCACGGCTGCGGATGGGGCTGCGGCCGCTCGACCTCGGTGAGTGGCTCGAGGTCGACGAGGACCTCGGGGCCTTCCTCGACCACAAGGCGCAGGTCCTGGAATCACGGCACGGCGACGTCGTCGCAGTCGTGGAGGACCCGGAGGGTCGGGTGCGCCGAGCCGGTCAGGAGCTCCTCGACGTGCTCGTGCAGCACCTGGCGGATCGCCACCCGACGACCCATCGCCGGATGGGAGACACCGTGGTGGTGGCCGGCGGGGCCGAACCGGTGCCCGTCACGCCCTCGGCGCTGGAACGCGCCGGCATCCACCCGGTCGATGCGGCTGGGCGGCTGGTCGCCGAGGACTGGGCGGTGCAACTCGAGGGGGGATCGGGCTGGACCCTCGTGGCCGCGTCGGTCTGCTCGCCGACCCGCTGGGTGCTGGGCGACAAGCTCGGACTGCCCATGGCGGCCGGCCATGCTCCCGTGGCCGGGGACGCCGAGCAGCTCGCCGGGCCGGTCGCTCGGTTCTTCGAGCGGCCCGAGGTCGACGCTCCGCGTTGGCGGCTGAACTGGAACCTCACCGACGACGACTCGCTCTACCAACCCGGAGGGAAGTACCGGACCGAGCCCGCCGAGGGGTTGGGTCCGGACGACGTCGCCGAAGCGGTCTGGCTGCGCGTCGAGCGCCAAACGCTCCGCCGCCTTCCCGGGACCGGTGCGGTGGTGTTCGGGATCCGCGTCCACCAGGACCCACTCGGACTGCTCGCCGGGCGTCCCGACGTGCTGGAACGCCTGTCGACGACGATCCGGTCCTTCCCACCCGGGACGCTGGAGCACAAGAGCATGGGGGCCTTCGCTCCGGCGGTGCTGGCGTGGATCGACGGTCGGCTCCGTGACGGGCGGGCCGTCGGTTCGCCCCCGGGGTCGTCGGCCTAGAAGAGGCGCAGCTCGTCGGACTCGATACCCCGGAGCGCGTCGTAGTCGACCTCGACCCACCCGATCCCGCGGGATTCGGCCAGCACCCGGGCCTGCGGCTTGATGATCTGGGCCACGAAGATGCCCCGGATGCCACGCAGCAACGGGTCCCGCTCGAGCCGGTCGAGGTAGCGGGTGAGCTGTTCCACGCCGTCGATCTCGCCCCGCCGCTTCACCTCCACGGCGACGGCGACCCCGTCGGCGTCGCGGCAGAGCAGGTCGACCGGGCCGATGTCGGTCGGGAACTCCCGGCGGACGAGCGTCAGTCCCGCTGCGATGGTGTCCGGGTGTTCTGCGAGGAGCGCCTGGAGGTGGGCCTCGACCCCGTCCTTCTCCAGGCCCGGGTCGGGGCCGAACTCGTGGAGCTCGTCGGCCAGGATCTCGAGCAGGTCGATGGTGAGGCGTTCGCCCTTGGGGTTCGACACGATCCAGCGCTCGCCCTCGTCGACGAGCGTGTTGGGGGCGTTCATCCAGTTGAGCGGCTTGTAGGCGCCGCCGTCGGCGTGGATGGCGACGCAGCCATCGGACTTCACCATGATGAGTCGGACCGCCTCGGCGAGGTGGGCGGCCAGCCGTCCCTCGTAGTCGACGGTGCAGCGGGCGACGACCAGGCGCACCTCGGTGACGCTAGCTGGCGCCGCTCATCGGGTCGCGCAGCTCGGGGATCCGACGCGAGATGTCGGCGCAGTCCTCGCAGACCTGCTCGGGAACCAGCCCGGCCCGCATGAGCAGTGCGAACGCCTTGCAGCCGAGGCAGAGCCCGAACGCCGCCTCGAGGAACGCGGCCACGGCGAGGGCGGCCACGACGAGTCGGGCCGCTCCCGGGGCGCCGGCCAGCCACAGCAGCGACGCGGTGGTCGAGAAGGCGACGCCGATGCCCTGGGCGAACCGCTTGGGTGGACCGGGGACCAGACGCTCGTGCCCCCGGAGTCGGGGCGCCACGACCCGGGTGGCGAACTGCCCGAGCGGGCTCAGCGTCGGTCCGGTCAGTACCCGGGCCCAGAACCCGTAGGTGAGCGGCACCAGCAGCCATCCCCAGCCCGGGACGGCGACGCCCAGCGCCATGAGGACGACGCCGGCGGCGACGGTCCGGGCGGCGACCTCGTTCACGGGGTTCGGGAACGACCAGAGCGACGGCGCGGGATCGCTCGGGGCCGGGGTGCCGGATGCGGATGATCCGATCGAGGTCGAGGTCACGCTGTCAGGCTAGGCCCTCAATCCCGACCAAACAAGTCAGGATTAGGCCGGTGGCGTCAGCCCCGGGCGTTCTTGAGCTGCTTGAGCCGTCTGGCTCGCTCACCGGCGTCGAGGACCACCTTGCGGAGACGGATCGCTCCGGGCGTGACCTCGACGCACTCGTCCTCGGCGAGGAACTCGAGCGCCTGCTCCAGTGAGAGTCGTCGTGGCGGCGTGAGCTTCTGGGTGTTGTCGGAGCCCGACGCCCGCATGTTCGTCAGGTGCTTCTCCCGGCAGATGTTGACGTCCATGTCCTCGCCGCGGGAGTTCTCTCCGACGATCATCCCCTCGTAGACGTCCTCGGTCGGGCCGACGAAGAGCGTGGCGCGCTCCTGGATCGCCACCACCGCGTACGGCGTCACCGCACCGACGCGATCGGCGACGACCGATCCACGGTCGCGGACGCGGATCTCGCCGAACCAGGGGGCCCATCCGTCGAAGACCTGGTGGAGCATGCCCGTGCCCCGGGTCTCGGTGAGGAACTCGGTCCGGAACCCGAGGAGTCCTCGGGCCGGCACGCGCTGGTCGATCCGTACCCAGCCGGTCCCGTGGTTGACGACGTCGACCAGCTGGCCGCGCCGCGTGCCGAGCAGCTGGGTCACGGCCCCCAGGTACTCCTCGGGCACGTCGATGCTCACGAACTCCACCGGCTCGTGGAGGGTCCCGTCGATCTCCCGCGTCACCACCTGGGGCTTCCCGACCGTCAGCTCGAAGCCCTCACGCCGCATCGTCTCGACCAGCACAGCGAGCTGGAGTTCGCCGCGGGCGTGCACCTCCCAGGTGTCGGGCCGCTCGGTGGTCTGGACCCGCAGGCTCACGTTGCCGACCAGCTCGGCGTCGAGCCGTGCCCTCACCTGGCGGGCGGTGAGCAGGTTGCCGTCCCGACCGGCCAGCGGTGACGTGTTCACCCCCAGCGTCATCGCCAGGCTGGGCTCGTCGACCGTGATGATCGGGAGGGCCCGGGGGTCGGCAGGATCGGCGAGGGTCTCGCCGATCGTGACGTCGTCGAGTCCGGCGACGGCGATGATCTCACCGGGACCGGCCGACTCGACCTCGACCCGTTCGTGGCTCTCGGTGACGTACAGGACGCCGAGCTTGGCGCTCTGCACCGATCCGTCGGCACGACACCAGGCCACCTGCTGGCCCCGCCGGACGGTCCCGTTGACGATCCGACACAGGGCGAGCCGGCCCACGAACTGGCTGGCGTCCAGGTTGGTCACCCACGCCTGCATGGGATGGTCCGGATCGTGCGTCGGGGCGGGCAGGTGGTCGGCCAGCAGTGCGAAGAGGCAGGTCAGGTCGTCGTCGAGGTCGTCGGCGCTCCCGGGCCGCTCCAGACCTGCCCGCCCTGCACGTGCGTTCAGGTAGACGATCGGGAAGTCGAGCTGGTCGAGGTCGGCATCGAGGTCCAGGAAGAGCTCCTCGACCTCGTGGACCACCTCGTCGATCCGGGCGTCCTGACGGTCGACCTTGTTGACGGCGAGCACCACCGGGAGCCCGAGCTCCAGCGTCTTGCGGAGGACGAAGCGCGTCTGGGGGAGCGGCCCCTCCGATGCGTCGACGAGCAGCACGACGCCGTCGACCATGGTCAGGGCGCGCTCGACCTCGCCGCCGAAGTCGGCGTGGCCGGGGGTGTCGACGATGTTGATTTTGACCTCGTCGCGGCCGTCGCCCGTCCACCGCACGGCGGTGTTCTTGGCGAGGATGGTGATGCCCTTCTCCCGCTCGAGGTCGAGCGAGTCCATCACACGATCGACGGTCTCGGCCCCTTCCCGGAACGCCCCTGCCTGCTGCAGCATGGCGTCGACGAGCGTCGTCTTGCCGTGGTCGACGTGGGCGATGATCGCCACGTTGCGGATTCCGGGGACGCGCTCAGGCATGGGTCTCGATCGTCGGTTCGGGGGCGGGGCCGGCGGGTTCGCCGGTCGGCTCGTCGGGGGCGCCGGATCAGCGCCGGGACTCGAGCCGCCGACGGATCATGTCACGCCGGGCCTGCAACTCGCGATACGTGATGCCATCGTCGGTCCCGTCGACGACACCCAGACTGGCCTTGATGGCGCTGGTGTCGACCTGGAAGTCGTCCACGGCGACGCCCAGATCGGCTGCGAACCGCTCGCCGTGGGTGGCGACCAGGTGCATGGACAGGGTCGAGATCTCGCCGACCAGGTCCAGGTCCGGGGCGAGTGTGGCGATGGCCCCGTCCAGGAAGACGAGGTTCTTGACGTAGAGCATGAGGATCTTCGGCAACCGGGCCCCCATGGCCAGGAGCTCCTTGATGATCCGCTGGATCTCGCCCACGAGCTGGTCCTGGTCGAGCGTGGTCGGGTCGACCGGCGCCTGGTCCAGGCCGAGGGTGCGGATCACGTCGTCCACGTCGGTGTCGGCGGGAAGTGCCCCCAGGTCACGGAACGCGGCGATCTGGCCCGGCACGTCACCCATGGCACCGCAGAGCATCAGGCGCAGGAACGCCGATCGTTCCAGCGGCGTCATGCGGGCCGTGATCCCGAAGTCGAGGAGTGCGATCCTGCCGTCGTCGAGGACGAACAGGTTCCCGCCGTGGAGGTCACCGTGGAAGATGCCGTGGACGATGCAGCCCTCGGTGAACCCGGCCATCCCGGTTCGGATGACCGCCTCGGTGTCGATACCGGCCTCGCGCATGGCCTCGAGGTCGTCGAAGCTGAACCCGTGGAGTCGCTCCATGACGAGCACGCGTCTCGTCACGAGTTCCGGATGCGGCCGGGCGATGACGAAGCCCCGCTGATCGAGCTGGGAGAAGACCTCGGCCACGTCGAGCATGTTCTCGGCCTCGAGGCGGAAGTCGAGCTCCTCGGTGATGGTCTCGGCGAACAGCTCCACGAGCGCCGGGGGGTTGGCGAGCGCCGCAACGGGGATCCGACCGATCAGGAACGGCGCGATCCACGACATGACGCGGAGGTCCTGTTGCACGCGTTCGCGGATGGTGGACCGCTGAACCTTGACCACGACCTCCTCACCGGTCCGGAGCGTGGCCGCATGGACCTGTGCGATCGAGGCTGCGGCGATCGGGGTTCGATCGAACGACGAGAAGACCGCCTCGATCGGCCGACCCAGGTCGGCCTCGATCACCTCCCGGACCGCCGCGAAGGGCTCGGCATGGACCTGATCCCGGCAGAGTCGGAACTCGCTGACCAGCTCGGGGGGGAAGAGGCCCTCACCCGAGGAGATGATCTGGCCGAGCTTGATGTAGGTCGGACCGAGGTGCTCGGCGGCGACCCGGAGTCGACGGGAGAGCCCGGCGGTCGAGCGCTGTCCGCCGGCCCGGCGGTCCAGGAGCGCCCAACCGCCGAGGGCCACGGCCAGGCGTCCGGTGACGACCCCGAGGCGACCGAGCGGCGGGAACCGCCGACGGCTCGTCAGCGCGGGCACCTGCCTGCGGACCGATTGCCGCAGGGCGGGCAGGCCCACCGACCAGGTCAGGTGGTCGCGGTCGACGAGCCACGGACCGTCGTCGGTGAACGTGAACCGTTCCAACTCGGCGGTGCGTCCGGAGGCCGGCGTCGGTTCGTCCATGGGAGGAGTCAACCCCGCCCGACGGGGGGACGCACAGCGCCCGGTTCGCGGGCCTCGATCTCGTCGAGCCCGGAACGGAGGAGCTCCACCACTTCCGGCCGACAGACCAACAGGTCGGGAACCGAGAGATCCGGGCCGTTGTAGCTGAGCTCCGACCCGTCGAGCCGCGTGCAGGTGACCCCGGCGGCGAGTGCCACGGCGGCCGGGGCGCAGTTGTCCCATTGGAACTGACCGCCGGCGTGGACGTACGCATCGGCGAGTCCCCGGACCACGGCCACGACCTTCACCCCCGCAGAACCCATCGGGACGGTGTGCGCACCCAGATCGGCGACGATCGTGTCGGCGAGCGCAGGCGGACGTGATCGGCTCACGGCGATCCGGAGCGGGCCGTCCGCGGAGCCGGTCGCCCGTTCGGGGAGCCGAGGCGGTTCGAGGGTGTCGAACACGAGGCCCTCGGCCGGGAGCGCCACCGCACCGACGGTGGGGCGGTGGCCCTCGACGAGCGCCACGTGCACCGCGAAGTCGTCCCGCCCCTCGCCGTACTCGCGGGTGCCGTCGAGCGGGTCGACGATCCAGACCCGCGGCGCCGCCAGTCGGCTCCGGTCCGATCGTTCGTCCGCTGCGTGCTCCTCACTGAGGACGGCATCGTCCGGGCGCTCGGCCCGGAGGCGATCGACGAGGTACTGGTGGGCGGCCAGGTCACCGCACGACCGGATCGTGTCCACGTCGGCATCCGAAGCGAGCAGTCGGTCCCGCAGGCGGATCAACAGGTCCCCCGCCCCGCAGGCCAGGTCTCGCGCGAGCCGGTGGTCCTCGACGGTCGCCATGGGGTCACGGTAGTGCCGGCACGCCGACCGCCCGGGCGGTCGGCGCTGGAGCGGCGGCGGTGCGCCCCGGTAGCGTGCTCACGCCGGGGCCCGATGGGCCGGGCCGACTCCCGCTCCGAGGTCCGCGTGTCCACGACCAACTACGAACTCAGCAACATCGACTCCCTCGAAGCCGAGTCGATCCACATCATCCGCGAGGTCGCTGCCGAGTTCGAGCGGCCCGTACTGCTGTTCAGCGGAGGCAAGGACTCCATCGTCCTCCTGCACCTGGCCGCCAAGGCCTTCGCCCCGGCCCGGGTCCCGTTCCCGGTCATGCACGTCGACACCGGTCACAACTTCCCCGAGGTGCTCGAGTTCCGCGACGAGATGGTGGACCGCCTGGGGGTCCGTCTGGTCGTGGCGTCGGTGCAGTCATCGATCGACAGCGGTCGGGTGGTCGAACCGACCGGCCCGCGTGCGAGTCGGAACCAGCTCCAGACGGTGACCCTCCTGGATGCGATCGCCGAGCACGGATTCGACGCCGCCTTCGGTGGAGCGCGGCGGGACGAGGAGCGGGCTCGTGCCAAGGAGCGGGTCTTCTCGTTCCGCGACGAGTTCGGTCAGTGGGATCCCAAGCAGCAGCGCCCCGAGCTGTGGTCGCTCTACAACGGCCGTCACCAGCGGGGTGAGCACATCCGGGTGTTCCCCCTGAGCAACTGGACCGAACTCGACATCTGGCAGTACATCGAGTCCGAGCAGCTCCCGGTTCCGTCGATCTACTTCGCCCACGAGCGGGAGGTGTTCTCCCGCGACGGGATGTGGCTGGCGGTGAGCGAGTTCGTCACCCTGCTCGAGGGCGAGGTGGTCGAGCGGCGGGAGGTGCGCTACCGCACGGTCGGTGATGCGTCCTGCACGGGTGCCGTCGACTCGGGTGCGGCGACCGTGGCGGCGATCATCGAGGAGGTGGCCGCCACCCGGATCACGGAGCGGGGAGCGACCCGCGCCGATGACCGGGCCAGCGAGGCTGCGATGGAGGACCGCAAGCGCGAGGGCTACTTCTGATGGGCGCGGTGTGCAGCGCCCGGGTGCCCGGCGGGGAGACGATGTGGAGCTGTTGAGGTTCGCGACGGCTGGGTCCGTTGACGACGGGAAGTCCACGCTGATCGGCCGGTTGCTCCACGACTCGAAGTCGGTGTTCGAGGATCAGCTCGATGCCGTCGACGATGCGAGCGAGCGGATGGGTCTGGGCGAGGTGAACCTGGCGCTGCTGACCGACGGGCTGCGGGCCGAGCGGGAGCAGGGCATCACGATCGACGTGGCCTACAGGTACTTCGCCACTCCCCGCCGCAAGTTCATCATTGCGGACACCCCGGGTCACGTGCAGTACACGCGCAACATGGTGACGGGCGCGTCCACCGCCGATCTGGCGATCGTGCTGGTCGATGCCCGCAAGGGCGTGCTCGAACAGTCCCGTCGGCATGCGTTCCTGGCGTCGCTGTTGCGGATCCCGCACCTGGTGGTCGCCGTCAACAAGATGGACCTGGTTGGTTGGGACCAGGCCCGCTACGACGAGATCGTGGCCGACTTCCGGTCGTTCGCGGCCAAGCTGGACGTCACCGACCTGACGTTCGTTCCCGTGTCGGCACTGCACGGGGACAACATCGTGGAACGTTCAGCGAACTCGCCGTGGTACGAGGGTTCCTCGCTGCTGCACCACCTCGAGCACGTGCACATCGCGTCGGACCGCAACCTGATCGATGCCCGTTTCCCGGTCCAGTACGTCATCCGGCCGCAGACCGATGAGCACCACGACTACCGCGGGTACGCCGGAAGGATCGCCGGTGGTGTCCTGAAGGTGGGTGATCAGGTCACGGTGCTGCCCTCGGGGCTGTCGACGACGATCGCTGCGATCGACGGTCCGGCCGGACCGTTGTCGGAGGCGTTCGCTCCCATGTCGGTGACGATCCGGCTCGCTGACGACCTGGACGTGTCACGCGGCGACCTGATCTGCCGACCGCAGAACCGCCCGACCGTGGCGCAGGACCTGGACGCCATGGTGTGCTGGTTGAGCGAGGCCGGCGAGCTCCGATCCGGTTCCCGCCTCGCGGTGAAGCACACGACCAGATGGGCACGGACCGTCGTCCGGGACCTGCAGTACCGACTGGACGTCAACACCCTCCACCGCGACGATGCGGCCGATTCGTTGGGCCTCAACGAGATCGGTCGCGTCACGCTGCGGGTCACCCAGCCGCTCATGTGCGACGAGTACCGACGCAACCGGACGACGGGTTCGTTCATCCTCGTCGACGAGGCGACCAACGTGACCGTTGGCGCCGGCATGATCCTGTCGGCATCGTGACCGGCGACCCCTCGACCTCGCCGGGCGTGGTCTGGCACCACGGTTCGGTCGAGCGGGCGTCACGGGAGCAGGTGACCGGCGGGCCCGGGGCGGTGGTCTGGATCACGGGGCTCTCGGGGTCCGGTAAGTCCACCGTCGGTGCCGAGGCCGAGCGCCTCCTCGTCGAATCGGGGCGGGGCG
>CAYMKW010000041.1:0-21540 GCA_964391365.1 uncultured Microthrixaceae bacterium | reverse complement strand
GATCGGCCGGGCGGCCAGGATGGCGTCCAGCGCGTCGACGGGATCCCAGCCCCGGTCCAGGAGCACCGCCAGGGCCATGCTCGGGCCGCGGTTGACCCCCATGTGGCAGTGGACCATGACGGCACCGTTGCCGGCGGCCACGACCTCCCGCAGGGCGCCGACGGTCCGCTCGAACCACTCCGGGTCCTGCCCGCCACCCGCGTCGTGGGTGCCGACGTGCAGGTAGACGATCTCCGGGGCGTGCTCGGCCACGAACTCCTCGTCCGAGTACTCCTCCCGACAGTCGACGATCACGCCGATCCCCAGTTCCCGCCAGGCTCCGAGGTGGGTCAGGGCGCGGTCCCGTCCCGGCGGCAGGTCACCCGAGACGTACAGGTCGTCGCCAACCCGGCCGGGCTGTCTCCACCAGTCCAGTTCCTCGCGGGTGGTCCGTTCGTCGACCTGATCACCACCCACTGCTTCGCAGTCCATTGCTTCGTCATCCATTGCTTCGCTGTCCATTGCTTCGCCGTCCAACTTCGCTGTCGACTGGTCAGCCCTCCGAGCGGAACGAGACAGTGCACCCGACGTGTGACACCCACCTCGGACGACGGCGTCGCCGGCGCTCCTGTCACACGACGCGGGCGGCGACTCCTACCGGGCATGACCACGAACACCAGCACCCACACCGACACCCCGGCCCACGACGAACCGACCCCGACACTGCTCGTGGCCAGCTACTCGCCCGAGTTCCACTCCACCGGCATCGAGTTCGACACGACCACCAAGTCCCGGCTCGTCGCCGAGGCGCTCCTGGCCCAGGGAGGGTGGGCCCTCGTCCCGCCGCGACCGGTCGACGCCGGCGACCTGCGGATCATCCACGACCCCGAGTACGTGGAGGCCGTGCGGGAGGGAACGCCGCTCGACCTGGCCGAGTCGAACGCGATCGGCTGGGACGAGGCGCTCTGGCTGTCGGTCACCGCCTCCACCGGCGGTGTCGTCGACGCCGTTCTCCGCGCCCTGGCGTCCGGACACACGACGGCGTCACTGTCGAGCGGCCTGCACCACGCCCGGGCCGGGTCCGGCCGCGGCTTCTGCACCTTCAACGGACTCGCCCTGGCGGCGGTGACGGCCCGACACGCCGGTGCGCAGCGGGTGCTCATCCTCGACCTGGACGCCCACTGCGGCGGGGGGACCGCCTCGATCATCGACGGCGTCGACGGAATCGAGCAGGTGGACGTGTCGACCAGTTCGTTCGACCGGTACGCACCGCGACCCGACGCCCGGCTCGAGATCACCGACCACACGGAGTACCTGCAGGTCGTCGGTCGTGTCCTCGACGAGACCCCGGACCCGAGCGGGGTCGACCTGGTCATCTACAACGCCGGCATGGACGTCCACGAGGGGGCCGGTGGTGACCCCGGGTTCACCACCGAGCTGGTGCGGGCCCGGGAGCGGCTCGTCCTCGGCTGGGCCGACTCGTTCGGCCTTCCCGTGTCCTTCACCCTGGCCGGTGGCTACTCGGGGTACGGGCTCGACATGGCCGGCGTCGCCGACCTGCACCTCGAGACGTTCCGGGCGGCCGCCGAACTCGCCGGCTGACCGGAGGCGTGCACCGGAGCGGCACCCGACAGCCGACGTCAGTCGACGACCGGTCCGGGCGGCCAGACCCGGGGGCACCAGGGCTCCCCCACCGGGTCGCCGTCGGCGACCTCGTCGAGTCCGACACGGCCCGGGAGGCCCGGCTTGTGGAGGTAGCGCACGTCATCGCCCGTGTAGCGGACGGACACGGCGCGTCGGCGCCGGTCGGAGGTGTTGGCCGGAGCGCCGTGCAGGGTGCGGGCGTGGTGGACGGTGACGTCGCCGGGTTCCACGGCGAAGGTGACGAGGCGCTCGGCGAGTTCCGGCGTGTCGAGGACGTCGGGGACGACCTCACCGACCGTCCCGGGGATCGGTTCCGGGGTGACGAACAGGTTCGGCCGGTAGTCGATCCCGTCGAGGTGGGAGCCCCGGACCCAGCGCACCACACCCGAGTCCGGGTCGGCGGCGTCGAGCGGCACCCAGGTCGTGCAGACCTGTCGGCCGGTGAGGTGGAAGTAGCTGTCGTCGGTGTGGAAGTAGGTCGGGAACGGCGAGCCCGGCTCCTTGACCAGCACGCTGTCCTCCCAGAGGTGGACCGTCCGACTGCCCAGCAGTCGGGCCACGATGCCGGCGAGCGGTGAGGCCGTGGCGAACTCCCGGAAGACCGGGTGCGCCCGCCAGTGATCCACACCGCCGGCGAAGGCCGGCGCGTCGTCGTCGGCGCCGGCCATGGGCCCCATGTCGACCGCCTCGCCCTCACCCACGACCCGATCAACGGGGCCGTCGAGAGCGTCGACCCACGAGAGCGGCAGCACGCCCCGCAGGAGGACCACGCCGTCGCGCCGGAAGGCATCCACCTCGTCGTCGGTGACCTCTCGGAGCGGGCTGGCGGGCAGCCCCGTGGTCGAGCGGGCAGGGGGCGGGTCGTTCGGTGCGCTGGTGGTGTCCACGGTGCCTCCGGCTCGTCCTGCGGCGTGGTGCTGACAGACTGTCACCCCGCAGAGCCGGGATTCACGACGAGTGGAGCGAACGTGGGTGAGGTCAGGTTCGACTGGAACGACACCACGGTGCTGGTCACCGGTGCCACGAGCGGCATCGGGAGGGCGATCGCCACGGTCTTCGCCGCGGGCGGAGCGACCGTCCACAGCACCGGGACCCGCCCCGCCGCCGACGACTACGACGGGCCCGTGGTCGGCACCTACCACCGGTGCCGGGCCCAGGAGCCCAGCGAGATCGACGAGCTCGCCGCTTCCCTGGACCGCCTCGACGTGCTCGTGAACAACGCTGGAGCCAACCTCCCTGGCGGGCGGGACGAGCACGACCCCGACGTCTTCGCCGAGTCGGTGCAGATCAACCTGGTGGCCACCCACCGCCTCACGGAGCGCTGCAAGGACCTGCTCGGACGGAGCCCGCAGACCGGCGGCGGCACCGTGGTCAACCTGGCGTCCATGGCGTCGTTCTTCGCCGTGCCGATGGTGCCGGGCTACGCCGCCGCCAAGGCCGGGGTGGTCGGCCTGACCCGCACGCTGGCCGCCACCTGGGCACCACTCGGGATCCGGGTCAACGCCGTGGCGCCGGGCCTCATCGAGACACCGATGACCGAGCCGATGCAGACCTTCACGGAACTCGCACGGCCCATGGTCGAGCGCACGCCCATGGCCCGCTGGGGCACGCCCGACGACGTCGTCTGTGCCGTGCAGTTCCTGGCGTCGGGCGCAGCGGCCTTCGTCACCGGCCAGACGCTCTGCGTCGACGGCGGCTACTCGATCGCCTGAGGCTCGATCAGTCGGGCACCTGCGAGTGTCGCGGCGATTTCCGAGGGCCGGGATCGACGTGGATCAGGCCACCAGCCGCGTCAGCGCCACGGCGAGGGACACCATCACGGCGTTGGCCGTGATCATCGTGAGGTTGTTGGTGCGCAGCGTCGAGTGCAGCTCGGATCTGACGTCGGCGAACCCGACGTGCATCTCCGCCTGCAGACGGCCCAGATCACCCTGGGTCTCGAGCCGGAGCTGGTCCAGGCCGTGCTGCAGTTCGCTGTGCACCTGGTCCAGGTCGTGCTTCGTCTCGGCCCGCACCTGGTCCAGGTCCTGCTTCGTGGCGGCCCGCAGCTGGTCCAGGTCGTGCTTCGTCTCGGCCCTCAGCTGGTCCAGGTCGTGCTTCGTCTCGGCCCTCAGCTGGTCCAGGTCGTGCTTCGTCGCAGCCCGCAGCTGGTCCAGGTCCTGCTTCGTTGCAGCCCGCAGCTGGTCCAGGTCGTACTTGGTGGCGACGTCGGCCCAGCCGACGGGCGGGAGCATCTCCATGAGCGTGTTGGCAGCATCTGCACCGATCGCCCGGATGAGCGACGAGTGGAGTTGGTGCCGTCCTTCCTCGGTCAGCGACAACGTGAGAACCTCCGCGAGTCTGACAGATGTTCCACCGGCCCCGCCGGAGGACGTCCGCACGGTACGACGGCGACGGAGGAGGATCGACGGGCCGTGCGGCCCGGCGGAGCACCCGGCGACGGGCCTCAGCCCACGACGGTGAGTTGGTCCAGCGTCGGATCGATCGCCGCACCGGACGGCGACAGCAGGGCCTCGTACTCGGCCTCGCCGAGCAGCTCCGAGTTCAGGAACGCCGTGACCAGCCGACGGGTGACCCGATGCGCCTCGTCGATCGCGAGCAGGTCGGTCGAGCAGCCCTCCACTGCGTAGGCGTCGATCGCCTGCACCAGCGGCGGCGCCACGTCGGGCCGGGTGCGGGCCAGCTCCTGGTACGAGCAGACATCGGTGAACGACTGGTGCCCAGCGGCACGCAGGTCAGCGCGGATCAGCGGACGACCGGTGACGAGCCGCGCCGGTCGCTCGGTGTTCGGGTCGATCGGCGTGGTCACGTCGGACGTGCCCGAGACGAGCAGCGTCGGCGTCTCGACCGCCTGGAGGATCGCATCGGGGATCGTCTCGGAGTAGGGCGCCAGGGCCACGATCGCGTCGAGCCCGCTGAACGCCTCACCGTCGCCGGCCTGCGACCCGGCCACCAGCGACGTGAACCCGCCGAAGCTGTGCCCGATCACCGCCACGCGCTGCGGATCGACCGTCGGGGTCAGGTCCTCGAATCCGAGCGCCCCCGAGGTGGCCGCCGCCACGACCGCCGCCACGTCCTCGGGACGGTCCTGGGCCACCTGCTCCTGGGAATCGTCACTCCCCGCGAACTCGTCGATCGCAGTGTTGCCCACGTGGTCGGGAGCGACGACGACGAACCCGTGGCTGGCGAGGTGCTCGGTCAGGAACCCCGAGACGTAACGGAGTCCCCCACTGCCGTGCGAGTAGACGACCAGCGGGAACGAACCGGGTGCCGGTGGCGCACCGACGACCGCGTCGATCGTGGGAACCTCGAGTCCCGGGAACGTGTAGGTGGCCGCGATGAGGCCGGCCGCCGCGGCCGGGTCGACCGGGTACCAGATCTCGACCGGCAGCAACCGGCCTCGGGCCCCGGTGACCTCGACGGTGCGGACGCCGACGGCGTACGCACCCCGGCCCTCGGCGGTCGCCGCCAGCGCCACCGGGTCGGCGGCCGGCGCGCTCGTCGTCGCCTCGTCGCCGCTCGACGACCCGGAGGCGGAGGTGTCACCGCCGCTGCAGGCGGCGAGCACCCCTCCGAGCAGGATCAGGGCGAGCAGCGCCAACGGACCGCGGCGGCGACACGCCCGACGGAACCGGACGGACACATCGTCGACGAACGGAACGGCCCCACGGTGATGTCGATCGCTGCGCACCTCCGCAACCTACGACGTCGGGCGATCGGGCACGCGAACGAACCGATCCCTCGTGGAACGGACCCGGACGGGACGCCCTGTGGTGGACTGTGCCCATGAGCTCGTCGAGCGCACCGGACCTGCCCTCGCTCCCCCTGTCCCGGACGTCCTGGGCCTGGAGAGTCAACGCGGAGCCCACCGTGTTCGCCGGGGGCGGACGGGCGCTGCTCCTCCAGGTTGCCCACCCCGGTGTCGGGGCGGGCGTCGAGCAGTTCTCGTCGTACGCGAGCGATCCGTGGGGCCGACTGTTCCGGACCGTCGACATCATGATGAAGCTGTCGTTCGGATCGCCCGAGGTGTCGGTGCGACAGCAGCGGATCCTGCACGCGATGCATCGTCGGGTCCGCGGGACCACCGACGACGGGACCCCGTACTCGGCGCTCGACGTCGACCTGCAGGTCTGGGTCTGGGCCACGCTCGTCGACACCGCCCTGATGCTCTACGAACGTGTCCGGGCTCCCCTGTCGGCATCCGAACGGGACCGCTACTACCAGGAGTCCAAGCTGGTGGCGTACGGATGTGGCGTGCCCCGCGGGGCCTGCCCCGGAACCTGGGACGACTTCACCGCGTACATGGATGCCGTGGTGCGCAACGACCTGCGGGTCACCCGATCGGCCCGTGCGGTGGCGGCGACCGCCATGACACCGCCGCTGCCCGGACCGCTCGCGCCGGCGGCCGGTGTCCCGAACCGACTGGTGACCGTCGGACTCCTGCCACCGACGCTCCGCGAGCAGTTCGGTTTCGGCTGGGACTCCCGCCACCAGCGCCGTCTCGACCTGTGGTTCGCAGCCCTGCGTGTCGGTTCGCACCTGACGCCCTCACCCCTGCGGCACCTGCCGACCGAGTGGACGATCAGCCGCGACCGTCCGCTGCGCATCGGCTGGTTGCAGCGTCACGGCACCCGAGCCACGGCCGCCCGCCTCGGCGGCGACGGCGAGGACGGTTTCGGGATCGTTCGCACCCAGCGGCGAACGGGCGCGGGACCTGTCCGGATGACGGATCCGACCGGACCGGGCTGAGCCCGCTTCACGGGGTGACGGTGCCGGAGCGCTGGATCGCAGCGGCGTCGGTGCCCAGATACGCCGCCACGACCGCCGGGTGGGACAGCACCTGGTCGGGAGCACCGTCCACCAGCACCGAGCCGAGTTCCATCGCCACGAGCCGGTCGCACAGGCCTGCCAGCAGCGGCATGTCGTGTTCGATCACGACCATGGCCGCACCGGTGTGGTCACGAATCCGGCCGAGCAACGGTCCGAGCGCCTCGGTCTCCCGCTGTGCCACGCCCGCCGACGGCTCGTCGAGCAGCATCAGGACCGGGTCGGCCGCGAGCAGGCAACCGAGCTCGACGATCCGCCGGGTTCCGGTCGACAGGACCGAGGTGGGTGTCCATCGGTAGCGGCCGAGTCCCAGCAGGCCGATCAACGAGTCGACCCGGGCCCGCGTCTCGTCCTCAGCCAGGTACGAGGCCGGCTGCCGGGTGGCATCGGCCACCATCGACCGGTTGGCGACGGTGCGTTCACAGGCGACCGCGATGGTCTCGGCGACCGTCAGCGACGGGAACAACCGGGCCTCCTGGAAGCTGCGACCCATGCGGCTCCGCGCCCGCTCGAACGGCGCCCACCCGGAGACGTCGACGCCACGGAACACGATCCGCCCGCCGTCCAGGTCGCAGAACCCGGAGATGCAGTCCATGAGCGTCGTCTTGCCCGCCCCGTTCTGGCCGACCAGGCCGACGATCTCGCCGGGGGCCACCACCAAATCGACGTGGCTCAGGGCCTCGACCCCACCGAACCGCTTCGTCACACCCTCGCAGCGGAGCACGGGCTCCGGTGTGTCCGACCCGGACGTCCGGCGAGCGGCGCCACCCAGTGACGACAGATCGATCGTGGCCACACCGGTGACCCCGTCCGGCCCGCCGCCATCGGATCGCTCCGATCCGCCCGACCCGCAGCCGGCCCCTTCCAGGAACACCGAGCGCAACAGGTCGGGTCGGTCCAGCAGCTCGCGGGTCGGGCCCTGGAACCGGACCGTGCCCTTCTCCATGAACACCGCCCGCTCCGCCAGGGTCAGCGCCACGTTCACCGACTGCTCGACGACGACGATCGTCACGCCCTCGCGATGGAGTCGACGCACGACATCGCAGAGCGCGGCGACGACGATCGGCGACAGGCCCAGCGAGAGCTCGTCGATCAGGAGGACCTCGGGTCTCAGCAGCAGCGTGGTGGCGAGGGCGAGCTGCTGCTGCTCACCGCCCGAGAGGTCGCCGGCACAGGCGTCGAGCCGGTCGCCGAGGGCGGGGAACAACTCGAGCACGTCGTCGGTCGAGTCCGCGATCCGCTGCCGGTCGCGTCGGAAGGTCCAGCAGGCCAGTCGCAGGTGCTCGGCGACCGTGAGCGTCGGGAAGACGGCCTTGCCGCCGGGCATGAGCGCGACACCGTCGCGGACGATCCGCTCCGGTCGACGGTTCGCGAGCCCTCGACCGTCGAGGGCGATCCCGCCCCGGCAGCGCGACAGCCCGGCGATCGCGCGCAGCAGCGTGGACTTCCCTGCTCCGTTCGTACCGAGGAGCGCGACGATCTCACCACGATCGACCCGGAGGTCGACGTCGAAGAGCACCTGCAACGACCCGTACGACACGTCCAGTCCGGCGACGTCGAGGAGCGGAACGTCAGCTCCCGCTGCGACCGCCGTGGCCGGGCCCCGGTACGGCGGCGGGGTCGGCACCGGCGACGGAGTGGGCCCCGACGCCTCGGACTGCTCCGGGCCGGCGGCGGCCGCAGGGAGCGGTTCACCGTCGGGGCCCAGCCCGGCGCGGGCCGCGATCGGAACCACGAACCGGTCACGGACCCGGGCGGCCAGACCGGCCAGGCCGGACGGGACGAGCCACAGCACCAACAGGACTCCGACGCCGGCGGCGACGAGTCGCAGCGTCGGGTCGAGGTCCTGGGCACTGCGCAGGCCGGCGGCCCCGAGCATGGCCCCGGGAATCGAACCGAGACCTCCGATCGTGGCGCCCGAGAACACCTCCACGGACTGCACCACCTGGTAGCTGCCCGCCCGCGCCCCCCGCAGCAACAGGACGTGCAACCCTCCGGCCAACCCGGCGATCGCACCGGAGGCGACGAACCCCTGCAGGGTCGCCCAGCGGGTCGGCACGGCCGCCGCCTCGGCCGCCTTGCGGTTGTCTCGTGCGGCCACGAGGAGCCGACCCGACCGCGACCTCCGGACCGCGACCACCACGGCGACGACCACCGCCAGGACCGCCAGGCAGAACCAGAGCATGGCCCGCTCGTCCTCCAGGTCGACCCGACCCCAGAGGAGCGGCCGCACGACGGTCTGGGGGATCAGGTCGGGGAACACGTTCGGGTTCAGGACGTACCCGTCGAGCACCACCGCGAAGGCCAGCGTCACCACTGCCAGGAACGGGCCGGTGATCCGCAGCGCCGGCACGCCGAGCAGGACGGCGACCAGCGCCCCGGTCACCGTGGCCACCGCCAGGGTGAGGAACAGGTCCACGTCCCAGCGGCTGAACAGGTTGCCAGCCACGATCGCGGCCGCTCCGACGATGGCGAACTGGCCCAGGCTGATCTGGCCGGCCCACCCGGTGAGCACGACCAGGCTGAGCGCCACCATCGCCCAGACGACGACGATCGAGGCCGAGAAGGCGTTGGATGGGGAGAGGAGCAGTGGCAGTCCGACCGCTGCGGCCACGAGCAGCAACGCCGCGGCGCCGCGTGCCAGCCGGATCGGCCCGAGTGCTGCGATGGACGGCGGCAGTCGGCGGATCAACTCGGCGTCCCGCCAACCACCGTCGGCATCGAAGGCCCGGGTGCGACGTCCCTGGCCGACCAGCAGCGCGACCAGGATCACGACGAGCAACAGGACGTCCAGCAGTGCGGGCGTGTCCGAGTTCCACCGGACCAGCTCACCGGCCGCGCCGATCACGACCGCGGCCGCGAACGCGACCGGGAGCGACTCCATCCGGGCGACGATGGCGGCGGCCAGCGCCGGCAGGAGGATCGCCGGTCCGGCGGCCGCAGCCGGAGATGCGCCGAGGAACGGGGCCTGCAGCACGAAGGTGAGCGCGGCCAGCCCCCCGGCGAGCGCCCACACCACGGTGGTGACGTTCCGGACCGGCACCCCGAGCAGCCGGGCGCGGTCGGTGTTCTCGGCGGCGGCCCGCACGGCCGTGCCGACGAGCGAGCGGCGGAGGAACCAGGCGAGCCCACCGACGACGGCGGGGACGACGGCCACGGCCAGCAGGTGGTTGCCGTTGACGAGCGCCGGACCGACCTCCCACGACCACGCCGACAGGGGTGTCTCGAACGAACCCAGGACGAGTCCGTCGGCGGCGAAGATCCGCTCCGGGATGAGGAGTTCGATGCCGCCGAGCAACTGGGCCAGTCCGATGGTGGCGACCGTCAGCACCAGTCGGGGCGCCTCGGCGAATCGACGGATGACGGCGACGTCGACGAGCGCGCCGACCGCCAGCCCGAGCAGCGGTCCGACGAGGAGCGTCGCCCAGTAGGGCCAGCCCCACGTGACGAACAGGTGGACCGCTCCGAGTCCGGCCACACCGGCGATCGCCCCGTTGGCAAAATTGACGATCCGGTTGGCGCGCCAGACGAGGATGAGCCCGACCGCCGTCAGGCCGGTGGCGGAACCGAGGATGGCACCGGCCAGGACGACACCGCCGGGGGCTCCCCTCGGCAGCACCATCGCTGCGAGCACCCAGGCGCCGCCCAGCGCGGCGGTGACGGTCGCGGCACGGGCGGCAGTGGACGCCCGTGCCGTCGCCGGGCCGCTCACCCGGCCGCCGACCGGGGCGGGGAGCCCGGCCACTTCCCGATCGGGAACCGGGCCCCGGCGTTCGGATCCTGGTACGCACCCGGCGACCGGGTCTGGATGGAGTTGGCCCGGGGGTTCCAGAACACCTCGCGGGCGTCGTCGGCCGTCGTGTAGTCGGCCGGACCGAATCCCCAGGTGCCGTAGGGCCCGGTTCGGCGCGGGTAGTTGAACATGCCCTGCTCGAAGCTCTGTGGGGTCAGGTTGGGTCCGGCACCCTGGACACCCAACGCCAGCAGGTAGAGCTGGTTGTAGATCAGTTCGACCCCGATCGACGGTTCGTCGGGCCGGACGGACTTGTAGGCCCGGTAGCCGAGCCCCTGACCGGCGGCCTGCGACGGACCGGCGAAGGACACCCCGAACGATCGGGCCCACTGGTCCTGCTGGAGGATCTGGCCGATCAGGTCGTTGTCGATCAGCGCGACACCACTGATCACCCACTCGGGTTCGTAGCCCTGTTCGCGGGCCTTGGCGGTCAGGAACGTCATGATCAACGGGTCGCACCCACAGATGACGCTGGTGACCCGCTGGTCCTTGAGCTGACGCACCAGCGAGTCCGCCTGACCGGACATCTTCGGGATGTCGAGCACGTACTTGGAGTTGACGACGATGTCGCCGGCCTTGCCGGCCCGCTCGACGATGCCGACCCCGCTTCGGACGCACTCCTGGTACCAGGAGTTCTCGGGAGCGATGATCGCCGCTCGCCGGGGCTGGCCCTTCAGGTTGCCCCCGGCGAGCGCCGCCGGCCGGCCCGCCATCTTCGTCACGTAGTAGCTGGCCACGCTCTCGACGATCGTGGAGCAGTCGGGAAACTGGCTCCACGCGAACGGCCGACGCTGCGACATCCACTCGCGCGACGTGAACGGCGCACCGATGTTGATCACCCCCTTCGACGAGAGCGCGTCGGCGTACACGGGCGAGACGGCGGACACGTCGGCGAAGGCCTGGATCTCCTGGGACACCTTGAGCGCGTCCGCCTGCGCGCCCTCCTGGCCGCCGCCGGTGATCTCCTTCAACACGTCGCCCTTGCCGCTGTAGACGACCAGGCGGATCTTCCGGCCGTAGAACTGGAACCGCTTGTTGACGTACTCGACGAGCCCCTCGACGGTCCGTCGGATCAGTTCAGGGCTCTCGTTGGGGATCTTGGCGTTCGCGACCCGCGACACCGCATCGAGCAGCCCGTTGGAGAATCCCTCGATCCGCACCGCCACGGTGATCGTGTCACCGGTCACCCCGCGACTCGTGGCGCCGCCGTTGCCTCCGCTGAACCGGACGCAGATCGGCGAGTACGGGTCGCCGGGCACCTGCTGGGGTCCGCACCCGGCGACGCTCGCGGGTCCGGAGTTCGCCGAGCCCGATCCGCCCGGGCCACCGCCTCCGGGGCCGGTCCCTCCCGTCCCGCCACCGACCGCTCCCGCCGCGGCTGCCGCCGGGTCGACGGCCCCGGTCGTCGGGTCGGCCCCGGCCGCACCTGCGTCGAGTGCCTCCTCGCTGATCCCGGCGACCTCGGCCTCGAGCCCACCGGAGCCTCCGGTTCCCCCGGGCTCGATCCGGACCTCGCGCTGTTGGCTCGGCACCAGGACCGCGATGGCCAGGAAGACGGCGGTGAACCCGATCAAGGGCCCGTAGCCGCGGAACAGCCGGTCCCGGGCTCCGCCCCGGGTTGCACCGTCGCTCATGTGATCGTCCTCCTCGATCGGCGGCCGATCACGCGATCGACGACCGACAACCCGAGTGCACCGAGGAGGGCGAGGGCCCCGACGGCCACGCCGGCCCGACCGGCGGTGCCGTCCTCGAACCGGTTGCCGATGACCGACGGCAACGCCGCCTCCTCCGTCCGGGCCCGCTCCACCTGCGCCGCCACCGGCGCCGCGCCGGCCGAGACGTCACCCAGGCCGAGCTCACCCGGTCCCAGATCGAGCGGCGGAAGCGTGTCGGCCGGCAAGAACGCGTCGTCGAGGATCGGAGCGTCGAAGGATTCCGCCACCGTCGTCTCGGGCGCCACCTCCACGGGCGGCTCGGTCGGCTCGGGCAGCGGCGGCGGGGCCGAGAAGTCGGTGTCGTCGGTGACCGCCTCCACCCCGCCGGCCAGGATCTCGACGCTGCCGGATCCGCCGACGACGCCCAACAGGATGTCGACGACCGTCAGCACGACGTCGTTCTTGCAGTCCTCTGCGACGAGTTCCTTGCGGAGCGCCTGCACGAGCGGGTCGATCCGTCCGAGGAACGGCACCAGCACATCCCGACCGAACGGCGGCTCGACCACCCGGAACCCGATCGGTGTGACCCGGATCCCACCCTCGACCACCTCGGTGGTCGGCAGCGTCAGGTCGACGCCGATCGGGGCGAGCAGCTGTTCGATGCCCTGCTCGAACCCACGGAGGTCGGACAGGACCTGTCCCACGGGTCGCTCGAGGCCGAGCACCGACGCCGAGGTGAACGTGAAGGTCGAACTCGTCTCCTCCCGCTCACCTGATCGGGCGACGGCCTCCCAACGGGGTTGCCGCAGGGTGAACAGGCCGCCGAGCACCCGGAGTTCGTCGGCGGTCACGACCGCCCGGGCCTCGCGCACCCCGTCGACGAATCGAGCCGAGGTCTCGGTGCGGCCGCCGATGAGGGCGACCAGGAACACGTCCGCGGGCACCGACTCGGTGGATGCTCGGCTGGACGGCGCCGCCGTGGCGGTGGCGTCCTGGAATCCGACCGGTCCACCGTTGGGTTCGCCGCCGATGCCGGGCTGGAACACCTGGGTGCGACGGCTCTGCTCGGCTCCGACCAGGGTTGAGTCCGACGAGGTCACCGGTGGCAACGCAGTCGTTGGCAACAGCGCCGGCGAACCGTCGCACTGCGGTCCCCCGAACAGCGTCGGTAGCGCACCCAGGTCGAGCGCCCGGGCCTCGGAGCTCCCGGTCCGGTCCTGGTAGCGGGCGAACGAACGCCCGTACGCGAGTCCGATGGTCGCGTTCGCCGCCTTCATGCTCAGCGAGAAGGTGTCGGCACTCGCCTGGGCACTGCCCCGGACCACACCGTCGGATGCCGCCGGGCCCGCAGACAGCGCGAAGGCCCCCACTGCGAGCACGACCAGCGCGACCGCGGCCGCCCTGCGTGTGGTCCCCCCGTTGCCTGCCCGTCGAACCACGAGCCCCGACCTCCCCCCGGACGTGTCGGTGAACGCTGTTCGCCCGAGGGTAGTCGCTCACCGCGCTGCGGGGGCCCGTTCCACGACGGGCGGTCCGACGGATTGTGACGAAAAGCTCAGCATCCGCCCGGGCCTGCCGATCGAACCATCAGCAGGCAAACAGGAGGCACCGACATGTTGCTCATCACCGAGTCCACCGACCGGAACCGAACCCTCTCGATCGAGGCGGATCTCCTCGACCTCGGGACCGCTGGCCGCCACGGTCGGATCGTCCTGAGCGGGGTGGTGCACGCCGATTCCGTCGCCGAGCTGGCCGTCGCCGTCGAGGAGATGCTCCTGGCCGACCCCTCGGACCTGGTGGTGGACGTGTCGGGCGCCGACGTGCAGACCGCCGCCGGCATGCGCCTCCTGTCCCGCCTCCGCTCCACGTTGCAGCGTCGGGGCGCCACGGTCGTCGTGGACGGCCTGCGGGGCGCCACCGCCCGGGTGCTCGAGGCGACCGCCTCGTTCGACCGGTACCTGACCGGCGGCCCGGGCACGGTCAGCGCCGCCTGAGTCGCAACCCTCCCCGCTTCTCGGTGCAACCAGCGCCCGATCTGGGGGTTGATTGCACCGAGAACGCCGGCGGCGCGGTCGGTCAACCTGCGACCTCCCGCAGGACCAGGTGCATGTTCGTGCAGTCCAGCTGGTTGTGGATCAACAGGTTGGTCCAGTAGCCCTTCTGCACCGCGGTGAACTCGGTTGCAGTCGCTCCGCCTGCCAGCTTCCGGCGCACCGCTGCGATCCGCTTTCCGGTGACCCGACCCGCCCAGATGGTCGAGCGGTCGAACCCGATCAGCGATTCGTAGTTGTACAGGGAGTGGGCGCCGCCCCGGGGCGGCTTCGGGAACTCCACGTCCGGGTGGACACGTCGCTTCCACTTCTTGGCGAGGTCCTTCGCATCCTCCACGTCCGCCGGGTCGAATCCCGGGTCGTGTCCGGACTCGTCGACCAGCCGCCGCACGACGTCACGGTCGTGGGTCGACCAGGAGAACAGCCGACGTCCCTCCGACCGCAGCCCGGCGAGCAGGTCGAGCACGTCGGCCGGGTCGAGCACGTCCACCGGCCAGGTCACGCTCGGGGAGCGGTGCTCGGCCATCGGTGCGAACACCGGGTCCAGCAGGTACTGACGGAACGGCTCGGCTGCATCGGGGACGTACACGCCGAGCAGGGTGATCGGGCCCCGCTCCTGGCTCTCGAAGTCGAGGTGGACCCCCCGGTCGACGTCGTCCGGGGTGATGGGGGGCAGGGTTCGCTTCGCCATGGATGGCGCTCCTCTCGTCGTGACCGGGGGCAGTTCCCGCCGGTCAGGGCCGAGAAGATGGAGGTCGTCGAACGGGCCGTCAAGGACCCGGGGCCGCTCCTCGCGGGCGACCTGCTCCGCAGGTCGAAAATCTGAGATTTCTCCGCCGACCTCCAGCGATTCGATGGGATGGCCCGGAGGCGGCCGGTTCGGACGGTCGCTACATCGACGGGTCGAACCGCGCCCCGGCGAGGTACGTTTCGTGCCTTATGGGCAACGAGGAGTGGACCACGACGAACGGACGGGCGACCTCGTCGCGCCCCCTGAGCAAGCCCACCCTGACGACCCTCTCGCGAGCGATCGAGCACTACGCCACCAAGGTCGGGCCCGATGCGCTGGTGGTCTCGACGTTCCAGCGCTCGGCCTACTTCACCCGATCGGCCGCGCGCTACGCCGCCATGTCGGACGCAGGCGTCACCACCGTGGCGGTCTACTCCGGCGAGTTGGTCGACGTGCCCGGGGTGGCCTCCCTGCTCCTGGACGAACATCACCCGCTCGTCGCCGAATGGGGCACGCTGCTGCTCTCGCCGAACATGTCGGTCTACCTCGGGGGCCGGGATCTGGTTGTCCTCGACGAGTCCTCGCTCGACGTGCAGTCGGGCCGACGGTTCCTGGCCAGCCTCACCTTCGATCACGTTCAGGTCGCCGAACTCGGTGACCGCTTCGCCGCCCTGCTCGAGGGGCACATCGACCGGGCGACGACCGATCGACTCACCGGGGCCGTGGACGACTTTCGTCGGCGGGGCCCGTCCGCGGGCCAGGAGGCGATCGCCGCCGCCACGACGGTGCTGGTCCAGCGGCTCGAGGAGCAGCACCGGGCGATCGCCGCCACCCGCGACGCCCTCCTTGCCGAGACCGAACGGGCCGACATCGATCCGCTGACCGGGCTGTTGAACCGGTCGGGACTGGAACGCTGGCTGGGAACCGACCCGACCCGACCGAGCGCCGAGGAACTCCCGGCCACCGCGTTGATCCTCGTCGACCTCGACGACTTCAAGTCGGTGAACGACCGCCACGGCCACGGCACCGGCGACGCCCTGCTCGCCGAGATCGGGATCGCCGTGCGCGGTTCGATACGACCGGGCGACGTGGTGTGCCGGTGGGGCGGCGACGAGTTCGTCGTGCTGTGCCCCGGTGCCACCGACGGCGACCTCCTGTCGATCGCCGATCGGTTGGTGGAGGCGGTCGGCGCCACCCGGGTCGGCGACGCCCGGGTCACGGCATCGGTGGGCTGCCAGACCAGCTCGCGCCACCCGTTCCCGATCGCTGCCGCCGACGATGCCCTCTACCGGGCCAAGGCCGCCGGTGGCAGCACCCGATGGCTCGCCGAGCCCGACGACGAACCGCCGGTGGGCTGAACCACCCACGCCTGCTGCTGGCACCAACTCGTGCCACACGGCACACTGTCGGACAGGCGGTGGGCGACCGCTGGTGAACGCGGCGGGGTGACCCGTCCGGAGGGAGCACGGTGCGAGCGAACCGACGTGAGTTCCTGATCGCAGGCGCAGCTGGTGCGCTGGGAGTGGGCCTGGCCGCCGGGTGCACGCCGGCGCCGTCGCCGGTCGGCCCCGCCCCGGGCTGCCCGACCGGGCCACTCGTCGTCGGCCCGTCGGTCCTGCCGCCGCCCGGCACCACCGGCCTGGTCGACGAGGCCGTGTTCCAGGCCCGGACCACCGAGTACCTGCAGCTCGCCACCCAGTCCCTCCGCCCGGACGACACCGCCAGCGTCATCGCGCACCTGCTCCGGGCCGAGCGGGACCCGGGGTTCGCCTGGGACCCATCGCTCGTCGGGCCGGGGATCGTCAGCACCGACCCGTACCGGGACACCGACGACTTCGAGCTGATGTACCAGCAGTGGACCCTGCGACTCGGCCGCGGCGTCCTGCCGCAGTCGGCGATCGACGCCATCGAGGACAAGATCGCCAACGCCCGCTACCGCTACGACGACCCGCTCCCGGCCGGGGACGTCGACGACAAGTGGTTCTGGTCCGAGAACCACCGGATCATGTTCGCCGTCGACGAGTACCTGGGCGGCCTGGCGATCCCCGACCGGGTGTTCGCCTTCACCGGTCTGACCGGCGCCCAGCACGCCGAGCGGGCCCGGCCCGTCGTGATCGACTGGATCCGGGAGCGAGCCAAGTTCGGCTACAGCGAGTGGCACTCGAACACCTACATGAAGTTCGACTACGCCCCGCTCCTCACGCTGGTCCAGTGGGCCGACGACCCGGAACTGCGGGCGCTCGGTGCAGCTGCGGTGGACGTGTGCCTCTTAGACCTGGCGACCCACACGTTCCAGGGTGTCTACGGCGTCACGCACGGCCGGGGCTACAAGGCCGCCAAGACCTCCGGGTTGAGCGAGTCCACCTTCTCGACCGCCAAGTTCCTCTTCGACACCACCGCCGAGGGGTACTCGAACACCACCGACCACGGCGTCCTGTTCCTCTGCGGCAACGACCACTACCGGCTCCCCGAGGTGATCGAACGGGCCGCCCGCCACGACGGACCGGTGCGCATCCGGGAACGTCACGGCGTCCACATCGATCCGCACGAGCCGTGGAGCGCGGACCCGGTGGGGGCCTACGGCTACGACTACACGACCGAGAACCTGAACTTCTGGTGGAGCCACGGCGCCCTCACCGCATGGCAGTTCATCCCGCCGACCCTGGAGGCGTGCAACCGCTGGAACCTGTGGGATTCCGAGCTGTTCCAGAAGTTCGCCGCCGTGAAGGACTTCGCCGGGATCGATCCGACCGTGGCCCAGCTGGCAGTCCGCGAGCTCGCTCCGTTCGCGGCCACCGGCGTGCTCGGCGAGGCGCACACCTACACCTGGCGGAGCTCCGAGGCCATGTTGTCCTGCGTGGTGGACCACCGCTTCGGTGACGCCATGGAGCAGGTTCACGCCTGGCAGGCCACGCTCGGGACCAGGGCCACCGTGTTCACCACCCACCCGTCGTCGCCCGTGAAGCGGTCGACCAGTTGGAAAGACGACAACGGCTACTGGGTCGGCACGGCGTCCATGCCGCGCAGCGCCCAGCGGGACCGGGCTGCCATCCACATCTACCAGCCCGGTTATGCCGCTCCGACCGACCCGCTGCTCGGCCCGTACTTCGGCTACGAGCCCTACACCCACGCCTACTTCCCCACCGACCGCTTCGACGACGTCGTCGGCCGCGACGGTTGGGTGCTCGGCCGGAAGGGCGACGGCTACGTGGCGCTGTGGAGCCACCGGCCGACGACCTGGCGCGCCTACGACCCCGCGGTCGAGGCCACCGACGGCATGACCGGGCCGTTCGACCTGCTCGCACCCGGCGGGGCCGACAACGTCTGGATCGTCGAGGTCGGCGGGGCGAGCGAGCACGGATCGTTCGAGGCGTTCGTCGACGCCATCACCTCGGCCCCGGTCGAGGTCGTGGGCATCGGTGGCGCCCGCACGGTCCGGTACGTCTCGCCCACCGAGGGCGAGTTGCGCTTCGGGGTGAACGGGTCGTTCCGGGTGGACGGGGTCGAGGTCCCACTCCGGGACCACCCCCGACACTCGAGCCGTTGGGCGGAGCAGTGCGCCGTCGTCGAGAGCTTCGACATCCGTGACGGCGACCGGCGGCTCGTGATGGACACCACCACCGCCGGCCGGGTCGTCAGCTGAGCCCTGCACCCGCCGGCGACGTGAGCGGCTCAGCTCCCGACCCGTTCGCGCCGCTAACCGGCCGGGCGCCGGCCGACGACGCCGGGCTCGAGGCCTTCGTCGATCACCTCGTCGACCAGCTCACCGACGACGAGCTGTGCTCTGTCATGTCGGGCGACGGGCCGTTGGTCCGTGGCACCCGGGAGATGTCACAGCGCTACAACGGCGAGCCGATCGTTGCGGGTCGGGTCGACCGGCTCGGCCTCCCCGGGATCCGCTTCACGGACGGACCCCGGGGGGTCGTGGTCGGCCACTCGACGGGATTCCCGTCGTCGACCGCCCGAGCGGCGACCTTCGATGTCGAGCTCGAGGAGCGGATCGGGGACGCCATCGGGGTCGAGGCCCGCACCCAGGGGGCCAACCTGTTCGCCGGCGTGTGCGTGAACCTGCTGCGTCACCCGGCGTGGGGACGGGCCCAGGAGACCTACGGCGAGGACCCCTACCTGCTGGGCGAGTTCGGCGCCGCGCTCGTCCGGGGTACGACCCGGCACGTGATCGCCTGCGTCAAGCACCTGGCCGCCAACAGCATCGAGAACTCCCGGTTCTGGCTGGACGTCCGGGTGCACCCCGACGACCTGCGTGAGCTGTACCTGCCGCACTTCCGGGCCTGCCTGGACGCGGGCGCCGACTCGGTCATGTCGGCCTACAACCTGGTGAACGGCGTCCCCTGCGGCCACTCGGCCGAACTGCTCGATGGTGTGCTCCGTTCGGAGTGGGGTTCCGACGCGTTCGTGATGTCGGACTTCACGTGGGGGGTCCGCAACGCCCGGCGCGCCGTGCTGGGCGGCATGGACCTGGAGATGCCGTTCCGCTGGCGGTTCCGGGCCCTGCCCCGCCTGCTGCGCCGGGGCGTCGTCACCCGGGAACGGTTGCGGGCGTCGGCCCGCCGACTGGTGCGGGCCCAGGCCCGTGGCGCGCGGCGCGGCGAACCGGAGCGTTACCGGCCTGCGGTCGTCGCCGGACCCGAGCACCGGGCGCTGGCCCGGGAGGCGGCGGCCCGGTCCCTGACGCTGCTCCGCAACGAACCGGTGGCGATCGGATCAGGAGGGGCGGCGCCGGTCCTGCCGATCGATCCGGCACGCGTGCGCCGACTGGCCGTCATCGGTGAGCTGGCGACCGCCGAGAACCTGGGCGACCACGGTTCCTCCCAGGTGCACCCGACCGACGTGGTGACCCTGCTCCAGGGTCTGGTCGCCGCCGGCGCCCGCCACGACGTCGAGGTCGCCCACCTCGACGGCAGCGACCTGCCCCGGGCACGGGCGCTGGCGGCCGACTGCGATGCCGTGGTCGTGGCCGCCGGATCGACCTGGCGCGACGAGGGCGAGTGGATCCTGAACGCCGGCGGCGATCGCAGCTCGCTGCGGCTGGCAGCCGACCAGGAGACGCTGATCCGGTCGGTGGCGGCGGCGAACCCGGCGACGGTCGTGGTGCTGAACGGCGGGAGCGCGTTCGAGGTCGACGCATGGCTGGACGACGTGGCGGCGCTGTTGATGGCCTGGTACCCGGGCATGGAGGGCGGGCACGCCGTGGCCGACGTCCTCTTCGGCGAGGCCGTTCCCGGCGGCCGGGTGACCTGCACCTGGCCGGCCGCCGGCACCCGACTCCCCCCGTTCCGGCGCTTCACCCGGAGGATCACCTACGGCCCGCTGTTCGGCTACCGGATGATGGAGGCCACGGCCCAGCGGCCGCGGTTCTGCTTCGGGTTCGGGTTGGGGTACGCGACGCTCGAGTGGTCCGAGCCGCGACTCGACGAGGTGGAGTCGGCCGACGGCACCGACGTCTGGTCGACGGCGTCGCTGGTGACCCTGTCGGTCGAGGTCACCAACACCTCCGCGGTGGATGGGGCCGAGGTGGTGCAGGCCTACGTGCCGCTGGGGCTCGGGACGCACCCCGAACCGCTGCTGACGCTGCGCGGGTTCGCCCGGGCCGATGTGCCCGCCGGTGCCACCGTGCGGGTGCCCGTCCGGGTGCACGTCCCCGACGGGGTACGGCGGATCCACATCGGTCGGTCGGCGGATCCGACCGACCACAGCGTGCTCGTCCTCCCCGCCTGAGCCTCGGCCGTCCGGGCGGGGGTGGTTCGGGCCGCACGGGACCGACCGCCCGGTCCGGGACGCCGCCGTCCGTCAGTTGGTTCCGGGCTCGATGTCACACCCGGCTGGTTCACTACTCCTCAGTTCGGGACGGCGCCTGCCGGACCGCCGGAACCCGGGAAGCGCCCGGGACCGGAAGACGTATCGCAGCGCTGCTGCAGGAGGGGACATCACCATGTGCATCGGACACGATCACGGACACGGACTCGGTCTCGGAACGACCACAGGAGCGGCCAACGGCCCGACCATCGACCTCACCGACCTGGCGAAGCGCACCGCCGGCCGGCCCGTGGTCCGCGGGCGGCCGAACCGCCGTGAGCGTCGGGCCCTGGCCCGGCGGAACCGGTCCGCCGACCGCCGGCGGGCCGCCCGACGCCGCCACCCGAGCGGACGGACCTCGCGGGCCGTCGTGCTCGTGGACATCGAGAACCTGCTGGGCGACGACCCCCGGGCCGCCACGTCACAGGGCGTCCGCGCCACGTTGGAGGAACTCGTCGAGCGGGCCCGGATCGGGACGGGCGACCTGGTGTACGTCACCTGCAACCCGGCCCTGGCCCCGCTCGTGGCCGAGCACATCGGCGGCTGGCACCTCGACGTGCGTGGTGGCCGGGACGGGGCGGACCGGGCGCTGTTGGACCAAGTGGCCGACCACGACTGGCTGCTCCGCTCGGCGGATCGGCTGGTGGTGGCCTCGCGCGACGGTGCCTTCACCGACCTGGTCCAGCGCTGCAACCACGACGGCCTCCCGACGGTCGTCGTCGCCAACGCTCAGGGCACGGCCCAGTCGCTGTGCCGCAACGCAGGGCGGTTCCTGCCGCTCGGACGACCGGCGCAGTTCGCACTCGCCGCCTGAGCGATGTCGGCGGCCCGGTCGGCTCGACCCGGCCGACCGACGTCAGACCGCATGCGCCCGGGTGGGCGTCCGACCTCCAGGGAGGACGCCCACCCGGGCGCATCGGTCCGGCACCAGCCGAACCCACCTCCCCCACCGGGCGGATCGACCGACCCGCCCGACCAACCTCGTCCCGGCGCACCGGGCGAGTCCAACCTCGTCCCGGCCCACCGGGAGAACGGAGCACCACCTTG
>CAYMKW010000040.1:0-22647 GCA_964391365.1 uncultured Microthrixaceae bacterium | reverse complement strand
CATTGCTGGCGATCAGGGGTGAGACTTCGAGAGACACCCATCCGTCCACACCGTCGGTCCGTTCGTGCACCGGGGCGAACAGGTCGGCGGCCCGCTGCAGGTCCTCGATGGCGAGGGAGAAGAACACCTCCTCGTCCGTGCTGGCCCCTGGTGCCGATCGGACCACGTCGTCGTAGGCCCCGGTGGAGATCGCCTTGTCGAAGATCGACGGGTTGGACGTCAGCCCGGTGACCGACAGCTCGTCGATGAACCGGGCGATCGTCCCGTCGTCGAGCATGGTGCGGGTGATGTTGTCGAGCCAGATGCTCTGGCCCAGATCGTGCAGCTGCTGGGTGGGCGTGCTCACGGGTTGCTCCTTCTCGCGACGGCCGCCGGCCGTCGGGTCTCGGGTGGGTCGGTGGATCCGATCGGGGTCGGGGACGGGGTCGGGGACGGGGACGGGGACGGCATCACACCGGCGCTCGTGATGCGTTGGGCAGGACGAGCTCGGTGACCGCGGCCGCCCAGCCGTCGACATCGTTGGCTCCGGTCACGGCGTCGGCGGCGCTGCGAACGGCGGAGGTGGCGTTGCCCATGGCGATGCCGAGTCCGCCGGCAGCGAACATCGTGACGTCGTTCGCGCCATCGCCGATCGCGGCCGTGGCCTCGGCCGGCACGCCCAGCAGTCCGCAGAGGGCCAGCAGGGCCGCACCCTTGGTGGCGCCCGGGTCCGTGACGTCCAGGTAGACGGGCTGCGAGCTGCTCGCCGCCACCCGGTCACCCAGCTGCGCTCCCACCAGACGGTGGGCGGCAGCCACCGCGTCGTGGTCCTCGCTCACGCCGACCACCTTCGTCGCCGGCTCCCCGTCGCCCATCAGCGTCGCCAGCAGGTCGTCCACCACTTCGGGTCGGTAGCCGACGTCATCGGCGTGGTGCGCCACCCGGGCACCGTCCGGCCGCTCGACGAGCCAGCGCGACCCCTGGAACGCCCAGACGTCCACCGCGGCCGACCGGAGCACCTCGACCAGCGGGGCCACGACCGCAGGGTCGAGCGGCCGCTCCGCCAGCGGGTCGAGGTCCGGCGTCACGACCTGTGCGCCGTTGAAGCCGGCCATCGGAGCGCTGAGGGCGAGCGGGAGCACGAACTGCACCATGCCCCGGGGCGGTCGGCTGCTCGCCAGCGCCAGGCGGACGCCGGCGTCGGCCAGGTCACGGGCCGCCCGCACCGTCGCCGGGGAGAGCCGTCGGTCGGCGTCGAGCAGGGTGCCGTCGACGTCACTCACGAGCAGTTGCACCGCTCCGCTCGTCGCTGCCGCACCCACGCGCTCTCCTGTCGTCGTGTTCCCCTCGACCCTAGAGGATCGCCCCGGGCCCTCCGGACGGGGTGCCGCGGTCGGACGAGATGGTTGACGGTCACGTCGACCTCGGGCATTGTGCGATCGGCCACCGACTCGGACGGCCGGGGGACAGCGGTCAGCGCGGACAGAGAGGGCATCCGGTGGGCGGAGGACTGGACAGGCGGGCGTTCCTGAGGGCGAGCGCCGCCGTCGGGGCGGGCGTGGCCGTCGGTGGTGCGCTCAGCGGCTGCGTGCCGGCGGCACTCGGGACCGGCGAGGAGTACGTGCCCACCCGCCTGCCGACCGGCGCCATGCTCGACCTGCCGGCGTCGGCGGCGCCGATCGACACCGTCGTCGTGGTGATGATGGAGAACCGCTCCTTCGACCACTACCTGGGGTGGCTGGGCGGCGACGAGGCCTACCTGGAGCGGGGTCGGCGCAACTACGGCGACGGGTTCTCGATCGACGCCCGAACCGATGTGGGCTACCTGGACCCCGACGGCGTCGAGCACCGGACCCATTCGCTCAGCGGCGGACCGGAGCCGTTCGGGTTCCGGGGGTGCGGCTTCGCCGACCCCGGCCACGGCTGGTACTCGGGCCGGGCCCAGCGGGACGGCGGGTTCCTGGCCGAGGGCAGTGGCAACGACGACTACGCACTGGGCTTCCACGAGGCGGGCGACCTGCCGTTCCACGCCCGGCTCGCACGACGCTTCACCACCTTCGACCGCTACCACTGTTCGGTGCTGTCCTCGACCCAGCCCAACCGCCGCTACCTGCACTCGGCCCAGTCGGGCGGCTACATCAACAACTACATCCCACTGAAGGAGCTGGGCCACCAGTGGGACACCATCTGGGACCGGCTGCGGGCCGCCGGTGTGGACGTGCGGTCGTACTTCGCCGACCTGCCCAGTCTGGCGTTCTGGGGGCCGCGCATGGCCCCGATCCTGTCGGGGATCGACCACTACTTCGCCGACTGCGCCGGGGGAAACCTGCCCAACGTGGTCTACCTGGACCCGCCGTACCTGCCGTGGTGGCAGGCCGACGACCACCCCCACTGCGACCCGGGGGCGGGCCAGCGGTACCTGCGTGACGTGTTCCGTGCGTTCGTGGAGTCACCCCACTGGGAGCGCGGCCTGTTCGTCGTGACCTACGACGAGTGGGGCGGTTTCTTCGACCACGTGGCGCCGCCGGTGCTGCCGGACCTGCTGTCGTCGGGCGACGACGCCACCAACTTCGGTCAGGCGGGCTTCCGGGTGCCGACCGTCATCGCGTCCCCGTACGCCCGGCCCGGGTTCGTCGACCATCGGACCTACGACCACACCTCGATCATGCGGTTCCTGGAATGGCGGTTCCTGGGCGCCCCGGCCGAGGGGTCCGGTGGCGACGGATGGTGGCTGACACCCCGGGACAGGGCGGCCAACAACATCGGCCACTCGCTCGCCGCCGCCGACCCCGACCCCGAGCTGTTCGACCTGGACACGCTCCCCCTTCGTCAGCCCACCCCGCTGTGCAACGGGGTGCCCCAGGCGATCGCCCCGGGCATGCAGCCCGACCGGACCGAGCAGCAGTTCACCTTCCCGACCACGACCGCACCGACGACGACCGCGCCGACCGGCGGCGGCGAGTTCAGGAAGGGCGGTCCGGGCGGCGACCTGCTCGACGCCCTGGAAGCCGGCTACTTCGAGCAGGTCGGCATCACCGGCGACTTCCCGTCCATGGCCGGCACCTGGGCGGGCTGAGCGGAACCGTTCAGGCCCTGACGTCGGCCTGGGCGAGCAGCAGTTCCGTTGCGGTCTTGACGTCCACGGGCCGACCGTAGAGGTAGCCCTGGGCGTAACCGCACCCCAGTTCGACGAGCCGCTCCGCCTGGGCCTCGGTCTCGACCCCCTCGGCGGTGACCGCCAGGCCCAGTGAGCGGGCCATCCCGACGATCGACTCGACGATCACCTCGACCTCACGGTCCTCGCCCAGCTGGCTCGTGAACGAACGGTCGACCTTCAACACCGCGACCGGGAACTCGCGCAGGTAACGCAGCGAGGAGTAGCCGGTGCCGAAGTCGTCGACGGCGAGCCGCACGCCCAGGTCGACCAGGTGCTGCACGGTCTCGCTGTCGCCCGACCCCTCGTCCATCATCACGGACTCGGTGAGTTCCAACAGGAGCGCCTCGGCCGACAGGCCGGCGAGGTCGAGGGCCTCGGCCACCCGGCTCGGGAGCAGGGGGTCCGCGAACGACCGGGCCGAGGTGTTGACCGAGATGGTCAGCCGCCCCATGCCCGGGATCCGGCGCCACTCGGCCAGACGGGCGCAGGCGGAGCGCAGCATCCGGGCATCGATGTGGACGATCTGGCCGGTGTCCTCCGCCACCGGGACGAACACGTCAGGAGGGACCACCTCCTTGGTCGGGTGCAGCCACCGGACGAGCGCCTCGAACCCGACGATCCGGCCGGACTCGAGGTCCACCACCGGCTGGAAGTAGGGCACGAACTCGCCCGGCCCCCGCAACGCCTGACGGAGGTCGGCCTCGACCTCCGCCCGCTGCTCGGTCGCCTCGCGCAGCGCCGGGTCGAACACCACGACCCGACCACGTCCGGTCTGCTTGGCCCGGTACATCGCCAGATCCGCGTCGTCGATGAGGGATTCGGCGAGGTCCCCGGGAGCGGCGCGTGTGAGGCCGATCGAGATCGAGGGGACGAGGGAGCGCCCGTCGATCTCGAACGGATCGACCAGGGCCCGCAGCAACCCGGCCGCCTTCGCCTCGGCCGACTCGAGCGAGACCTGCGACGAGACGAGGACGAACTCGTCACCGGCCAGTCGACCGCACAGGTCGCCCGCTCCGGCGGCGGCGCGCAGCCGGTGGGCCAGGGCCACCAGGAACTGGTCACCGACGGAGTGGCCGTGGACGTCGTTGACCTGCTTGAAGCGGTCGAGGTCCAGGAAGAACACGAAGGTCCGCTCGAGCTCGAGCGGCGAGGCGGTGAGGAGTCGGCGATCGAGGGCTTCGATCACGAGCTCTCGGGCGGGCAGGCCCGTCAACTGGTCGTGCGTCGCCCGGTGCGTCGCGACGGCGAGCGCCCGGTCCAGTTCGTCCCGGGCCAGCCGTTCGGCGTCGAGCGCGTCCAGCGCCCGGAAGCTGAGCGCCAAGGACCGGCCGATGGCCCGGAGCAACGATCGCTCCTCCAGATCGAAGGGCTCGCCGAACCGGCCGACCGCCACGACGTCGTCGCCGTCGAGCGGGGACCAGCAGACCGAGAGCGCCGTGTCGTCGTGCGGGCCGACCCCGGGCACCTGCACCAGGACCGGCCGGGGTCCGGCGGCAGCGAGCAGTTCGCCACGTGCGGCTGCGGCAACCCCGACCGATGCCGTCACCCGACCCTGGCGGACGACCACGACGACCTCGGCGTCCACGGACTCGGCGATGCGGTCCACGACCCGGTCCACTGCGTTGGGATCCTCGACCGAGAACGCCGAGAGGACCTCGGCCAGCACCTGCAGCGACCACGAGCTCCGCCGTTGATCGGGTCCGTCGACACTCACGCGAACGCCACCACCACGAGCGTCTGGTTGTGGAACCCGCCGGCACCGCGGGTGCGGGCGATCTCGCCGTAGGTGTAGAAGCCGGCGACGGGCGCCCCTCCGGACACCTCGGCGACGCGGTCGATCTCCCGGCGGATCCCCACGTCCTCGAGCACCGCCCGCCGGGCCACGCAGTCGAAGACGAGCAGGCCGATGGGGTCCCGACCGTCGAGGCCGTCGAGCGCCGCCTGACAGGCGGCATCGGTCGCCCGGAGGACCGTGTCCACGTCCCCCTCCATCAGGTGGGCGGCGGCGCCGGGTGGCACCTCGGCGATGCACGTGAGCGTCCGGGCGTCGTAGTCGGCACCGGACACGTATCGGATCTCGGTCCGGTCCCGGCGGACGATGCCGAGCGGACGCACGACGGCGAACTCGACGAAGGCCGCCTCGTCGTCGCGCACCGACGCCGGGGCGTCGAACGCGTCCAGGTAGACGTCGAGCGCCGGTCGGTCGTCGAGCGTCTCGACCACCACACCCCGGCTGCCGGTGACCAACATGGGCTCACCGACCTCACGCCAGCCGTGCGCCACACCGACCCCCACCGGCGCGTCCGACCGGATCGCCGCCGCCACGACAGCGCTCGTCGTGACCTCGGAGCCGTGCAGCTGTTCGGTCCGCTGCATCGCCAGGTCGTCACCGGCGCAACCACCCACGAGCGGGACGGCCGCCCCGGCGACCCCGTAGGCGCCCCGGACCACCTCCATCTGGTCGCCGCAGAGCCCGTCCGCCAGCAGGACGAGCACCGAGGCCAACCCCTCATCGAGATCCTCGACGCTCCGCGCCGCTTCGGCGGCGGCCGTCCGGAGTCCGTCGGCCGACCCCTTCCCCAACCGGGTCGCCACGTCGAAACCCTTCCCGCCGAGCGCCCAGATCGCCAGCCCGGCCTCGGTCGGCCCCGAGGTCGCGACCTCCCCCGAGGTCGAGCACCCGATCACCGGGGTGTCGCCGAGTCGGTCGGCGACGAGCGCTGCCACCTCGGCGAGCGGGTAGCGGGTCGAGGAGAAGACGACGGCCAGCGCCGGCGACCGTTCACCCGTGGCCGACTCCAGCGCCTCGTCGACGGCGACCGTCACGTCCGGGTGGGTCGATCCGCCTGCGCCGATCCAACGGTCGGCGGCCCCTGGGTCGTCCACTCGAACACCTCCGACCGGCCGCTCGCCGACCGGGAGGTCCGGTCGACCCCGGACGAGTCCCGTCGCCCTCAGGGTACCGGCGTCAGTCGCGATCCCCGCCGCCGAGCTCCCTCCGCAGGGCGGCCAGCAGCACGAGCGCGTGCTCGTCGGCGAGCGGGGAGGTGCCGAGCAGGCCGGCGAACCCGTGGGGAGTCCGCGGGAACACGTGGAGCTCCACCGGGACACCGGCCCGGGCGAGTCGTCGCGCATAGTCGACGTCCTCCTCGAGGAACAGGTCCAGGGCCCCCACCGAGATGAACGTCGGCGGCAGCCCCGCCGGGTCCTCGATCCGGGCGGGCGCAGCGGCCGGGTCCACCCCGGCGGACCCGGGTTCGACCCCCAGGTACGCCGACCAGCCGAACCGGTTGAGCGCCGGCGTCCAGACGTCCCGGCCCAGGTGCGGGCTCGGGTCGGGACGCACGACCGTCCGGTCGTCGAGCATCGGGTAGACGAGCACCTGGAGCGCCGGGGCCGCCGCGGCACGATCTCGGCACCGCAACGCCAGCCCGGCGGCGAGTCCGCCGCCCGCGCTCTCGCCGACCACGCCGATGCGGGCCGGGTCGATCCCCAGCTCACCGGCGGCCCCGGCGAGCCAGTCGAAGGCCGCCGTGCAGTCGTCCAGCGGCCCCGGGAACGGGGTCTCGGGGGCCAGGCGGTAGTCGACCGACACGACCGGCCAGCCCAGGTGCGCCACGGCGTTGCGGACCGTGAGGTCGCTCGCCGACGGGCTCCCCATCACCATCCCGCCGCCGTGGATCCAGAGCAGCGCCGGGGTCGGGAACGCTCCCCGCTCCGGGAGGTAGAGCCGCACGCCCACGTCCGGGTCGCCCGGAGCACCCGGGACCGAGCGGTCCTCCACCACCAGGCCCGGCACATCCGGAGCCGGGACCGCCATGCTGAGTGCCTCGAAGCCCGCCCGGGTGTCGGCCAGGGTCTCCGTATCCAGGGTGAGGTCACCCAACAGATCCAGCAGCCACCAGAACTGCGGGTCGACGTCGATCCGTTCAGCCAACGGGAGCGACCCCGGCAGCGTTCCCACCTCGATCGGCGGGCCGGTGGCGGCGGGCCGGGGTGTCGATGACCTCGTCGATCACCGCCAGCGCACCACGCAGGTCCGGGGCCCAGCGGTCCGCCCCGAGCGCAGCAGCGACCTGTTCGTTGCGCACGCCCTGGCCACCGACCAGCAGCGGGACCGTCGGACTGACCGAGGCGAGCGCCGTTGCCACGGCGGTCACCGCGTCGGCGCTCTCCAGCCGGTTGACCCCGAGCGCCACGAGCCGGAGCCGGGACTCGCTGGCGGCGGCCGCGGCGAGAACCTCGACGGGCACGTCCACCCCCAGCTCGACACAGCGGACACCCCGGAGCCGGACCAGATCGGCGAGCATGGCGATCGACAGCGCGTGCTGCTCCCCGGTCGGCGCCGCCACCAGCACCGTTCCTCGGGTGCGACCCGGCCGCCGGAACCGGGCCCCCAGTCGGGCCACGATCCGCAGGGCCACCGAGGATGCCAGGTAGCCGTCGACGTGGTCCCCGGAGCCGCCCAGGCCGGCCAGCGCCCCGCCGAGCAAATCGAGGTAGCAGGACTCGGGCTCGACCCCGGAACGCAGCGCGTCCTCGACCACGCGCCAGGCGGCCACCTCGTCGCCCCGCTCGAGGGCCGGGCGCAGCCGGTCGGGCCAGTCGACGCGGCGTCGCCGTGTCTCGGGGGCGCGGTCCCGTCCCCGCAGGAACCGCTCCAGCTGCTGCGGGGAGACGACCCACCCGGTGGCGACCCGGTCGGCCTCGAGCTGGTGGGTCCGGACGTAGCGGTACACCGTCGTGTAGTGGACACCGAGCCGGAGGGCGACCTGCTTGAGGTTCATCGGCTCGTCGCCGCCCGAGGGGGCGCCGGCGTGGCCACCGGTTCCGGTCGCGTTCACGCCGAGAGGCTAACCGAGCCCGCGGATCGACCCCGAACGGAACTGCGCACCCAATGGCCCTCGTTGACCGGCGCGGGCGCACCGGGTCTGATGACTTCGGTGAGCACGTCCCGCCCCCTTCGCGCGCCCCGGACCGGCCGGCTGCTGATCGCCGTCGCGGTGCTGCTCGGGATCGCCGGCCCGACGGTCGCGATCGGCAACGTGCCGGCGGCCGCCGGGGAGGCGGTCGGTCCGGCCGACCGGGCGGGCCGCTGGCTGGCATCGCAGGTCGTGGACGGATCGGTCACCACGGGCGGCGTGGCGGACCCCGGACTGTCGGCCGACGTGGGGCTCGCGCTGACCGCAGCCGGACGGGCGGACGACGCCGCCTCGGCCATCGCCCGGGAACTGCTCGACCGGCCGGCGGCGTACGTCGCACCGTCAGGTCCCGGTCAGGTCGTGTCGGGCGCGGTCGCCAAGCTGGCCCTCCTCGCCGGTGCTCGCGGGCTCGATCCGACCGACGCCGGCGGCACCGACCTGATCGCCGACCTCCTCGGCACCATGGTCGACGCACCGGGATCGGCCGACGACGGACGGTTCCGGGACCGACCCCCGACGGCCGTCCCGGCGCTCGCCGACCGGTCGAACGCCTTCTCCCAGGCGCTCGGCGTCCTGGCCCTCGCCCGACGTGGTCTCGCGCCGGGCCCGGCGGTGCAGCACCTCCTCGCCCAGCAGTGCCCGGGGGGCGCCTTCCGCCTGTTCCTGACCGGCGGTCGGTCCTGTTCCACCGACGCCGCTGCGGATGTGGACACGACAGCACTCGCCGTCGTGGCGTTGCGAGCCGTCGGCCCCACGACCGCACCGGCGGTCGAGCGGGCGCTCGACGCGCTCGAGCGGTTCCAGGCGAGCGATGGGTCGTTCGCCAGTTCCGGACCCGGAGCGACCGCCAATGCGAACTCGACCGGTCTGGCGGCGCACGCCCTGCGGACGGGGGACCGGACCGGTACCGCCGATCGCGCTGCGGCATGGCTGAGCGGCCTGCAGGTCGGCTGCAGCCCGGAGCCCGCCGACGACGGTGCCATCGCCTTCTCCCCCGCCGCCCGTGCAGCAGCCTCCGCCGGCATCACACCGACCAGCCGCGACCAGTTCCGCCGGGCCACCTCCCAGGCCATCCTGGCGTTCAGCGAGGCGCCGCTCGGAACCGCCGGCACGCGCGTCACGACAGCGGCCGCCTGCCCGTCACCGGTCGGATCCACCACGACGACGACGACCACGACCACGACCAGCACGAGCACGACCTCCACCGTCGCCCCGTCGACCACCGGGCCGCCGGCGACCGCTCCCGCCGACGCACCGCCGGTCGCCCGTCAGGCCGCCGTGCTCGGTGTCACCGCCACGGCGCCGGGGGCCGCGGCGAGCGGTGGTGCGTCGGCGGGACGGGCGCTCGCGCTCACCGGCTCGGACCCGCAGCTGTCCGCTGCAGCCGCACTCGCAGCCGTCGTCGCCGGGATCCTGCTGAGCCTCGCGGTACGGCGGCGCCGACCGTGACGACACGATTCCGGCGTCCGGATCGACCCGCCCGTCCGCGACGGCGGATGGCGATCATGGTCCTCGCGACCTCGGGGGGGCTCGCCGTGCTCGCCCCGGCGCCGTCCGCCGGGGCCGCACCCTCGACCGACGGAGCCTGCGCCGGGGACAGCGGCGTGACGGTCGTCGTGGATGCCACCCGGCTCGGAGGCGGTGTCCACACGGGGTGTGCGCCCGGATCGCCCCGGGACGGCCTGGAGGCGCTCCGCTCCGCCGGCTTCGCCGTCCGTGGGACGGCCCGCTTCCCGGGGTTCGTGTGCCGGATCGACGACGCCCCGGCCTCGGACCCCTGCCTCGACAGTGCGCCGGCCGATGCCTACTGGGCCTACTGGCACAGCGCCCCGGGTGGATCGTGGTCCTACAGCGACACCGGCGCCGCCGAACGCCGGCCGCCACCCGGAACCGTCGAAGGGTGGGTGTTCTCCGACACCACCGGCGCTCCCCCCTCGGTGGCGCCACCGGCCCGGGCGGCTGCGGTCGCCGCGGCGCCGACCGCTCCCGCTCCCCCGACCGCACCGGCTCCCGCACCGGGTCCGGCAGCCCAGGTCGCCGGGCGCACGACGGTGGCACCCGGCGCGACCCCCGTCATCCCACCGCCGACGTCTGACGTGCCCGCAGCCGTGCCCGGTCCCGCCCCGCCACCGGCGGTCGACCCCGCAGCAAGCGACGTCGCCACCGTCCCGAACGACGATCCGGCGGTGACAGGTGGGTCCGGATCGTCTGGCGACCCTGCGACGACCGCACCGGGCCGGGAGTCCTCGCTCGCAGCGACGGCGACGGCGGAGGGGGCCGGGGCGACCGGCGGCGGGACCCCGTGGCCCGCTCTGGTCGGCGTGGCACTCGTCGCCGCGGTCGCTACGACGGGGGCGGTCGTCGCCCGGCGACGTCGGGGCGGGTCGAACGCACCGTGGTGAACCGGCTCCACCCGGCCGCATGGTGGATCTGGGCGGTCGGTCTCGCGGTGGCGGCCAGCCGCACCACCAACCCGTTCCTGCTCGGTCTCGTGCTGGCGGTGACCGCGACCGTCGTGGCGTCGTGCCGGACCGACGCTCCGTGGGCCCGGTCGTTCCGGGGCTACGTCCTGCTGGGGGCCTTCGTGGTCGTCGTCCGGGTCATCGCCTACGTGCTGGTGGGCAGTCGGATCGGCGCCACCGTTCTCGTGGAACTCCCCGAACTCGGTCTGGGTGACTGGGCCGCCGGCGTGCGCCTCGGTGGCCCCGTCACCGCCGAGGGGCTGCTGACCGCAGCGGCCGACGGACTCCGTCTGGCCACGATCCTGATCTGCTTCGGTGCGGCGAGCTCGCTCGCCGACCCCCGCCGCATGCTTCGTCTCGTACCCACCTCGCTCCACGAGATCGGCACCGCCGTGGTCGTGACGCTCACGATCGCACCACAGCTCGTCCAGAGCGTCGGCCGTGTCCGCCGGGCCCGCCGACTGCGCGCTGGTCGCGACACCGGCCGACGAGCGGTACGGGGCGTCGCGGTTCCCGTGCTCGCGGACGCACTCGACCGATCCCTCTGGCTGGCGGCCTCCATGGACGTCCGAGGCCACGGCCGGACCGGCGAGGTCCCGGCGTCGCGCCGACGACTGACTGCCGGTCTCGTCGTGACGGGCCTGCTCGGCGCCTGCATCGGCGCCTACGGGCTGCTCGACGGAACGACACCGACGGCACTGGGACTGCCGACCATGCTGGCCGGTGCGGGACTGGCGACCGCCGGCCTCCTCGTCGCTCGCGGTCGGGTCCGGCCCACGGTCCTCCGACCGGACCGATGGACCCTGCGGGCCACGGTCGTCGCCGGGGGCGGTCTGGCGGCTGCGGTCGGGACGTTCCTGTCCGCTCGGAGCTCCCCCGACTCGGTCGTGCCCGCGCTCGACACGCTGGCCTGGCCCGCCCTGCCCTGGTTGGCCGTCGGCGGGACGCTGCTGGCGCTCCTCCCGGCGTTGGTCGCACCGGCCACACCGGGACGGGCCGGGGAACGACCGGCCTCGGTCGACCCCGGTGCCCGCTCGGGCCCGCCGACCGGTGACGACGCCCGGCAGGCGCTCCGCGGGGAGCGCGACATCAGGACTCCGGAGCCCGTGGGGTGATCCGCTTCGAGCAGGTGAGCGTCACCTTCCCCGATGCCGCCGAGCCGACGCTCCGCGACGTCGACCTGCAGGTCGCCGAGTCGACCTTCTGCCTGGTCACCGGTCGGACCGGCTCCGGCAAGAGCACGCTGCTCGGGGCGGTCGTCGGGCTCGTGCCCCGGGCGACCGGGGGCCACCTGTCCGGTCGGGTGACCGTGGCCGGCCGGGACACCAGCCGGGTTCCGCCGCGCGACCTCGCCGACGTCGTCGGGCTCGTCGTGCAGGACCCGGTGGCCGGGTTCGTGGCGGACACGGTCGAGGCCGAGTTGGCCTACGGGCCGGAGCAGCTGGGTCTGCCGCCGGCCGTCCTGCGGACCCGGGTGGAGGAGACCCTCGACCTGCTCGGCGTCGCCGACCTGCGGGACCGGCCGCTGCTCGACCTGTCGGGGGGCCAACAGCAACGGGTGGCGATCGGCGCCGCCATGACCACGCGGCCGAGCGTCCTGGTGCTGGACGAGCCCACCTCCTCGCTGGACCCGACCGCAGCCGAGGAGGTCCTGGCGGCGCTCGCCCGGCTGGTCCACGACCTGGGGGTCACGGTCCTGTTGGCCGAGCACCGGCTCGAACGGGCCCTCCAGTTCGCCGACGAACTGGTGGTCGTCGAGCACGGCGCGGTCGTCCAGGGGGACCCGGCGGATCTGGTCGCCCGCAGTCCGCTGGTGCCACCGGTGGTGGAACTGGGGCGGGCGCTCGGCTGGTCGCCGCTCCCCCGGTCGGTCCGCGAAGCCCGGCGCCTGGCCGCGCCGTTGCGCCGGGCCGGACTCCCCGAACCATCGCAGGCACCGCCGGCCGACGGCCCGGTCGTCCTCGACGTCCGTGGTCTGTCGGTCGACCACGGCACGACCAGGGCGGTCGACCGGGTGTCCTGTTCGGTGCGTTCCGGCGAGGTCGTCGCGCTGGTCGGCAGGAACGGATCGGGCAAGAGCTCCCTGCTGTGGGCCATCCAGGGCACCGGCCCACGGCGCAGCGGCACGACGGCCGTCGACGGCGTGGACACCGCCTCCCTGGATCCGGCCGGACGGCGCGCCCGCGTCGCCCTGGTGCCCCAGACACCGACCGACCTCCTGTACCTGGAGACCGTCGACGACGAGTGCGCCCAGGCCGATGCCGAATCGTCAGCAGCACCGGGCACCTGCAGGTCGATCCTGGACGACCTGCTCGCCGACGACGACGCCGTCGACGGCGCCTCCCATCCCCGCGACCTGTCCGAGGGCCAGCGACTCGCACTGGTGCTGGCCGTCCAGCTGACCGCATCGCCGCCGGTGGTTCTCCTCGACGAACCGACCCGTGGTCTCGACTACGGGGCCAAGGCCGCACTCGGACGGGCACTGCGCCGACGTTCGGCCGGGGGCGCTGCGGTCGTCGTCGCCACCCACGACGTCGAGTTCGCCGCCACGACCTGCGACCGGACCCTGCTGCTCGCCCAGGGCGAACTCGTCGCCGACGGGACCACCGCCGAGCTGCTGGCGCCGTCACCCATGTTCTCTCCGCAGGTGTCGCGGGTCGTGGCGCCGGAACCCTGGGTCGACCTCCACGCACTGCTCGACGCGCTGTCGGTCGAACGTGCAGGCGCCGAACCGGCGGTCACGACGTGACCGCAACGGAGCCGACGGCCACCCGGACCGTTGCGGCCTGGCACCGCCCCGACGGGGTGACGATCCGACCCCGAACGGCGGTGAGCCTGATCCTGGTCTCGGCCGTCGGGCTGGTTGCGTTCACCTGGCCACTGCTCGGGGCGGTCGCGGGGAGCGCCGCGGGACGGATCGGCGACGCCCCGGTCGTGTTCGTCGTGGTCCTGCCGCTGCTCCTCGCCGTGCTGCTCGCCGAGTTCACCGACGGGGGGCTCGATGCCCGATCGCTGGCCGTGCTCGCCGTGTTGGCTGCACTCGGCGCAGCCCTCCGGCCGCTGGGGGCGGGCACCGCCGGGATCGAGACCGTGTTCTTCCTGCTGGTCGTCGGCGGACGGGCGGTCGGACCCGGGTTCGGGTTCCTGCTCGGGACCACGACCCTGTTCGCCTCGGCCGTGGTCACCGGCGGGGTCGGGCCGTGGCTGCCGTTCCAGATGCTCGCCGCCGGGTGGGTCGGACTGGGAGCCGGTCTGCTGCCGTCGGCCCGGGGCCGTCGGGAACTGGGGATCCTCGTGGCGTACGGGGTGGTGGCGTCGTACGCCTACGGACTGCTCATGAACCTGTGGTTCTGGCCGTTCGCCCTGGGGCTCGACACCGCGTTCTCGTACGTTCCCGGGGGTTCGCTCACCGACAACCTCCGACGCTTCGGCATCTACGTGACGGTGACCTCGCTCGGCTGGGATACCGGTCGCGCGATCACCACGACGGTGCTGCTGGTCCTGGCCGGTCCTGCGGTGCTCGCCGTGGTCCGCCGGGCGGTCCGGCGGGCGTCCTTCGGCGCAACCGTCTCGTTCGGGGCCGTCGGTCAGCCGGTCGGCGAGCCCGTGCCGGGGGCCTCCCGGACGACGGCCACGCCGCTCATGGAGTAGGTCACCGAGCGGAGCCGGCGGCGCTTGCGGAACCGGACCTCGACGACGGCATCGGCACCCAGGGCTGCGGCCCGTCGCTCGACGAGCGAGGCCATCTCCTGCTCCAGGTCCGTCTCCGACATCCAGCCCCGCCGGGGGGCGCGCACGCCGACCCTGCCCAGGACGCGGTGTGGATACTCGGCCGCGCGCGGCGACAATTCGATGTGCCCCATCGTGGGGCCAACCTACCGACCACCCATGGTTCGCTCAAGGTGGCCTCACGGCCACCCAGAGGTGTGTCGCCCGAAGCCGCGTGACGGCTGCTCAGCGACGGCGCGCGCCGGCGATCAGGATCCGCTGGCCGACGGCCGCGGGCAGGCGGGCCACGAGTTCGAAGACCCGGGCATCGGGACCGATCAGCAGCCGTCGACGGTCCCGCTCGACCGCGTCGAGGATGCGCCTCGCCGCCCGCTCGGGCGAGGTGCGCGCCGCTCGGTCGAAGTTCCGGACCATCTCGTCGCGGGCCCCGGCGATGGCGTCGGCACTGGCGTGGGTCCGGGCGTTGCGGGCGATGTTGGTGCGGATCCCACCCGGGTGGACGGTCGTGCACGACACGCCCGTGTGACCCGCCTCGAGCTCGACCCGCAGCGAGTCGGTGAAGCCGCGCACGGCGAACTTGGCGGCGCAGTAGGCGGACTGGGTCGGGATCCCGATCAGCCCGAACACGCTGGAGACGTTGACGACGTGACCCGTCCGGGCCTCGAGCAGGTGCGGGAGGAACGCCTGGGTGCCGTGGACGACACCCCAGAGGTTGATGTCCACCAGCCAGCGGGCGTCCTCCTCGGTCATCTGCTCGACGGTGGCGGTGAGCGCCACGCCCGCGTTGTTCACCACCAGATGGACCGCGCCGTGCTCCGCCAGGACGTCGGCGGCCCACGCGAACACGGCTTCACGGTCGGACACGTCGACGATCGACGACGTCACCTTCACACCACGCCCCTCACAGCGGCCGACGGTGTCGGCCAGTCCGTCGGCGTCGACATCGCAGAGCGCCAGGTGCAGCCCGCGTTGCGACAGCTCGACGGCGAGCGCTCGTCCGATACCGGATGCTGCACCCGTCACCGCCGCAACCTGTCCCCGTCGAAGTTCCATCGTTCCCCCTGTTCTCCTGTGTCCGTGTGTGCGTCCGTGGCGGTTCGATCCCGGGGCCGTCGGTCTCAGCGACCGACCGCCACCGCCGCTGGGTTCCCCGTGTCCGCCGGAGCCGCAGAGGTCACAGGCAGCGAACCCGTCGACCCGGCCGTGTCCTCGCTCCGGGGTGGATCGAAACGCAATCCCTCCCCGAGACCGTCGTGGCGCATCGCCCGCAGGTCCCGGAGGTAGCTCTGGTACACGCGCCACGGGAACCGGTCCCCCTGGCGGGGCATCCGGTCCTGCGCCCGGACGACGTAGCCCGAACTCAGCCCCATCAGCGAGTCCTCCGACACCCGGACGCCCTCGGCCACCGGCGTGCAGGTCGTCGTTCCCGAGTGCCGCAGGTGGTTGACGAGCCGGCACACGTACCGGCAGGTCAGGTCCGACTTCAGCGTCCAACTGGCGTTGGTGTAGCCGATCGCCATGGCCAGGTTGGGAACACCCTCGAGCATCATCCCCTTGTAGGCCATCCGCTCGGTGACGTCGACCGCCACTCCGTCGACTGCCAACTCGATCCCGCCCAGGAACAACAGGTCCAGACCCGTCGCCGTCACGACGACGTCCGCCGGCAGGTGCCGGCCGGAGCGCAGCAGGATTCCGTCCCCGGTGAACCGGTCGACGTGGTCGGTCACCACCTCGACCGATCCGTTCCGGATCCCGGCGAAGAGGTCACCGTCGGTCACCACGCACAGGCGCTGATCCCACGGGTCGTAACGCGGGGTGAAGTGGGTGTCGACGTCGAAGCCGGCGGGCAGCTCACGTTCGACACCCTTGCGCAGCACCCGCTTGACCAGGTCCGGCCGACGCCGACTGAGCACGTAGAAGCCCTGGGTGGTGAGGGCGTTCGTCCAGCGCAGGACGGGACCCTCCCAGCGCCGGGGCAGCAGGCGGCGCAGACGGCTGGTGAGCGGGTTCGTGCGCGGGAGCGACGCCACGTAGGTCGGCGATCGCTGGAGCATGGTCACGTGGGCCGCACGGTCGGCGAGGGCGGGAACGAGGGTGATCGCCGTGGCGCCGCTGCCGATCACGACGATGCGGGCCCCGTCGTGGTCCAGGTCCTCGGGCCAGAACTGCGGGTGCACGATCCGGCCGCTGAACTCGTCCATCCCGACGAAGTCCGGCAGGTAGCCGCGGTCGTAGCGGTAGTAGCCGCTGCACGACATGATCCACGAGCAGGTCAGGTGGACCCGCTCGAGCGTGCCGTCGTCGGCGCCTCGCTCGACCACCACCTCCCACCGGCCGACCGACGTGTCGAAGTCGGCCGAGAGCACCCGATGGCGGTAACGGATGTGCCGGTCGATGCCGTAGTCGGCGGCGGTGTCACGCAGGTACTGCAGGATCGCCGGGCCGTCGGCGATCGACTCGCCCTCGGGCCAGGGCCGGAAGGGGTAGCCGAGGGTGAACATGTCCGAGTCGGACCGGATCCCCGGGTAGCGGAACAGGTCCCAGGTGCCACCCAGGTCCTCGCGGGCCTCGAGGACGGCGAAGGTGGCCCACGGGCACTCGATGCGCAGCCGGCAGGCCGCTCCGATCCCCGACAGGCCGGCGCCGACCACCAGCACGTCCACGTGCTCGGGGGCGACCGCAGGCGAGCCCGCGACGGACGAATCGGTTCGGGTCGTCGCCGCGCTCACGTCGTCGCTCCGGTCTCAGGCGCTCGCACCGGCGAGCAGGGGGGTCAGGCTGCCCTCGTCGCCGAACAGCTCGGCCTGCCAGTGCTCGACCAGGGCGTCGGTGTCGAAGTCGTCAGGGTGGAATCCGACCCGGTCGTAGGCCCGGAGCTGGTCCCAGACCTCACGCCGGAACATCGGGGTGCGACGGAAGTTCCGCCAGCTGCGACGCAGCCGACCCGGCCGGTAGGTCGCCCGGTCACCGAGGAGCGACAGGAGGGTCAGGACGCTCATCGACACGATGAGCCCGACCCGGATCGCCTTCATGGTCCAGATCCGCAGACGCTCCGACCCGCCCGCGGCCCGGTAGACGTCGAAGGCGACCGCCTTGTGTTCGGACTCCTCGAGCGCATGCCAGGTGAACACGTCGCCGACCACCGGACCGGGCAGTCGCCGGGCCTCGGCGTCGGTGAGCGCCAGCTCTGCGAGCGTGGCGGTGAAGTGCTCCATGGCCGCGGTCGCCGCCAGGTTGGCGATGGGAGGAGCGATGCGCTCCCTGGTGGCCAGCCCCCACCGGGTGAGGCGCTCGTACCGCTTCGTCGGGTAGCCGAGCTGGTCGAGCCGGTCGTTCAGCACCCGGTGCTCCCGTCCGTGGACGGACTCCTGACCGATGAAGCCGGCGACCTGGCGGCGCAGGACCGGGTCGGTGACCCGGTCACGGTGGTGACGCACGGACCGCACGAAGAACTCCTCGCCATCGGGGAACACCGACGAGAGCGTGGCGAAGAAGTGGCTGAGGATCAGGTCGCCGTCAGCCGCGAAGTGCCTCGGCAGGGCGGCGAGCGACTCCTCGAAGGACACCCGTCGGGTCGGGACGGCCCGGCCGACCGTCGTCGTGGCGGTTGTGGGAGCGGCGGGAGGTGCGGTCGAGGTCTCCATGCGCTGCACCCTAGAGGATTTGAGAGATTCGCTCAACCTCTCAAGTCTGTTACACTCGTCACGTGCCCGGACACGCCGATTCCCCGAACCGGGGCCACCCGCCGACCAAGGGCGAGCAGACCCGCCGTGCCGTGCTCGACGCCGCCGTCGTCCGCTTCGGCAGGGACGGGTTCCGGGCCACCTCGGTCGCCGACGTCGCCCGGGACGCCGGGGTGGGCGGCACCGTGCCCTACGCCTACTTCGCCAACAAGGAGGCCCTGTTCCTCGCCGCCCTCGACGACGACGCCGCCGCCGTCATGGACGAGGGCCTTGTCCGCCTGACGAGCGACGACCGACCCCCGCAGTGGCGGGAGGAACTGGTCCTGACGCTCATCGACGCGCTCGACCGCCACCCGCTGGCCCGGCGGGTCCTCGCCGGCCTCGAGCCCGAGGTGACCGACCGGGTCCAGGACATCCCCGCCATGCTCGAGCTGCGCAAGGCGGTCGTCGAACAGCTCCGGGCCGACCAGGCCGCCGGACTCGTCCGCAGCGACGTCGACGCCGAGGCCGTCGGCAACGGAGCGGTCACGATCATCCTCACCGTGCTCATGTCGGTCCTGCAGTTCGGGCGCTCCGGGGTGGACCAGCACGGTGCCGACGTGATGGCCGTCTTCGCCGCCGCACTCGATCCCCCTGGTTGACCCCCCGCCTCCGACAGCTCCGGTCCCACAACTCCAGACGGGGCATGCGCGCGGCCCTCCGATCGGATCCGGACTCGGAATAGCGCCGGTCGGCGGCGCGTTGACGCCCGCATGAGCAGCTTCCGCGTCGGCGTTCAACTCCACCCACAGGCCACCACCGTCGAGCGGCTGCTCGACGGGGCGGTGGCCGCCGAGGAGATCGGCGTCGACTCGGTCTGGTACTGGGACCACTTCTTCCCGCTCTACGGCGACCCGGGCGCCCCGCACTTCGAGGCGTACACCCTCCTCGCCGCCGCCGCCGTCCGCACCGAACGGGTGCGGCTCGGTGCCCTCGTCACCTGCAACTCGTACCGGAACCCCAACCTGCTGGCCGACATGTCACGGACCATCGACCACCTGAGCGGCGGCCGGTTCACCCTCGGCATCGGCTCGGGCTGGTTCGAACGCGACTACGACGAGTACGGCTACGAGTTCGGGACCGCCCGCGGCCGTCTGGCCGACCTGGAGCGGGACCTCCCGATCATCCGCGAGCGGCTCGCCGCCCTCACCCCGCCACCGGTCGGCGACCTGCCCATCCTCATCGGGGGCTCGGGGCGCAAGGTGACGCTGCGACTGGTCGCCGAGCAGGCCACGGGCTGGAACACCTTCGGTCCGCCCGACAACTTCGCCGAGCTGAACGCCGTCCTGGACGAATGGTGCGAGCGGGTCGGCCGCGATCCGGCCGAGATCGAGCGGACCGTGGCGATCGAGCCCACCGACGAGCGCTGGGACGACTACGTCGCCGCCGGGGCCGACCACCTGATCGTGATGACCGGCGACCCGTTCGACCTGGACGCCGTGGCCCGCCTGGTCGACGCAGCCCGCAGCTGACCCCCGCCGCAGCCGATCCACCGGCTCCGGCGCGCCACAACGCTGGAGCGCGCGACCCCGGGGACGGGGTTGCGTAGGGTCGGTCGCCGTGACCGACTACATCCACGGATTCGGCGCCGAGGAGGAGCATCGGCTGTGGGTCCAGGCCGAGGTCCTCGCCAGTCCGGTCTTCGCCCACCTCCCGCTCATCGAGCAGGGGCGACTGCTGGAGCTCGGCTGCGGCACCGGCGCCGAGCTCGACCAGATCCGCCGGCGTCGACCGGACGTGGAGCTCGTCGGCGTCGAGCTCTCCCCCACCCACGTCGCAGCCGCCCGTCGTCGGGTCGGCGGGTTCGCAGGCGTCCTCCGGGCCGATGCGACCCGGCTCCCACTCCCCGACCGCTCCGTGGACCAGGCGATCACCATCTGGGTGCTCGAGCACGTCCCGGATCCCGGCGCCGTCGTCGCCGAGGCGCTGCGGGTGCTGCGACCCTCCGGCACCCTCGTCTGCACCGAGGTCGACAACGACACCTTCGCCTTCCACCCGGAGCTGCCTGCAGTGGCGTCGTGGTGGGACCGGTTCAACCGGGTCCAGCGCGACGGCGGAGGCGACCCCTTCGTCGGGCGACGTCTGGTCGATCTCGTCGAACGGGCCGGCGGCGAACCCCTGGGTGTCCGGGACGTCGCCGTGGTCGCCTCCCCGGAGGAGCCCCGGCGACGTGACGAGCTCGTCGAGTACGTGTCCGACCTGCTCCGCTCCGGTGCCCGCTCCATGATCCGGGCCGGCGCCGTCGACCCCGACGAGCTCCGGGCGCTCGACGCCGACCTCGACCGTGCCCGCCGGGACGAGCGGATCGGGTGGGAGTACCACGCCGTGCAGGTCGTGGCCCGACGCCGGCACACCTGACCATCCGCCAGCTCCCGGAGCCGCCGGTCACGGCAGGTCGGGGTCCGATCCACCGTCGATAGCGTGGAGCCGTGAGCACGACCGCTCCTGGAGTGAACCGGACCGTGCCGTCGTCCGATGGCGGCCCGGTCGTCCACACCCGCGGACTGACCAAGCGGTTCGGCGACACGGTGGCGCTCGCGGACCTCGACCTGGAGGTCCCCGCCGGGTGCATCTTCGGCTACCTCGGCCCGAACGGTGCCGGGAAGTCGACGACGATCCGCCTGTTGCTCGGTCTGCTCCGGCCGACATCCGGCGAGGCCAACGTCCTCGGCCACGACGTCGTCAGCGATCGCCGCTCCGTCCACCGGCTCGTCGGCTACCTCCCCGGCGACGTGTCGATCGACCCCGGACTGACCGGGCGCCAGTACCTCGACTACCTCGCCAACCTGCGGGGCGGCTGCGACCCGGCGGTGCGCGACGAACTGGCGGACCGGCTGAACCTGGACCTGCGGCGGAAGGTCGGTGCCCTGTCGCACGGCAACCGCCAGAAGGTGGGGATCGTGCAGGCGTTCATGCACGAGCCCAGCCTGCTGGTGCTCGACGAGCCGACCCAGGGCCTCGACCCCCTGGTGCAGCGCACGTTCCTGGATCTCCTGCGCTCGACCCGCGACCGCGGCGCGACGGTGTTCCTGAGCTCACACGTCCTGAGCGAGGTCGAGGAGGTGGCCGACCTCGTCGCCGTCCTGCGCGACGGGCGCCTGGTGGCCACCACCAGCGTCGCCGAACTCGCCCAGCGGACCCGCCGCCGGATCGAGCTGACCTTCGCCACCCCACCGGACCTGGACGCACTGACGGCGGTCCCCGGTGTCAGCGACGTCCGGACGACCGACGGCGCCGTCGAGGTGGTCGTCGAGGGTTCGATGGCCGAGCTCTTCCGCACGACCGCACCCTGGGGCATCGACCGGGTCGTCGCCGACGAGGTCGACCTCACCGACGTCTTCCTCCACCTCTACGAGCACGCCTGATGTTCCGCTCCACCTTCACCCGCACGCTCCACGGGATGCGCCACGGCCTGCTGGGGTGGTCCATCGGCGTGGCGCTCACCGTCTGGGTCATGGCGGCGATCTGGCCGTCCATGGAGTCCATGGACATCGACGCCCTGCTGGCCCAGTACCCCGAGCCGCTGAAGGAGGCGTTCAACGTCGCCGACTACGGCACCGGCACCGGCTATCTGAACGGCGAGCTGTTCAGCATCGTGCTGCCGGCCATCTTCTGCGTCTACGCCATCGGCCGGGGCGCCCGGCTGGTCGCCGGCGAGGAGCGGGACGGACTACTCGAGCTCGTGGCGACCACGCCGACGAGCCGCACCTCCATCCTGCTGCAGAAGGCCGCGGCGCTCGTCGCCGGCGTCGCCGTGCTCGGCCTGGTGCTCTGGCTGGCGATCGTCGTCGGGTCGGTTGCGGTGGGCATGGACGTCGACCCGACGCAGGCGGAGCTCGCCAGCGCACTCGTGACGCTCCTCGCCGTGGAGTTCGGCGCCGTGGCGCTCGCCGTGGGGGCCGTCACCGGCAGCCGAGCGGTCGCCGTCGCCACCACGGGCGGCCTGGCCGTCGCCGCCTACCTGCTCTACCTGGTCGGCCAGCTCGTGGAGTCGGTCCGCCCCTACCGGTGGCTGTCGCCGATCTACCAGGCGATCGTGGACGGACCGATCGGCCCGACGGCACCCGGGATCGCAGTGATCATGCCGCTCGTCGCCGTCGTCGCCGTCGCCGTCGCCGTGCCGGTGTTCGACCGGCGGGACCTGACCGGGTAGGCGCCGCCGGTCCACCGATGGCCCGGGGTCAGGGCCGTCGGTCCTTCCGGGTCAGCCGGTGCAGCGAGATCCCGGTCGGCCGGAGCTGGCCGCGGATCCACGCCACGTCACCGGCACCCGCCGGTGAGCTGTAGTCGGCGACGAGCAGCGACCCATCCGGCTCCTCCACCACGGCGGTGAACGCACAGTCCCCCCGGGACGGCAGGTCGAGCACCCACTCCAGCGCCGGCCGATCGGGGTCGATCCGGTAGAGCGCGCTGCGCTTGCGGGTGAGCGACCACACCGCCTGGTCGAGGCGGATCGCCAGCGCACCGGGCACCCACGCGGGAGCCAGGTCGTAGGCGCCGCCGTGGGCCACCTGGCGTCGGGCGAACAGGTAGGGCTCGCCACCCCACAGCACCAGGTTGGGCGAGTCCGGCTTGCGACGGATCGGGGTCACTGCGAGCGACTCGACGTCGGCGCCGACGAGCAGGTCGCCTCCCCGCCGGGACGGCCCCTCGTTGCGGGTGATCCCGATGATCCG
>CAYMKW010000039.1:0-22680 GCA_964391365.1 uncultured Microthrixaceae bacterium | reverse complement strand
ACATAGACATATTCGCATATCTGCATGTGATGCACAAGGGCGGTGCCCGATCCGGACCGGGCCTTCGGATCCGGCCTCCTGACACGTGGTGGACTGCCGCCGGGATTGCCGAGCCGGGCTCAGCGTTGATCGCGGTCGGTCAGACGGCTCCGCCACTCATCAGCCCACGCTCGGAGCTGCGACGCGTCGCCGCCGAGGTCGGCCAGGTCGTCGTCGGCGAAGCGCGCATGCGAAGCCAGCATCTCGGCGAGCAGGGCAGGCCTGAAGCCTTCGTCCAGTTGGCGGGCGAGTTCGAGCAGGTCGTCGAGGTCGAAGCGCTCGGACAAGGTGTGGACGTCGACGAAGTCGCGAGCCTCCGCTCGATCGAACAGTGCGAGGAGCTTGCGGGCTGCCAGCTCGCGTGGCGGGTAGGTCGGTCCGACGGTGGTGATCGTCGGTGCGCCGAGCGGCGGTGAGTCGACCGCGAGGTCGACGAGGAGCTCGTCGCCCGGGCTGCGAACGATGAGTCGTCGGAAGGTGGCGGTGTCGCGAATCCGCTCGGTCGTCCAGCCACGTTCTGTGCAGGCGACTTCGAGCGCGTCTGCAGCAGCGGTGATGCCGGTAGCGACATCGCTACCGAAGAGGTCGATGTCCTGGGTCGGTCGCTCGGTCAGGCCGCTCGCCACCAGGGCCGCCCCGCCGGCGAGCACGAACCCGTCGGCCTCAGGGAGCTTGAAGAACAGCTCGAGTACGAGGAGCTGAAGATCGGTGAGCGTCGATTCACTCATCTCGGCCGACCGCCTCGTCGATGAGCGGTTGCCATGCCTTCCGGAGCTGCCTCGGGAGGACGACCTCGTGCCAGAGATCGACGAGCAGGGCTCCGTCGACGATCGACTCGATGTCCTCCGGCCGACCCTCCCGCAGAACCGACTCGTAGGCCCGGGCACGTTGGCTGCGATCGGAGAGATCGACCGCTCGTCCCGGCCTCGACCAGTCCAGGTGGAGCGGCATCTCGAGTCGCCGGATCGCCGCGCGGGCGGCGAGGTCCGGAAGCTGGTCAGGCACAGCCGCTGAGCGGCCGCCGCCGATCCCGACTTCCTGCCATCTCAGGACCGGCGCAACAGTCAACCGGTGGCCGGCCGCTCCGAGGATCCGCTCGGCCGTGTCGAGCGTTGGCGACACTCGCCCGTGCTCATAGGCGGAGAGCGTGCTCCTCGACGTGCGAGCGCGCTCGGCGAGGGCGGTCTTCGACAGGCCGGCCGCTTCACGCGCCTCCGACAAGAGCGTCGAACTCATGGACTCACCGTATCAGATCAGATACATCACGGGCCTCCCGCCGACGGCGGCGCCACGCCACCGTCGGCCGGCCTGGCGAAGGCAGCTGCCCTCTGGCAGCGCCGAGACCCAGAACGCAACGGTGGACTCCGCTCGTGAACGCAGGCTTCCCATCATGGTGGAGTCTGCGTTCCGGCCCCAGTGGGGCGAGAGCGCTCCAGAGAGACCCTGATTCGAAGTCGGCAACTGAGCGCCCCGGTCTGCGGTGTGGAGTTGCGAACTCGAAGCTCTTCACCCTCACCACCACCAGCGGCTCCGCAACCTCACTGACGCGGACCCCGACCTCGCGTTGACGGTTGCCTGCGCCGGAGGGTGAGCCTGAGACTGGGTTGCGACCACGGAACCACCACGCACCCAGAGTGGGGTCCACAGGACCTCAGCCCTCGTTGGTGGGCTGAAAGTTCGCTGGGGAGAGATGCCGGGCGACGGGGCAGGTGGGTCTCCCACTCCATCGTGGCGAAAGAGTCGAAGCCAGTAGGCCACCAAGTAGGCCACCTGCCATCCCCTGGCCGACTCGGACACGACCCTGGAAACGCCGAAACCCCCGCAATTGCAGGGGTTTCGTCAGCGCGCTCGGAGGGACTCGAACCCCCAACCTTCTGATCCGTAGTCAGATGCTCTATCCAATTGAGCTACGAGCGCTGGTCGGCCCGGCGATCCTAGAGCCGCCGGTCACCCTCGGCCAACGTGGAACCGACCCCGAACGGGACCGGAACGCGACCCGGCCGGACCACAGGGGTCCGGCCGAGGCGGGGGGTCGCCGGCCCGGCAGGGCCGGACCGGCGGCGAGCTGTGCTGGATCTCCGAGCGGGGGATCAGACCCGCCGGGAGCAGACCGGCCAGTGCTGCGGGCCGCCCGTCGCCCACAGCGCCCGGGTCATCTTGTCCTGGTGGATCGGCAGCGCCCGGGCCGGATCGACGCCGACGAGCTCCGGGTAGTGGCGCCGGGCGGTGGCGTTCCACGTCGACTGCGAGAACTGGTAGGCGCCCCGGTAGGTGCCGCCGGAGCTGACGATGTCGTAGCGCCCGTTGGACTCGCACGCCCGGAGACGGGCGAGGCCGGCCTCGCTGATGGCGTTCGGGAACTTGTCCGAGGCCTTCTCGGCCTCGTACCACTTGATGAACGCGGCCTGCTGCTCGGGGGTGCAGGCGCTGAGCAGGAACGCCGCGCTCAGGCCCAGAACGGTGAGCGCGGCGGTGATGCGACGTCGATTCATGACTACCTCCAGGGTTCTCCGCCGTCCGGCGGGGTCCTCGCCTGCCCCGGGCCGGTGGCCCGGTGGTTCGCCCGGCGGGCGGGACCTCGGTTCGGTGACAGTTCTACGTCATTTCGTCATCGAATTGCAACACAAAGCGTTGGGCGTCGGTCACACCGCAGCGATTGCCGGCCCCATCGAGGGGTCGATCGCCGAACACGACGCACGCGACGAGGGCGCCGTCCGGGTGGACGGCGCCCTCGATCGGCGCACTGCGCCGCAGCGGAGAGGGTGGGATTCGAACCCACGGTGAGGTTGCCCCCACACCTCCTTAGCAGGGAGGCCCGTTCGACCTGACTCCGGCACCTCTCCGGGTCCGTTCACTGTAGTGGTCGGCGCCCCGATGGACGCCAGCGACGATCCGTCCGGGGCGTCGGTCACACCCTGAGGAACAGCCCGGACCGATCGTTAGCGTGAGGGCAGCGAACGAGACGACGGAAGGACGGGAGGTGGTCACCATGGGAGCGACCTTCGACCGATCGGGACTCGAGGTGCTCTCCGAGGAGGAGTGCTGGAGGTTCCTGGAGGCCCATCACGTGGGGCGCCTCGCCGTGACCATCGTCGACGAGCCCGAGATCTTTCCGATCAACTACGTCGTCGACCGACGGACGATCGTCTACCTCACGGCCGAGGGCACGAAGCTCGCCGCCACCCTGCTCGGCACCGCCGTGGCCTTCGAGATCGACGCCGCCGACCCGCTGTTCCACACCGGTTGGTCGGTCGTCGTGCGGGCCCACGCCGAGGAGGTCACGAAGCTCGACGACCTGATGGAGGTCGAGAGGTTGCCGCTGCAACCGTGGGGTCCGGGCGACAAGCGTCGATACGTGCGGTTGGTGCCCACCGCCGTGACCGGACGCAGGATCGTGACGGGCCCGGCGCGATCCGTCCCCGCCTGAGGGCGGCCGATCCGACCGAGGGCTCGTCGATCGGACAGACTGACCCCGTGTCCACGCTCTTCGCCCCGGCGACGCTCGGTCCGCTCACCCTGCGCAACCGGACGATCAAGGCGGCCACGTTCGAGGGTCGCAGCCCCGGCGGCGTGGTCACCGACGATCTTGTCGAGTTCCACCGCCGGGTTGCCGCCGGCGGCGTGGCCATGACGACCGTCGCGTACCTGGCGGTTGCCCCCGAGGGTCGCACCGACGCCGGGTGCATCGTGCTCGACGAGTCCGCCGTACCCGGACTGAGCCGCCTCACCGATGCGGTACACCGCGAGGGCGCGCTCGTCGCCGGCCAACTCGGTCACGCCGGACCGGTCGCGAATGCAGCCTCGAACGGGGTGCGGTCGATCGCTCCGGGCCGGATGTTCAACCCGCTCGGCCTGCGGTGGACCCGGGCGGCGTCCTCCGCGGATCTCGAGCGGATCGTCGCCGACTACGGGTCGGCTGCGGCCCGGGCCACTCAGGCAGGGTTCGACTCGCTCGAGGTGCATCTCGGACACAACTACCTGGCGAGCGCCTTCCTGTCGCCGGCCCTCAACCGACGCACCGACGAGTGGGGCGGCACGCTCGAGGGCCGCGCCCGGTTCGCCCGACGGATCGTGGCCGCCGTGCGCGAGTCCGCCGGGGATCACGTGGCGGTCACCGCGAAGTTGAACATGGTCGACGGCGTGCGGACAGGCCTGCAGCTCGACGACAGCCTCCAGGTGGCCCGCTGGCTCCAGGACGACGGCCATCTGGACGCCATCGAACTGACCGGTGGGAGCTCGCTGGCCAACCCCATGTACCTGTTCAAGGGGGCGGCGCCGCTTCGGGAGTTCGGCGCCACGCTCCCCTGGTACCTGCGCGGCGGCTTCCGCCTCGTCGGGCCCCGGTTCCTGCGCTCGTACCCGTACTCCGAGGCATACTTCCTGCCCATGGCCCGCCGGTTCCGCTCCGAGCTCTCCGTGCCCCTCGTCCTGCTCGGCGGAATCAGCGAACGCGCCACCGCCGAGGCGGCCCTCGACGAGGGGTTCGACCTGGTGGCGCTCGGTCGGGCGCTCCTGCACGACCCCGACCTGATCCGGTCCTGGCAGGACGGCACATCGACGGCGTCCGGGTGCGTGCACTGCAATCGGTGCATGCCGACCATCTACACCGGGACGCGCTGCCCGCTCGTCGATCCGCGACCCGGCGACCGACCGGTGGTGGTGGGAGCGTGAGCACTCCGGCAGTACCTCGGGTCGACGGCCGGACCGCCGACGTCGCCGACGTCGCCCGGCTCGTTGCGGAACGGGGAGTGTGCATCGTCGAGCGACTTGTCGACGATGCGACCTGTGACGCCGTCCTCGACGATCTCCGGCCACACCTCGACGCGGTGCGGCCGGGTGCCGATGACTTCGAAGGGCGCAGCACCCGCAGGGTCGGAGGGATCCTGGGACGGTCACCGTCGGCGGTCGGACTGGTCGCGAACGAGTTGGTGCTCGACGTCGCCGACCGGGTGCTCGGCCCGGACAAGTCGACCTTCCAGCTGCACCTGACCCAGGCCATCGCCATCGGCCCGGACTCGCCGGCGCAGGCACTGCACCGCGACCAGTGGTGCTTCGACTTCCATGCCTTTCCGCCGGACATGGTGGTGGAGGTGTCGACCATCTGGGCGCTCACCGACTTCACCGAGGCGACGGGCGCGACGCGGGTCGTCCCGGACAGCCACCGCAGCGCCGAGGTGACCGCCACCGACGCGGACGCCGTGCCGGCCGAGATGCCGCGTGGCTCGGTCGTGGTCTACACGGGGTCGACCGTCCACGGTGGAGGTGCGAACCGCAGCGACGAGACACGGGTCGGGCTCAACGTCGACTACACGCTCGGCTGGCTCCGACAGGAGGAGAACCAGTACCTGTCGGTCCCAACGGAGGTGGCCCGCACGCTGCCCGAACGGGTGCAGCGGCTGATGGGGTACTCCATGGGCAGCTACGCGCTCGGTTACGTCGACGACCTGCGTGACCCGATCAGCGTCCTGCGACCGGACCGCGGGTCGACCGGCTTCACCGCCGGGTGACCCTCCGGCGGTTCGGGTCACGCTGACGCTGGTGCCGGGGTGTCGGTGCCGCTGCCAGTGCGGTTGCGCAGCAGTCCCGTCGCCAGGACCGTCACGAGCACGATGGCGACTGCGGCGAGCAGCATCGTGGTCCGGAACGCCGTCCCGTACGACGTGACGGCGTTGGCGAGCGCCTCCTGGCCGAGCTGCGTCGACGGCCGGGTACCCCGCGCCGCGAACGTGTTCACGGCGCTCAGTCCGGTGCCGATCTCGTCGGCGGGCACACCGACTGCCTCCAGACGTCGCACGACACCTCCGGTGGTGAGCTTGTCGACCACCACGGTCGAGAGCGCGAAGCCGAGCGCGTAGAAGAACTGCCCTGCGGTCATCCGGGTCGAGGACACCGGCCCGAGGTACTGAGCGGGTGCGACGCGGAGGATGAGGTTGCCGAACGGCACCGCGGTGATCACGACGCCGGCGCCGACCAGCAGGAGCCCGGGGGCGAACCCGAGCAGGCTCGTCGAGGCGTGGAACAGGCCGAGCCAGACGAACCCGACCGCTGCCGTCACGCCCCCGAGGAACCCGGCCGTGCGGTCGGACATGCCCCGGGCCATCAGTCGGCCGGTCACCAGCCCCGAACCCACACCGGCGAGGAGCAGCGGGAGTTGCCAGAGCGACACCTCGGACGTGCCGAGGCCGTTGACGTACTGCCACAGGTTGGTGACCTGGAGGAAGGCCACGGAGGTCCCGAAGTTGTAGACGAAGCCGAAGCACAGCGCTGCGAGGAACACGGGCGAGCGGAAGAGCTCCATGGGGAAGAAGTGGCCGTCGTAGCGCAGCTCCCACCCGACGAACGCAGCCAGGAGGACCACCCCGACACACAGCGGGACGAGCGTCCTGGGGCTGGTGAGGCCGTCGGCGAAACCACTCACCGCGTACAGGAAGGCCACGACCCCGAAGCCGAGGAGCAGCTGCCCGACGACATCGAGGGAGCCCCCTCGGACCGGATCCACTCGCGGCAGGACGATGGGGACGGCCGCCAGTCCCAGGAGGCAGGCCACCGGGGCGACCACGAACGCCAGTCGCCAGTCGATGGAGCTGAGCGAACCACCGACGAAGGTGAGCACGAGCGTGCCGACCATCAGCACCGCCGTGAACAGGCCCATGGCCGCCGCCAGGCCCCGCAGCGGCACCACGGCCTTGATGTAGGCGAACGCCGAGCCGTAGACGGCCCCCAGTCCGATCCCGGCCACCGCCATGCCGAGCATGTAGACCGCCGCCACCGGGGCTGCGGCCACGATCACGTTGCCCACGGCACCCACGACGAGCGCCGCCAGAAGCACACGGCGCCTCCCCAGGCGGTCTGCGAGCAGACCGGTCGTGATCACCGTGGCGGCGATGGCGAGCGACTGCATGCTGGCGGCGAGGGCCTGCGTGCTCCCCGTCATGTCCAGACTCCGGCTGGCGCCCACGAGCGCCGTGCTGGCGAGGTTGCCGCCTGCGCCCTGCACGCCGGCGAGGTAGCCGAGCAGGGGGACGGCGAAGACCGAGGCGCGAGCCCCGGGACCGGCCGGTCCGCTGCTCGGCGGAGCGGTGGAAGGACTCGACATCTCGCTCCCGGTGACTCGGCCGCCCTGATCGCCGACCCTCCGGGCGGGGACGCATCGCAGGGACGTCGACGCGCTTGCCGTCAGTAGTATGGACCCTCGCAGCGACCGCAGGGCGCTTCGTGCAGGGCGGTGTGTCGACCGCCGTCGCCCACTCCTGGAGGCCTCCGATGTCCACGAACCATCACGCGAGTTGCTCGTGTTCGGCCCACCCGGTCGCCAAGGCTGTCCTCGGTGACGGGTTCCCGGCCGCAGGTGGCGCCGTCGAGCCCGCCCACCATGCCCGCAGCCGAACCGAGGGTGAGCGGGCGGACCTCCTCGTCGTCGGACAGATCTCCACCGGCGACCCGAGGTCGCCGTCGGCCGAGGCGATGGCCGTGTCGGGCGGGTCGATCATCGGCATCGGGACGGTCGCCGACGTCGACCGGCTCGTCGGCCCAGGGACGACCACGATCCGGCCCGACGGCATCGTGATCCCGGGCCTGATCGAACCGCACATGCACATCTGGACGTCGTTGCTGACCCTCACGTGGACGGACGTCTCGCACAAGGCCTGTCCGACCTTCGACGACGCCGTGGCCGCCATCAAGGCGGCGGCCGCGCAGGCCGGTCCGGGGCAACCGGTCCTGGGCAGGCTCTTCGACCCGAGCCTCTACCCGGGCGAGCCGGTGATGACCCGCAAGCTCCTCGACGAGATCGCCCCCGACAACCCGGTCGTGGTGATGAACGCGTCGATGCACTTCTTCTACGTCAACTCCGCAGCGTTGACGCTCGCGAAGATCGACGACTCGATCGTCGATCCGCCGGGCGGCACCTTCGGCCGGGTCGACGGTCGCCTGAACGGTGTGGTCGGAGAGGCGCCCGCCATGATGATGATCATCGGCGCGCTGCCGAAGCCGTCGCAGCAGGACCTGGTCGCCGGCATCGACGTCATCCTCACCGCCGCCGCACGTCAGGGCGTGACCTCGATCCGGGAGGCAGCCACCGGCACGATCCAGGGGACCGCCGAGCTGGCGATGCTGCACCAGATCAACGCCGCCAAGCGCCTGCCGGTGCGCGTGTCCACCGCCCAGTTCGCCGTGCAGGCCGGGAAGACACCGCAGCAGGTCGCCGCCGAGTGGAAGGCCGCCGGCGTCACGCCGTTCAGCGGGGACGAGATGGTTCGGGCGGACGCCTGGAAGGTGGTCACCGACGGATCCAACCAGGGCCGCTCCGGATACTTCATGCAGCCGTACCTGGGCGAGAACAACGGCGCCCGGGCGAACTTCACGCCGGAGTCGCTGCGCGACGTCCTCTCGGTGGGCCTCGACGACGGCTGGCAGATCATGGTCCACACCAACGGCGACGCCGCCGTCGAGTTCGCGCTGGGGGCGCTCGAGGACCTGCTGCCGGCGCGAGGAGCCGACGACCGGCGGCACCGCCTCGAACACGTCTCCTTCACCAGCGACGACCAGTTGGCGCGCATGGCGAAGCTGGGCGTCTCCCCCAGCTTCCTCATGAACCACGTGTACTTCTGGGGAGCGGCGTTCCGCGACACGATCCTGGGAGCGGAGCGCACGAACCGCCTCGACCGGGTGGCATCGGCCTACGCGGCCGGCCTCCGTCCGTCCCTGCACTCCGACTACAACGTCACGGAGATCCAACCGCTGCTCAGCGCCCGCACGGCGGTCCAGCGGACCACCCTCGCCGACGGTCAGGTGATCAACGCGGCCGAGTGCGTCACACCGCTCCAGGCGCTCGACGCGATCACCACCAACGCTGCCTGGCAGATCCACGCGGACGACCGGGGCACGCTGGCGGTCGGCAGGCGAGCCGACTGGGCGGTCGCGTCAGCCGACCCGTGGACCGCCGACCCGTCGTCGTGGGCGGACATCACCTTCGCCGAGACCTACATCGACGGCACGCCGGCCTGGCAGTCGTGAACCCGGTCTGGCCGGTTCGGTGACGACGTCGGCCCCAACGGTTCCGCCGGCCGCTCACCGCAGTCAGGGCAGGTCGTCGATCTGCAGCGTGATCGGGCCCTGGTCGTAGGCGGACGCCGGCACCACGAGGACCCGGTGGGTCCCGGTCTCGCTCAGCGTGTAGGTGGTCCACGGATCGGAGGGGTATCCCGGCTCCGTGACTCCCTCCACGATCGAGCCGCTGGGCGCCGAGAGCGTCACGAGCGGCTTCAGACCGGGCGGGTCGAGCGTCCGCAGACGGACCTGCTGCCCGGCGACGCCGACGTAGGAGACGACGAACGACTGTCCCGGGGCTCGTCCGTCTGCGGGCCAGCTGCCCTCACCACGGACCCCGAGGTCGAGGTCGTTGCTCAACCAGATGATCGTCCCGGGACCGGCGAAGGGCGAGCTGGAAACCACCACGATGTGGGTGCCGGCGGCCGGCAGCACCGACCGGGTCCCGCGACTGCTGCTGGGTGTGAACGGGGCGTCGGCCGGTGTGCGGAGCTCGACGGAGTACGCCGAGCTCGACGCGCCGATGCCGAGCGCCTCACCGGCCGTGCCCGGGTAGCGCAGGTCGACGTGTTGGCCGGGCAGGAGCTCGGGGACGAGCGTGGCGCCGAGGGCGACGTCCACGGGGGGCAGGTCGTTGCTCAGGACGGCATCGAATCCGGCGACCTCGATGAGGTACTCGCCGGTGGCCGGCAGCGTGACCTGGGCGCTGCGGATCCCGTTGTTGAGGACCGCCGCACCGCCCGGGGCGACGACCCGGTCCACGCCGTAGCGGTTGAGGCGCTCACCCGCCGTGCCGGCGTAGCGGTAGGTGACGCGCTGGCCGGCGATGACCGACCCGAGCCGACCGGTTCCGGTGAGGCCCCGGTCCTCGTCGCGGCTGACGGCGAGCAGGTACCGCCGCACCCCCGTGTCGGCGTCCGGGTAGCGGAGCTGGATCGAGTACCGACCGGTGACCGGCAGGATGAACCGCTTCGTGTAGCTGCCGCGCAGCTCGGTCGCTGCGACCGCCCCGCCGCCGGGCGCGACGAGGGTGAGCGACGGTGTCGACGTCTCGCCGGTGCGGGTGTCGGAGAAGTAGAGGTTCAGGTCCTGGCCCGCCACGCCGTCGTAGCCGTAGGAGACCGGTGAGATGATCGAGTACTCACCGTCGTAGAACCCCTGGGTGACGACCGTGCCGCCCGACGGGGCGGCGCACCCGGCCGCGATCAGCACGGCTGCGACCACGGCCCCGAGCCCGGCGGCGAGGCCCCGCCGGCGTCGGTCACTCGGTCGGCGGAACAGTTCGCTCGATTCGTCGACGGTCATGTCGGCTCCTCTCCAACCGCCCATCGAGGTCCATCGACGGGTCCTGCGCCGAGCGTAGACGGCATCATCGTCGTGATCACCCGGGATCGGACCGGGCCCTGCGGAGGGAGTGGGATTCGAACCCACGGGACCGTTGCCGGCCCAACGGTTTTCAAGACCGTCGCATTCGTCCGCTCTGCCATCCCTCCCGTCGTCGTGCGGTCGGGCCCCGGGTGCAGTCCCGTGGCCCGCCGCCCGACTCACGGCGTCGGAGCGCCGCTCCCCACGCCGCCGGTCATGCAGCCCATGTAGGCGATCACGCCGGCCTCGCCGGCGTTCTGCGGTGGGACCCAGTCACCCAGGTCGCGCCACTCGAAGGTTCCGTCCACGTCGCACACACCCCAGAAGGCGAACGGCATGGTGGCCCGGTCACCGGCGGCATCGAGTTCGACCGGCCCGCTCACCCCGGCGAACCCGTTGGCCGCGCCGGCGAAGGCGTCGCGGAGCTGGTCGCCGCTCGACTCGAAGCCGGCCTGCTGGAGGGCAGCGACGATGATGAGCAGAGCGTCGTAGGCGCCGTAGGCGAGCGGCTCGGGCTCGGGCAGCGCAGCGGTCAGTGCCTCCGATGGGGCAGCCGCGTCACCGGCGATGGTCGGCAGCGGGCTGGGGTACCCGCGCGCCGGTCCGGCGGCGAATGCGGCCGCGGTCGTGTCGGTGATCAGCGCCTCGGACTGGGCGGATCCGTCACCGCCGTAGAACGCCGTGTCGGCGAGGCCGGTGAGGGTGCTCGCTGCGGCCAGGATGTCGGCCACCTCGCCGAAGCCCGCCAGGTAGACGACGACCTCCTCCTCGCCGTCGGCACCGGCGACCGCGTCCGCAATCTGCTGGGCGACCGCTGCGTAGTCGGCGCCCTCGGCGGGGTAGACGATCGTGCCCGGTACGACGGTCCCGCCCCGAGCGCTCACGGTGGCCGAGACGGCGTTCGCCAGGCCGGTGTTGCCGGAGTCGTCCCGGTGGGCGATCACGACCTTGCGCGGCCCGGGGTTCACCATGATGAGGTCGCCCGAGGCGACGCCCTCCACCTGGTCGGTGGGGATCATCCGGAACAGGGCGTCCCCGGGGATGGCGAGGGTCGAGGCGGTACTGCTCTGGCTGACGACGAGCATGCCCTGCTCGTCGGCGAAGGACAGCACCTCCTTGGCCTCGGAGGAGGTCTGCGGGCCGATCACCGTGGTGATACCGGCCTCCCGCAGGCTCTGGATCTCCTTCAGGGCCGTGGCCGGGTCGCCGCCGGTGTCGCGGACGTCCAGGGTCACGTCGACACCCTGGGCCTTGGCCTGGGTCACGGCGGCCTCGAGCGCGGACTTGGACCCCTGGCCGAGCGAGGCTCCGTCGCCCGACAGGTCGAGCAGCGCGCCGATCGTCACGGCCCCCGTCGCAGCACCGGTCGCGGCGGTCGTCGTGGTGGAGGACGAGTCGTCGCCCCCGCAGGACGCGGCCACCAGGCCGATCGCTGCGAGCAGGACGAGTGGGACGAGGAGTCGACGCATCCCGTCAGGCTACGGGTTCGTACCGCCGCACCGACGCTTCCCGATCAGCGGACCTGGTCGCGCAGGCTCCGGACCCAGTCGTCGGCAGCCCGTTGCGCGGAGGTGAACTCGTCGCGCCGGGCCGGCGCCGCGGCACCGGCGGCGGGATACGAGCCCAGGAACTTCACGTCCGCCTGGGTCGACCTGAGCGAGCGGAGGCAGTCGGTGACGACCTCGTCGGCGACGTGTCCGTCCAGTTCGAGCAGGAAGCAGTAGTCGCCCAAGGACGTCTTGGTCGGCCGGCTCAGGAGCAGCGTCAGGTTGATCGACCGGGCGGCGAACTCCTGGAGGATCGACAGCAGCGAACCGGGCCGGTCGGCCTGCTGGAACACCACGATCGAGGTCTTGTCGTGTCCGGTCGGCGGCGGGATGCCGTCCCGGGCCACGACGACGAACCTCGTCCGGTTCTCGGCGTGCGACTCGATCTCCTCCGCCAGTACCTCCAGGCCGTAGACCTGGGCGGCCCGACGGTTCGCAATGGCGGCGAGACCGGTGTCGTCCGACGCGGCGCAGGCCTCAGCGGCCTCGGCGGTGGAGTTGGCGGCCAGGGTCGTGACACCCGGCAGGTGCTGGCGCAGCCAGTCCCGGCACTGGGCGGTCGCGACCGGGATCGAACAGACACGCCGGACGTCGTCGAGTCGACCCCCGGGCCTGACCAGGAGGTGCAGCGAGACCGGTTCGACGAGCTCTCGCTGGATCGACAGGTCGACGTCGAAGGCGAGCGTGTCGATCGTGGCGTTCACCGTGCCCTCGATCGCGTTCTCGATCGGCACGACGCCCAGATCCGCCCGGCCCTCGTGGACGGCGAAGAGCACCTCGGCCATGGAGGGGTGGGGGATCAGTTCGGCGGCGGCCAGGTCCGGCTGCGAGAGCACGGCCTGTTCCGTGAAGGTGCCGCGGGGACCCAGGTAGGCCACCGAACGCGGCGCACCCGTTGCCGCCCGATCGTCCTGCATGGGAGCAGGGTACCGGGACGTCCCGCGGGCCACGGGACCGGTTGCGCCGTGGCCGTTCCCCGGGTCGACGGGTACCGTGAGGAGGTGACCACCACGGGGGCGGCCGGGTCGGAGCGGGCGGCAGTGGTCGACGGTCGCGCCGCTACGGGACCCGACGTCGTGACGCGCTGGATCGGCTCGGCGTGGTCGGACCAGGCCATCGTCTGGGCCTGGGTGCCGTTCGCCGCACTGGGCTGGCTGCTCGCCGGCACCGTGGCCACGGCGGTCGCCGCCACGTATGCGTTCAGCTACAGCCACCAGATGCTGACGCTGCCGCTCGTCTACGGCGACCGCGACACCTTCCGGTCCCGGACCGTGGTCTTCACCGTCGCCCCCTTCGTGATGGTCGCCGCGGTCGCCGTCCTGTGGACGCAGGCCTTCGTCGTGTTGGCGCTCGTCGGTGCCACCTGGAACGTGGTCCACACGCTGCTCCAGCGCTACGGACTGGTGCGGATCTACGGCCGCAAGGTGGGCCAGGACGCCCCGGGCGTGGAGCGACCGCTCCTGTTCGCTGCGTTCGGAGCAGCGCTGGCGACGGCGATCGCCTCACCACGGCTCGGTGAGCAGTTCCGCTCCGGTGTGCTCGACGTGGGCGAGCCCGGGATGAACACCTGGACCGCCGAGCTGCTCACCGATGCCCGCCCCGTCGCGTCGGTGCTGGCCGTGCCACTCGTGGCCCTGACTGTCGTGCTGGGCGTGCGTTGGTGGCGTCAGGAACGCGACCGGCCGCAGAACCGGGCCAAGCACTGGTACCTGGGCAGCACCCTGGTGATGTTCGCCATCGCACCGTTCGCCCCGATGGCGGCCCTGCTCGGCTTCATCGGCAGCCACGCCGCCGAGTACTACGTGGTGGTCGCCCGGTCGCTGCGGTCCCGGACGCAGTCCAAGCCGGGGTCGAACCTGGCACGCGTGACCCGGGTGCTCCGCCCGTGGCCGACCGTCATCCTCTTCGGTGTGGGTGCGGTGTGGTTCGTCTACTGGATGATGACGACGAGCGTGGCCATGGCGGCGTTCGTCGTCGCGCTCTCGGCGAGCGCCCTCCACTTCCTCTACGACGGGATCATCTGGCGGACCGGCCGGCCCGCGTACGCCGTGACGTTCCGAGGGGTGCTGCCGTCACGGACGCCGGTGGGCGTGCCGCCAGAGTGACCGGTAGGTCGGCCAGGCCAGGTCGTCGCTGACATAGCCGGCCGCCTCCAGCTCGCGGTGGAACTCGGGCAGCCGGGCGAACGGGACGCCGATGTCGACGTGGTGGGCCAGGTGCCAGCCCGTGTTGAACGGCACCATCCAGAAGCGTGCCGTCGGTGACTGGCGCACGTGGTGGGTGGTCCGGCGGCGGTCGTCGGACTCCTGCAGGCCGCCGTGCTCGGCGACCGCACGGAGCCGGTTCAGCACCCGCCACACGGTCATCCAGGGCAGCAGCCAGAACAGCGGGTACACCCACCACCTACCGGTGAGGACCCAGAGTCCCAGCCAGAGGGCGACCTGCCACGCGGTGATGCGCAGCGCCACCGGCCGGGCCGTCGGTGAGCCGAGCGCCCGGACGAGCAGCATCAGGTTCTTCCAGCCGGAGCTCCCCAGGGCGTCCCGGGTGAGCTTGCGTCGCCACGAGTCGGCGGCGATCGGGTAGCCGGCGTACAGCGCCACGTCGGGCTCGTTCGGGCCGAACTCCCGCTTGTGGTGGGCCATGTGGCCACGTCGGTAGGCGTCGATGGGCACGAAGGCCGGGTAGGCGACCAGCCAGGCGCCGACGAGGTCGTTGGCCCGCCGGTTGGAGAACAGGAGCCGGTGTGCGGCCTCGTGGGCGAGGATCGCGAACCGGGCGAACGCCCGGCCCATGAGCGGGAAGGCCAGGAGCCACCCGATCGGGTGGTCCCACCACGCCACGAGCCAGAGCAGCCCCACCGACTGGATCCAGACGCCGGCGACGTGTCCGGCGTTCGCCAGGTCGGGGATCCGGTAGAGGCGGTCCCGCAGTTCGCCGGTCGGACGCCCGTTGGGTGCGAGCCGGTCGGTCGGCAGGGCCTGCGTGAGCGCTGCGGTCGGGGGTGCCATGGTCCCCGGGTCGAGCAGGGCGGCGTTCCGGGTCGCGGGGGTCCGATGCGCGGTGGCGGCCACGGCCCGAGGCTAACCACCGTGGCGTTACGGAGACAACGTCAGCTGTCACGGACTCCGTGGCGTCGGTACGATCCGACGGGTGAGTGAGCAACCGGAACCGACCGCGGACCTCCAGCCGCTGTCGGCTCGTTCGGTGCTGGTCTCGGCGCTGCTCGGCACCGACCCCCCGGCGCTTCCGCCAGAGCGCCTGGCACGGGTCGGGGCCCTGTTCGGGCTGCGCGCCGGCACCGTGCGCACGGCGCTCTCCCGGATGGTCACCAACGGCGACGCCGTTCGGGACGAGCGTGGCTGGTACCGGCTCGGCGAACAGCTCGCCGAGCGTCGCGAGCGGCAGGTCCGGGGGCGCAGCGGGCCACCGGCGAGCTGGTCCGGCCAGTGGGTTCAGGCGGTCGTCCTGCCCGGGGCGCGGCCCGCCGCCGAGCGCATCGACCTCCGGAGGACCATGGAACGGCTCCGTTTCGGCGAGCTGCGGGACGGTGTCTGGATGCGCCCGGACAATCTGGGTCGACCAGCCGGTGATCCGGCCTGGGAACGAGTCGCTCGGTCGTGCATGTGGTCGCGCTGCAGCCCCGACCGTGACGAGGGCCTGGCGCCGCTGCTGTGGGACCTGGACGCCTGGGCCGATCGGGCGGGGGTGCTCCGGCGGTCGATCGGGCCGCTGGTCGACGCCCTGGAACGCGGCGACACCGCCGCCCTCCGTCCCGGGTTCGAGCTCTCCGCGGCGGTGCTCCGCCACCTGGTCGCCGACCCGCTCCTGCCGATCGAGCTGCTCCCGCGCCGCTGGCCCGGCGACCCGCTCCGGGCGACCTACGACCGGTTCGACCGGTCGTACCGCCGACTCCTGCTCGACTACCTCTCGTCGCCCCGGGTCCGTGGCGGTCGGGCGGTACCGTGACGACGTGAGCGATCCCACCCCACCGCAGGAACCCGATGGTGCGGCCCCTGACCGCTGTTACTTCCGACAGCTGCTCGCGGGCCGTGACTTCGCCGTCGGAGATCCGCTGGCCTCGCAGATGGTCAACTTCTCGTACCTGGTCGGCGACCGCGAGACCGGCGAGTGCGTCGTGGTCGACCCGGCCTATGCGGTGGGCGACCTGGTCGACGCCGCCGCGCAGGACGGCATGCGCATCACCGGAGCGCTCGTCACCCACTACCACCCGGACCACTGTGGCGGTTCCATGATGGGCATGAGGATCGAGGGTGCAGCCGAGTTGCTCGAGCTCGTCGACGTGCCCGTCCACGTGCAGGCCGACGAGGCCGAGTGGGTCCTGAAGGTCACCGATCTGGATCGCCGCAACCTGGTGACCCACGGAGCCGGGGACGTCGTGCGGGTCGGCGAGGTCCCGATCGAGCTCATCCACACGCCCGGACACACCCCGGGCAGCCAGTGCTTCCTGGTGGACGGACGGCTCGTGGCCGGCGACACCCTCTTCCTGGACGGCTGCGGCCGGACGGATCTGCCGGGCGGCGACCCGGAGGCGCTGTACTTCAGCCTCACGCAGACGCTCGCCGCGGTCCCCGACGACGTCGTCCTGTACCCCGGCCACCAGTACTCGGTGGAGTCCCGGGCCCGGCTCGGCGACACCCGCGAGCGCAACGTCGTGTTCAGGCCCGGCTCGCTCGAGCAGTGGTTGCGCATGTTCGGTCCGGGCTGAGCACGGTCCGCCGCCCCGCCCCGACGCGGTGGGAGAGTGGAGGTCGTGAGCCAGGTGGAGGAGCAGCCGGATCGGCAGGCCGCCCCGGCCACGCCGAGCGCTCCGGATGAGTCCGGCACGGCGCTGCGGCTCGACCTCGGTTCGGGCCGGGTTCCGCCGTGGTTCTGGCGGGTCGCCGTGGCGACCATGGTCGCCGTCGCGCTCTTCCAGTTCGGGCGCTACGTCTTCGCCCAGCTCAGCGGGCTGCTGTTGCTTGTGGTCGTGTCGCTGTTCCTGTCGTTCGCCGTCGAACCGGCGGTCGACAAGCTGCAGGACAGGGGTTGGAAGCGCAGCGTCGCCACGCTGGTGTGCTTCCTCGTCGTGTTCGTCGGGACGTCGCTGTTCCTGTTCGTGATGGGCGGTCTGGTCGTGGACCAGGTGACCGAACTGGTGAACCGGGCGCCCGACTACCTGCAGAGCGTCACCGACTGGATCAACGGCACGTTCGACACCGAACTGACCACCGACACGATCGTCGAGCAGATCGAGGCCTACCAGTCGGACCTGACGGGTCTGGCCCAGAACGTCGGTGGCCGGGTCCTGTCGGTGACGGGCCGGGTGGTCGGCCTCGTGTTCCAGGCGTTCACCGTGGCCCTGTTCAGCTACTACATGACCTCGCAGGGGCCGAAGCTGCGACGGACGGTCTGCTCGGTCCTGCCGGAACGCAACCAGCGGACGGTGCTGCTGCTGTGGGAGCTCGCGATCCAGAAGACCGGAGGGTGGCTCTACTCCCGGCTCCTGCTGGCGGTGCTGTCCTCGGCGGCCGCATGGATTGCGTTCGCCGTGATGGGTCTGCCGTCCCCGCTCGCCCTGGCGCTCTGGCTGGGGCTGATCAGCCAGTTCATCCCGGCGATCGGCACCTACCTGGCCGGGGCGCTCCCGCTGCTCGTGGCGCTCGTCAACGACCCGATCACCGCGCTCTGGGTGCTCATCTTCATCGTCGTCTACCAGCAGGTCGAGAACTACCTGCTGTCGCCGAAGATCACGTCGCAGACCATGGACCTGCACCCGGCGGTGGCCTTCGGATCGGCGATCGCCGGTGGCACCCTGCTCGGACCCATGGGGGCGATCATGGCGCTCCCGGCCGCCGGGGTGATCCAGGCGTTCGTGTCCACGATCCTCCAGCGCCACGAGGTGATCGACTCGCACCTGATCGAGCTCGAGGCCATTCGTGAGTCCCAGGGTGAGGTCGCCTACCAGGACGCCGTTCGGGAGGTGGCCCGACAGCGGTGGCCCGATGAGGCCGACCAGTCACCCGATCTCCCCGGAGCGGAACCGCCGTCCTGACGGGCGGGTCCGTCACGCCGCCGTCAACGAGGGCGGTCGACGCGATCGAGCAGTAGCCGCGTCACGTTCCGGATCACCGCTCCGTACGCGTCGTCCCAGACATCGACCGGGGTCGACCACCACAGGTGCAGCGCCCCGACCGTCCGGCCGGCGTCGGTGACGGGGAGGTAGGCGGCGGAACGCACGCCGAGGTCGCCGAGCGTGACCCCACCGGAGGGTCCCGCCGGGAGCCGCCGGGCATCACCGGCGAAGACGAACTGCTGGGCCCGCACGCCGGGGACGCCCCAGGGCAGCCACTCGACCTCGCAGGCACGGGTGTCCTCGACGGCCCGGAGGTCCAGAGGGTGGACGGCTGCGGTCGACGCGACACCGCCGTGCACGGTCGTCAGGACGACGCGGTCGGCGCCGGTGATCCGCCCGATGAGCGAGAGCCCCTCCGACACGACCAGATCAGCGGGCGTGTCGTCGAGCCCGCGCAGCCACCCGCTGATGCCGGCGATCTGCTCGCCGATGACCGTCCCGCTGGTGTCCACCGCAGCGTCCATCGGCGCGTCGGGCGGCGGACTGGAGTTCCCGGTCGCAGCCGACCGGACCGCGACGTTCAGGTGGCGTCGTCGTCGGCGGGGAGCGGCCGCCAGAACAACAGCAGCGTGGCCAGCCCGGTGCCGACACCCAGGATCACGGCGATCGCCAGGCCGCGCCAGCCCTCGGTCAGCGTCGTGTCCAGACCGAGGGCGGCGTCGAGTGACCACGCGCCCGGGCCGAAGGCGCCGATCACGGCGCAGAGGGTGGCCAGGACGAGCACGTACTCGAAACCGTTCTTGAACATCAGGAACGCGCCCCGGTGGTCCACCCACGCAGCCACGGTGCAGATCCCGATCACCCCGGCCGCGGCGAGCGGGGTCAGGAGGCCGAGGCACAGCAGCACGCCGGTTCCCAGCTCGGTGGCCGCCGCTGCGTACGCGTGGACCGTGCCGTTCGGTCGCATGCCGAGACCGGCGAACCAGTTGGCGGTGCCGGGGATCCTCCCGCCGCGGAAGGCCTTGTTGTAGCCGTGGACGAAGATCGTGACGCCCACGACGACCCTCGCGACGAGCATGACGGTGTCGAACTCGGTTGCGGAGATGCTCACGACGGGAGCGTAGGTCAGTTGCTGCGTTCGCCCGTCGATCGGCGACGGGTCGTCGAACCGGGAGGCCACCTCGACGGCACGTTCGACGGCCAACGGATCGCGGGGCTCAGGATGTCCGGGACGCGAGCCGATGGTTCGAACGTGGGTGACGACCCGACGGCCGCGGAGGTCGAACGGTGAACGAACAGATCTGGTGGTTCGTGGCCCGCGCCAGCGGGATGGTGGCCGCCGTGCTGATCGGGGTGACGGTCGTCTGGGGACTGCTGCTCAGCACCCGGATCGTGGTCCGCAAGGGGTTACCGGCCTGGTTGACCGACCTGCACCGTGGACTGGCCGGACTCTCGGTGGGCTTCGTCGTCGTCCACCTGGTCGCCCTCTGGGCGGACAGCTACGAGGAGTTCACCGTCGTCGAGCTGCTCGTGCCCTTCGCCTCCGACTGGAAGCCGACCGCCGTGGCCTGGGGCGTGTTCGCGACGTGGTTGCTCGCCGTGGTCCAGGTGACCTCACTCCTGCAGCGGCGGATGCCCCGCCGCCGGTGGCATGCCGTCCACCTGCTGTCGTTCCCGCTGGGTGTGTTCGTCGGGGTGCACGCCATGACCGCAGGAACCGACGCATCGAACACCTGGTTCCGCTGGGTGACGTTGGGTCTGGCGGCGGCGGTCCTGTTCCTCACGATCTACCGGGTGCTGACGCTCGGGGACCGGTCAGCCCGGCGACCCCTTCCCGCATCGGCGCGGGACGCCAACCGCCGCCGGTCGCCCGCGGCGGCCGCTCCGATCGACACCGCGCCCGTTCCCACGCTCGGTGCCGAGCCCGGACCACCCGCTCCCGTCCTGCGGCCGCCGCCCTACCGGGGCCCCGATGTGGTCGCCGCTTCGGAGCCGGACGGCGCCCTCCGGTAGCCTCCCGGCGTCACCGACGGCGACGGCGACCGCTGCCGCCCGGAGGTCGAGGAGGTCGACGTGTCAGGAGCCGAGGGGACGCCGTCGGGCCCGCTGCTGCCACCGTTGGCCGCCGCCTTCCCAGCGGTGAGCCGTCAGGAGTGGGAGTCCGCCGTCGAGACCGCGCTCAAGGGGCGGTCGTTCGATTCGCTGGTGTCCAGCACCGAAGGTGGAGTCGAGCTCCAGCCCCTCTACGTTCCGGCCGAGACTCCCACCGGTCACGACGAGTCCGGGTTCCCCGGGTCGGCGCCGTCCACCCGGGGGAGCGCTGTCGTGCCGCGGCCGGACGGTCGCTGGGACGTCCGTCGTCCGATCGATGAACCCGATGCGTTCGCCGCCAACCGGGCGGCGCTCCGCGACCTCGAACGGGGCGTGACCAGCCTCGAGTTGCCGTTCCCGCCGGCGACGGTGGACGACCTGGGTGGTCGGCTCGACGGCGTGTTGCTCGATCTGGCTCCGATCGTGCTCCGACCGGGCTGGGACTTCGAGTCGGCCGCCGAGGCGCTCGAGGCGCTCTGGGTTGCGCAGGGGCTGGCACCCGGCGCAGCCCTTGGCGGGTTCGGCGCCGACCCCTTCGGCACGCTGGCCGCCGTGGGTCAGGGACCGCGACCGGTCGGTGAGGCGCTGACCGCGGCGGCGGCACTGGCAGCCCGCACCGCCGTGGCCCGACCGCAGGTTCGGACCATGACGGTGTCGACCCTGCCCGCGTTCGAGGCCGGCGCCTCCGAGGTGCTCGAGCTCGCGGTGCTCCTGTCCACCGGCGCCGCCTACCTGCGGGAACTCAGCTCGGCCGGACTCGATGCCGACGCGGCCACGGCGCAGATCGAGGTCGAGGTGGCGGCGGACGCCGATGTGTTCACCACGCTCGCCAAGGTCCGGGCGGTGCGCCGGGTGTGGGCCGGGTTGGCCGCATCCTGTGGTGCCACCGATCCGGGCGGTTCGCTGCGCCTCACGGTGCGCACCGCCCGGCGGATGATGACGAGTCGGGATCCGTGGGTGAACCTGCTCCGTGTCACTGCGGCGGCGTTCGCGGCCGGGGTCGCCGGCGCCGACTCCGTGACCACGGAGTCCTACGACCTGCTGCTCGCCGAGCACGGAGAGCTGGGCCGCCGCATGGCCCGCAACACCCAGCTGTTGTTGATCGAGGAGTCGAACCTGGGTCGGGTCGTCGACCCGGCGGGCGGCTCGGCATTCCTCGAGACGCTCACCGAACAGATCGCATCCGCCGCCTGGGGTCGCTTCCGGGAGCTCGAGGCGTCCGGGGGTGTCGGTGCCACGCTCGTCGACGGGACGCTCGCTGCCCGCATCACCGACGAGCGGGACGCCCAGCTCGCCCGGGTGGCGAACCGCCGCCGGCCGATCACCGGGGTGAGCGAGTTCCCCGATGCCGACGAGTCGTCCCCTGAGCTCGCCGCCGCGCCCACCGGTACGCCGCTGCTCGTGCCCGTGCGGTGGGCCGAGGGGTACGAGGACCTGCGGTCCGCCGCCGACGCCGGCCGGGCCGACGGCGCATCGGTCGACGTGTTCCTCGCCAACCTGGGACCGGTCGCCGTGCACACCGCACGGGCGACGTTCGCTCGCAACCTCTTCGCCGCCGGCGGCGTCCGGGCGGTGACCGGCGAGGCCGGCGGGACGACGGGCTACGACGACGTGGCCGCCCTCGTCGCCGACGTGTCGGACTCGGGAGCGCCGCTGGTGTGCATCTGCTCGTCCGACGCCGTCTACGGAGAGCGTGCCGCCGAGGTCGCGAACGCGCTGTCCGCCGTGGCCGGGGTGCGCCGGGTGTACCTGGCGGGCGCCCCCGGCGAGCACCGGGACCGTCTCGAGGAGGCCGGCGTCGACGAGTTCGTCCACGTCGGCGTCGATGCGCTCGACGTCCTGCGTCGGGCCCAGCACGAATGCGGTGTGGGCACGGGAGGTGCACGGTGAGCGGATTCGAGGTCCCGGACTTCACGCAGGTCGACCTGCCGGATCCTGCGCCTGCGGACGAGGCCCGGGCGGCGTGGTCCGGGGCCGCTGCCCCGCCGCCGTGGGAGACCCCCGAGGGCATCGAGGTGGCGCCGCTCTACTCGGCGGCCGACGTCGCCGGCCTGGACTTCCTCGACACGTTCCCCGGGCTGCCGCCCTTCCTGCGGGGCCCGTACCCGACCATGTACGTCGCCCAGCCCTGGACGATCCGCCAGTACGCCGGGTTCTCCACGGCCGAGGACTCCAACGCCTTCTACCGACGCAACCTCGCCGCCGGGCAGAAGGGACTGTCGGTGGCCTTCGACCTGCCGACGCACCGGGGCTACGACTCGGACAACCCCCGGGTGGTCGGCGACGTCGGCATGGCGGGTGTCGCAATCGACTCCATCTACGACATGCGCGTGCTGTTCGACGGGATCCCGCTCGACCAGATGAGCGTGTCGATGACCATGAATGGCGCCGTGCTGCCGATCATGGCGCTGTTCATCGTGGCGGGTGAGGAGCAGGGGGTGCCGCCCGAGCAACTGTCGGGGACCATCCAGAACGACATCCTCAAGGAGTTCATGGTCCGCAACACCTACATCT